>CALMUW010000086.1 GCA_937872985.1 uncultured Alphaproteobacteria bacterium
CCCCGGGGGGGGGGGGGGGCCTGCCCGGGGCGGGGCAGGGGGCGGGGGGGGCCGCGCCACCGGGTCTTGGATTGGGGGGGGCGGACGGCGACCCCCGCCGGTGCCACCAGACCCTGCTCGACAAAATAGGCGTTGGCCGTGCCGGAGGGCGACAGCAGCGTGATGATGGGACTCTGGGGGTCGACCGTCTCGTGGTAGGCCTTGAGATGGAGATCATCGAGTTGGGCGCCCAGGAGATTGATGGAGCCGGACAGGAGTGGTGTGTCGATGGCAAGGCGCGGGCTGGCGGCCACGGCCTCCGTGCGGGTGGCAAGCTTCGCCGTTTCCATGCCCGGCACCGTGGCCTGGCCGGGGGCGGCTTGCGGGGCGGCGCCGGGCTGAGTTGCCGTCTGGGAGGTTTCCTGCGGCAGCGGCGCAGCAGGCTTCTGCTTGGCGTAAAGAAACTGCCAGCCATAGATGATGACGATGGAGAGCGCGATCGCCAGGAGAAGATTCTTGGTGTCAGGGGTGTTCTGCTGTTGCATGGGAAGTCCCTATTTGTCCCTGGCGGAAACGTGGTGCAGCCGCTCGAGCGCGGCCACCAGATCTTTCTGAAGTGCGGTAAAGGCACGGTGGGCCGAGGCCTGCCGGCCGATCACCACATAATCATGGCCGGGCCGCGCCACCGGAGGCAACGACAATCTCACCGCCTCGCGCAGCCGACGCTTGATGCGGTTGCGGGTCACGGCGTTGCCCAGCTTCCTGGTGCAGGTGAAGCCGACGCGGGGCGCGGCGTCATCCCCACGGGCGCGCATCTGCACGACCATGCCGGGCATGGCCTGGGAGGCGGCACGGGCGGCGGCGAGAAAATCCTGCCTCCGCGTCAGACGCTGCATGGAAATGGGATCAGGCCGACAGCCGCTTGCGGCCCTTGGCGCGGCGGCGGCTGATGACATTGCGGCCGCCGACGGTGGCCATGCGGCTGCGGAAGCCGTGCCGGCGCTTGCGGACAAGTTTGGACGGCTGATAGGTGCGCTTCACGTCAAGTCTCCGTATCGATCAGACCCCCGGCCCATGGCGAGCACGAGACCCATGACCGGACCCCTGGTCCGGCTGGTTTGGGCGGGAGCCTATTATTCCCTGGAATTGGCGGGGCGTTATGGGCGAAAACCGCCCAAGAGTCAACGCGTTCCGCTGGGCTGGAAACCGGACCCTGGAGGGAACAAAACCCGGCCATTGGCATTATTCTTCCAGGATCAAGCCTGATTTAACCTTTTCACCCATGACCGCTTCCCCGGAGTTCAGCCCGGCCCCCCCGCGCCCGCGCCTCGGCGGCTTGTCCGGCAAGCTGCTGGGCTTGACGCTTCTTTTTGTTTTTCTTGGGGAAATTCTGGTCTTTCTGCCATCCATCGCCAACTACCGGTCACAATGGCTGAAAACCCGCATCGCCCAGGCCGAGGTGGCGGCCCTGGCCATCGAGGCCGCCCCCGACCAGATGGTGAGCGATGAATTGCGCGCCGATCTTCTGACCGGGGCGGGGGTGGCGGCGGTGTCGCTGAAACGCGGCAATACCAAGCGGCTGGTGCTGCGGGCCGAAGACCTGCCGATGATCGAGGCGCATTTCGACCTGCGCCATGGCCTGACCTTCGCCGAGGTGGCGCAATCGCTGCGCACCCTGGCGCGCCCCCGCGACCGGCTGATCGGCGTCACCGATGTCTCGCCGGGGGCGCCGGAGGGTGTCGTGGACATTGCCCTGCATGAGAGCAACCTGCGCGCCGCCATGCTGGGCTTTGCGCGCGATATTCTGCTCATCTCCATCCTGCTCTCGGTCATCGTCGGCAGTCTGGTCTATGCCGCGCTGCACCTGCTGCTGGTCAAACCCATCGAACGCCTGTCGGCCAATATGGTGGCCTTCGCCGCGCGACCGGAAGACCGCACCCGCATCATCACCCCGCGCGGTGACGATGGCGACGAGATTGCCGCCGCCGAACGCGCGCTGGCGGATTTGCAGAGTGAACTCTCGGGCCTGCTGGCGCAGAAGAACCACCTCGCCGCGCTGGGGCTCGCCGTGTCCAAGGTCAGCCATGACCTGCGCAACATGCTGACCTCGGCCCAGCTTCTGTCGGACCGCATCGGCCACGTCAATGATCCCACGGTGCAGAAGCTGGCCCCCAAGCTCATCTCATCGCTTGACCGGGCCATCGGCTTCCTCAACCAGACCCTGCACTTCGGCCGGGCGCAGGAGTTGCCGCCGGTGCTGGAGCAGATCGCGCTGAAGCCCCTGGTGAAGGAGGTCTTCTCCGTTTCCGCCCTGTCCAGCGGCGGGAGGGTGAAGCTTATCAATGGCGTGGAAGACAAGTGTCTGGTGGAGGCCGACCGCGAGCAATTGACCCGCATCCTCTCCAATCTCATCCGCAACGCCCTGCAGGCGCTGGAACAGGACGGCCGCGCCGACCGGCCCCGGCCCGCCATCACCCTGGCCAGCCGGCGGGAGCGCCACACCATCCACATCACCGTCACGGACAATGGCCCCGGCATCCCCGAGCGGGTGCGCGACAAGCTGTTTCAAGCCTTCCACGCCTCGGCCACGCCGGGGGGCACGGGTCTGGGCCTCGCCATAGCCGCCGAACTGGCGGAGGCCCATGGCGGCGGACTGGCGCTGGTGAAAAGCGATGCGACCGGCACCACCATGGAACTCACCCTGCCCGCCCCCGAGTTGCCTGCCGCAAAGGGTTCCCTCATCCAGGGCTTGCCTTCCCGGGGTGAGCGTATTATGAACCGCCCACTCAAGCGCCGGTAGCTCAGTTGGATAGAGCACCAGACTACGAATCTGGGGGTCGTGGGTTCGAATCCTGCTCGGCGCGCCATTATTTCCTTCAAAGCTTGCGCTTCGAGCCGCTGTCGCGGCTCTCAACGTGCGCTTTGAAGATGTCATTGGTTCTCAAGCCCAAAGCCAAAGCCTGCGCTTCGAGCCGCTGTCGCGGCTCTCAACGTGCGCTTTGAAGATGTCATTGGTTCTCAAGCCCAAAGCCAAAGCCTGCGCTTCGAGCCTCTGTCGCGGCTCTCAACGCGCCCTTTGAAGATGTCATTGGTT
This sequence comes from uncultured Alphaproteobacteria bacterium, assembly GCA_937872985.1. GTDB lineage: Bacteria > Pseudomonadota > Alphaproteobacteria > Rhizobiales > Aestuariivirgaceae > Aestuariivirga. Next base: position 3,074 of record CALMUW010000086.1, read on the forward strand.
TTCAAGCCCAAAGCCAAAGCCTGCGCTTCGAGCCGCTGTCGCGGCTCTCAACCTGCGCTTTGAAGATGTCATTGGTTCTCAAGCTCAAGCCAAAGCCTGCGCTTCGAGCCTCTGTCGCGGCTCTCAACGTGCGCTTTGAAGATGTCCTTGGTTCTCCTCTTAAGCAGCACACGTCGCCTGGCGCACCTGTTGCCACTCCGCCAAAGTAGGATCATGCTGGCCTCCTCTGATGGAGCGCTCCCATGTTTCTCGGTCTGGATTTTGGCACGTCGTCGGTGAAGGGCGTGGTGATGGACGGGCGGCAGAAGATCATCGCCACAGCCTCCGCCCCGCTCAAGGTCTCGCGCCCCCGGCCCGGCTGGTCGGAACAAAATCCCGAGCACTGGTGGCGCGCCTGCAACGCCGTCATCGCCCGGTTGCGCAAGATGAAGCCCAGGGCCATGGCCGCGGTGGAGGGCATCGGCCTTTCCGGCCAGCAGCATGGCGCCACCCTGCTCGACGGCGCGGGCAAGGTCCTGCGGCCTGCCATTTTGTGGAATGACGCGCGCGCCTTTGCCGAAGGCGCCGAGATCGAGCGCGCCGAACCCCGCGCCCGCGCCATTTCCGGCAATATCGCGCTTGCCGGGTTCACCGCGCCCAAGCTGCTGTGGGTGAAGAAGCACGAACCCAGGACCTTCGCGCGCGTGGCCAAGGTGCTGCTGCCCAAGGACTATATCCGCTTCCGCATGACCGGCGACTATGCCTCGGACCTCTCGGACGCGGCCGGCACCCATTGGCTCGATGTGGGAAAACGTCAGTGGTCGGATGAATTGCTCGCGGCTTCATCCATGGAACGCGCCCAGATGCCGACCCTGTTCGAGGGCACGGCGGCCACGGGCCGGCTCAGCCCCGCCGTGGCCCGCGCCTGGGGCATGGCCAAGCGTCCGGTGGTTGCGGGCGGCGGTGGCGACAATGCCGCCTCGGCCTGCGGCATGGGCGCCATCCACGACAACGACGCCTTCCTGTCGCTCGGCACCTCCGGCGTGATCTTTGTGGCCAACCGCCAGTTCCGGCCCAATCCGGCGCGCGCCGTCCATGCCTTCTGCCATGCCGTGCCCGGAACCTGGCACCAGATGGGCGTCATTCTCTCGGCTGCCGCCAGTCTGGAATGGCTGGCGGGCCTGTTGGCCACGCCGGTGCCAAAACTGCTGTCCACCCTCGGCCCCCGGGTTTCCGGCCCGGCCCCGGCGCTGTTCCTGCCCTATCTCTCGGGCGAGCGCACGCCGGTGGGCGATTCCGAAGTGCGCGGGCTGATGCTGGGCCTGGCGCATGAGACGGACCGCAAGACCCTGGTGCATGCGGTGCTCGACGGCGTGGCCTTCGCGCTTCGGGAAAACCTGGACGCCATTGCCGCCACCGGCACCAGGATCGACCGGCTGTGGGCGGTGGGCGGCGGTTCGCGCTCGGCCCTGTGGCTGTCGATCATGGCGACGGTTCTGGACCTGCCCATTGACCTGCCGGCGGCGGGCGATGTCGGCGGGGCCTTCGGGGCGGCGCGCCTTGGCCTGATCGCGGCCACCGGTGCACAGCCCGCAACCGTCCTGACGCCGCCCAAGCGGGCCAGAACCTTCATGCCGGACAAGACGCTGCGGGCTGCCTATGCGGCGGCCTATCAGCGTTATGTGCGGCTCTATCCCGCCATCCGCGACATCAGATAGATGATGGCGGCGGCAGCGGCGAAGGCCATGGCGCGGCTGCAGCGCCTGTGGCAGGCCAAGCCCACCTTCTGGCTGTTGCTGGCGCTGCCGGCACTGCCCATGATGGCGGAATTCTTCGGCGGCAATGTTCACCGGCTCTATTATCCCTCCGGCGTCATGGCGGTGCGGCTGGTGGTGGCGGCCCTGCTGCTGACGCCGCTTTCCCTGCTCTTTCCACAATCAACCGCGCTGCGCTGGCTCATCCGGCGCCGGCGCGCCATCGGCGTGGCTGGCTTTGGCTATGCGGCATTGCACACGCTGGCTTATGTGGTCGATGAGGGGTCGGCCGCCGCCATGGTGGCGGCCCTGCCCGATCCGGCCATCTGGAGCGGCTGGCTGGCCTTTGTGATCCTGCTCGTTCTGGCCGCCACCTCCAACGATGCCTCGGTGCGGCGCCTGGGGCGGCGCTGGAAACGCCTGCAACGGCTGGCCTATGGCGCTGCCGGGGCCGCTGTCCTGCACTGGATCACCCTGCAATATCATTTCGCTCCGGCGCTGTGGCATGTCATGCCGCTTGTCCTTCTGTCGCTGTGGCGCGTGGGCCGCTGGCAGGGCTGGTGGCGCAGATAATCCGCCAGACCGGAAGCGCCGCGTCCCTTTTGCGCATTGCAGCAACGGCGATCGCGTGGCATCATGGTGCTTGCGTGACAGGGATTCAGGAGAACTCCATGACATCGCATTCCGGTTCCGGCGACCGCAACGCCCGCATCGCAGCCCTGGCCTACAAACTCTGGGAGGAAGAGGGCCGCCCCCACGGCAAGTCCGAGGAGCATTGGCACCACGCCGCACGCATGGTCGACGCGGATGTGGCGGCCAAGCCCATTCATGCCCAGAAGGGTCCGGCGACCAGAATCAAGCCCGCCCAGGCCAAGGTGAAGGCGCCCATCCGGCGCACCGCCCCCAAGGGCAGGTAAACCGCCAATTCCGCATAGCGGACTGGCGCTTTTTCCCGAAAGCGCCCCCTTTTGTCTGGCCGGAATCAGCCTATAGTTTCTCCTGACTGATGGATTCAAGGAGGAGAGACATGTCCAAAGTTCGCATTGCCATCAATGGTTTTGGCCGTATCGGCCGCAACGTCGTCCGCGCCATCTATGAGTCCGGCCGCAAGGACATCGACGTGGTGGCCATCAACGACCTGGGCCCGGTGGAAACCAATGCCCATCTGCTGCGCTGGGACTCGGTGCACGGCAAGTTCCCGCACGAGGTGAAGGTGGACGGCGATTCCATCTCCATCGGCACCGACAAGTTCAAGGTCACGGCCATCAAGGATCCGTCGCAGCTGCCGTGGAAGGATCTCGGCATCGACATCGCGATGGAATGCACCGGCATCTTCACGGCGCGCGACAAGGCCGCCGCCCATCTTGCCGCCGGGGCCAAGCGCGTCATCGTCTCGGCCCCGTCGGACGGCGCTGACATGACGGTGGTCTATGGCGTCAACCACGACAAGCTGACCAAGGATCACGTCGTCATTTCCAACGCCTCCTGCACCACCAACTGCCTCGCGCCGGTGGCCAAGGTGCTGCACGATGCCATCGGCATCGAAAAGGGCATCATGACGACCATCCATTCCTATACCGGCGACCAGCCGACGCTGGACACCATGCACAAGGACCTCTACCGCGCCCGCGCGGCGGCTCTGTCCATGATCCCGACCTCCACCGGCGCGGCCAAGGCCGTGGGCCTGGTGCTGCCGGAGCTCAAGGGCAAGCTCGACGGTTTCGCCATGCGCGTGCCGACGCCCAACGTCTCGGTGGTGGACCTCAAGTTCATCGCCAAGCGCGCGACCTCGAAGGACGAGATCAACGAGGCCATCAAGAAGGCGGCCAATGGCGCGCTGAAGGGCATCCTGGGCTACACCACGGAACCCAACGTCTCGGTGGACTTCAACCACAACCCGCATTCCTCGGTGTTCCACATGGACCAGACCAAGGTGATGGACGGCACGCTGTGCTCGATCCTGTCCTGGTATGACAACGAGTGGGGCTTCTCCAACCGCATGGGCGATACCGCCGTGGCGCTGGCCAAGCTCATCTGAGATCGGCCTCGGCACGGAAAACCCCCGGAGACATCCGGGGGTTTTTCTTTGCCGACAGACCGGGCGTTAACGGCGCGGCAAGGCGGGCCACAATAGAGATGCAGCCAGCAGCGCGGGAGACAGGCATGGCAGGCACGGGGGCAGGATGGGGGGCGGGACTTGGCGCTGCCGCCGTGGTCTGGGTGGTGGCGCAATTGACCGTGGGGCAAGTGCTGGCGGCGCGCGTTGGCGAGATCGGGGAACTGCTTACGGCGCGTCCGCAGGGCCATGGCATGGCGGAGCCCATTGCCGTGTCCTCTGACATTTGTTCCATGCTGACCAGAAGCGGCCTGCGCCACGGGCTGATGCTGGTTGCCTTTCCCGCAGCGACCAAGGCCGCGGATCGGCTGCGCCTGAGCTTTCGCTTCGAACCCGTTGGCCGGTGCCACAGGGGCCGCGGCAATGCGGTGGTCGCTGCACCCGTGACCTGAGGCGGCAGGCTTCTGCCGGTCACGTGCCGAGCGACTGGTAGGCAAGGAGAGCGCGGGCGCGGGCCCCGGCGTGGTCCACCAGGGGCGGCGGATAGTTTTTCGGACGCACGCTTTCCGGCAGGGTCCAGGGCGCGTGGACAGATTTGTCCGGCAGAGCTGCAAGAGCGGGCAGCCACCGCCTGACGTAGCGGCCCTGGGGATCGAACTTCTCGCCCTGCAAGACGGGATTGAAGATGCGGAAGAAGGGTGCGGCATCGGCCCCCGAGCCTGCCACCCATTGCCAGTTGGCCACGTTGGACGCGAGGTCGGCATCAATCAGTGTGTCCCAGAACCAGGCCTCGCCGGCGCGCCAGTGCTGCAGCAAATGCTTGATGAGGAAGGAGGCCACGATCATGCGCACGCGATTGTGCATGGTGCCGGTGGTCCAGAGTTCGCGCATCCCGGCGTCGACCATGGGGTAGCCGGTTTCACCGCGCTGCCAGCGCGCCAGAATCGCCGGATCATCCGTCCACGGAAAATCGGCAAATTCGGTGCGGAAGGGCTGGTCCGTGATGTGAGGAAAATGAAACAACAGGTGGGCGCAGAAGTCGCGCCAGATGAGTTCGCTGAGAAATTTTTCGCCGCCGTGATCCTTCATGCCGCCCGCTTGCGCCATGACACTGTGACTGGCGGTCCACACCTGGGCCGGGCTGATCTCGCCCCAGTGCAGATGGGGCGACAGGCGCGAGGTTGCGGGTCGGGCGGGCATGTCGCGGGCCGCCGCATAGGCGGCCACGTCGTCAGCGAGGAACTCTGCCAGCCGTGCCCGCGCGCCCGCCTCGCCCGGCTGCCACACCCCTGCAAAACCCGTGGCCCAGTCGGGGCGTGTGGGCAGGAGCCCCCAGTCGGTCAGGCTATCCCCCCCAGGAAGGTTTCCGGCCAGCGTGACTTCAGCGCGCGCTTTGGGCGCACGCGGCGGCAGGCCACGCAGCGCCCGGGCAAAGGGGGTGAAGACCTTGAAGGGCGTGCCCTGTCCGGTGGCAACGGCCTCCGGTTCCTGCAACAGCCCGCCGCCATGGCGATGCAGCGACACGCCGCGGCCATCGGCCCAGGCCTTGGTCTCGCGCTCCTGCCTGATCTCGCCCGGTTCATACCCGCGCGAGAAATAGATGGCGCTGGCCCCCGTCTCCGCCGCCAGCCGCTCCAGCACGGTTGCGGCCCGGCCCCGCCGCAGCACCAATGGCAGGTCACGGGCGAGACTGTGCAGCGCATGGTGCAGCCACCAGCGCGCGGCACCGCCGAGGGGGCGCAGCGTCGCCTCATCCAGCACGAAGACGGGAATGACGGGTCCGGCCCTGACGGCTGCCGCCAGTGCCGGATGATCGGACAGGCGCAGGTCGCGGCGGAACCAGAGGATAACGGGCGCGGTCATTGCAGCTGGCGCGGAATTTTCTTTTTCCAGGTGCGGCTGGCCACTTTCTTCTTGCCCTCGAAGGCCTCCAGCTTCGCCTCCACCAGCCAGTGGGTTTTTGTCGCCGCGAACCTGGTGTGGGTCTCGGTGCGCACCTGCCACGTGGCGCGGGTCATCTCCTCGGTCCAGTGGGTCGCCATGCGGGCCGACAGGGGATCGCCAGGCTGGAGGCTGTAGGTCTCACGCGCGATGGTTTGCGTCACCAGGCCATGGGGCCTGATCTCCTCGCGGCCGAAATCATCGAGGATGGTGAGGGTCTGCGCGCCGGTCTTGTCGTCGGTGGCGAAGCGGCGCTCATGCCGGGGCGGTGACACCTGCTTCACCCTGGCGGGTAGAGCGCCCTCCGCCGGTTTGAATTCCACTGGCGGCTCGAAGGCCTTGACCCGGCGCAGCGGCAGCAGAAGCTGCGAAGCCCCGGCATGAACGGTGAGCGCCACCGGCGCGGCCACGGGCCAGACCAGCGGAAAGCACGAGGTGGCCACACTCAAGCGGAGGCGATGGCCCGCGGGCACATGGGCGGCGAGATCATTGAGCTTCACCTTGACCCGGATGCGCTTGCCCGGCACCAGTGGCTTCGGCGTGTCGCGGCCGGTGAGCATGGCGGGATTGAACACCTGATAGCTCAGGCGCGATACCTCGCCCGACGGCCAGATGTGGGCGAGGCGCACCACCAGTTGCGCCACCGGCTGGTCAACCGCGATGTCGAGTTCGGCCACGGGCTGGCCCGCGAGGTCGATGCCTTCAGCCAGCGGCGGCGAATCAAAGGTGATGGCGGCGGCATCATCGGCCTGCTGGTCGGCGGGCAATTCAGCGCCGCCGAACATGGCGCAGTATTCGCCCTGCCCGGTCATCAGGCGGATGGGCGCATCCAGGGTGAGGGCCATCTCATCACCGCCCGGCGTCATGGCAATGCCCTGCGTGGTGAGGTGGAAGGTCTTGAGCGTGGTCTGGCCCGAACCCCAGAAGGCATCGCCCAGCCAGCGGCCCGCGAATTCTTCCGGCACCGCGCCGGTGGGGCGGTGCGGGTCGGCGATGAAGAAGCGGAAATCGGGATCGAGGTGAACGCCGGTGGGCTTGTCCTTCAGCCAGCGGTCAAACCAGCGCAGCATCTCGTGCAGGAAACCGATCTGCGGTTCGGCCCCGAGGTGGGGATAGGCGTGGGTCCAGGGACCGATGATGGCCTTGCGCACGGAACGCAGGCCGCGCATGAGGCGCGGCACAGCGTTGACATAGGCATCATTGAAGCCGCCCACCACCAGGGTTGCCGCTTCGATCCTGCCGAAGTCCTCGCACACCGAGGCGCGCTTCCAATAGGCGTCGCGGTGCGGATGTTCGAGCCAGGGTAGGGCGAGGAAGGGCATGGTGTTGAGGCGGTCGAGCCAGAGCTTCTTCCAGCTGCGCCCGACACATTTCGGATCCGGCGGGCGCGACAGGATGGCGAGCATGGCGGCGGCCCAGCCGATGTTCTCGGCCAGCAGACTGCCGCCCTTGTAATGGATGTCATCCTCATAGCGGTCGTCGGTGGAGCAGAGGGTGACAATGGCCTTGAGGGCGGCGGGGCGCCTGGCCGCCACTTGCAGCGCGTTGAAGCCGCCCCAGGACATGCCGAACATGCCGACCGTGCCGTCACACCATTTCTGGCGCGCCAGCCAGCCGATCACCTCCACCGCGTCGTCCAGTTCCTGCTCGCTGTATTCATCCTCGAAGACGCCCTGACTGTCGCCCGTGCCGCGCAGGTCGACGCGCAGGCAGGCATAGCCATGGCCGGCGAGATAGGCATGGGTCACGGCATCGCGGGCATGGGTGCCGTCGGTCTTGCGATAGGGCAGGAATTCCAAGAGCGCCGGCACGGGATGTTTCAGCGCGTCCCGGGGCCGCCACAGGCGCGCCGCCAGCTTCACCTTGCCGGAAAGCGGAATTTCAAAATGTTCGATGGTGTCGATCTTGTGCGGCAGGGCGCTGACGGTGGCGGGCATGGGGCAAACCTCTTGGCCCCGACGTTAGGTAAAGAGCCTGACAGCCACAAGGGCAGGCGCAAACAAAAGAGCCGGAAGCTGGGCTCCCCGCTCGAGCGCAACGGACGATCAAATCGGAACGATTTGAGAGAGAAAGTTGCGCCAACATATTGATTTTCGAGCAACCTATCGGCGGCAGTTGATTCCAACTGACCGCCGGTTGCTCGAGGGTCATGACCGTGTGCGTCTCAGGCGCTGCGGCGCTGGCGGCGGTCCTGCACCGGCTGATAGGCCATGCGGGCGTGATACTCGCAATAGGGCGAGCCTTCACGCGGGTTGTGGCCGCAGAAGCAGAAGTCCTCGTTGCCGGGATCGCCGATGGGCCATTTGCAGGTCTTGTCGGAGAGATGAAGAATGGTGATGCGGCCATCCTTGGGCAGGTCGAGGAGGCGGAGCGGCTTGGGCTCCGGCAGGGCCTCCAGGCGCGGCGCGGCCTCGGGGCGGGTGTAGGATTTCAGCGCCGCCGAGCCGGACGACGGCATGGAGGGGCCGGCGGCGGGACGGCCGGGGTGGCTCGGCTCGCGCGTCTTGCGCGGGGCACGCGGCGCGGTTGAACGCGGCTGGGTGACCCGGCCCGAGAGGTTGAGGCGATGCACCTTGCCGATGACGGCATTGCGCGTGACGCCGGCGCCGAGGCGGAGCGCGATCTGGCTGGCGGAGAGACCATCGTCCCACAGCTTCTTGAGCAGTTCGACCCGCTCCTCGGTCCAGGGCATTTTCTCGTTGCCTGCGGCTGGTGACAAATTCTCGTTCACGGTGAATCCCTTAGCTCGCGCCGCTTTGACCCGAAGCGGCGTTTGGTGTGCTTGATACTGACCTTGAAGCCCTACATTTCGTAGAAGTGTTGGGTGGACCCTACAATAGGCGGTGACTCCCCCGCAAGAATCCGGCGGTTGCTGACGGGTTGTTTTCCCCAGCTTCCGCCATTTCCGCGTGGTTAACCAAACGTTACCCACAGTCGGAATCTCTGGTCCATGCGCTGTTTTGACTCAGGACGGCAAAAGCGATGCATTCGCGCAACAGGCGCGGAATAATTGACCCTCACGCACAGGTGATTTAGGGTATTTATCCACAGCGTTGCGCCGGTGGCCCCGGCGCATTTTCTTTTGAGCGGCGAGGCCAAGATGATTGCTCCCGTGCTTCCTACCTATAACCGCGCCGCGGTTGGCTTCGTGCGTGGCGAGGGTGCCTGGGTCTTCACCGCGGATGATGAGGCCTATCTCGATTTCGGCGCGGGCGTGGCGGTGACGAGTTGCGGCCATGCCCATCCGCATCTGGTGGCCGCCCTGACCGAGCAGGCCCGCGCCATCTGGCACACCTCCAATCTCTATCAGATGCCGGGACAGGAGAAACTGGCGCGGCGGCTCATCGATGCGAGTTTTGCCGACACGGTGTTCTTCACCAACTCCGGGGCAGAGGCTCTGGAGTGCGCCATCAAGATGGCGCGCAGGCACCATTGGGCCCTGGGCCAGCCGGAACGCCATCGCCTCATCACCTTTGAGGGCGCTTTCCATGGCCGCACACTCGCCACCATCGCGGCGGGCGGGCAGGAGAAATATCTCGAGGGTTTCGGCCCCCGGGTCGATGGCTTCGATCAGGTGGCCTTCGGCGACCTGGCGGCAGTGGAAAGGGCCATCAGCGCTGCCACGGCGGGCATTCTCATCGAACCCGTTCAGGGCGAGGGGGGCTTGCGCCCCTGCCCGCCGGAATTCCTGCGGGCCTTGCGCAAGCTCTGCGACGAGCGTGGCCTGTTGCTGGTGCTCGATGAAGTGCAAAGCGGCGTCGGTCGCACCGGCAAGCTCTTTGCCCACGAGTGGGCGGGCATCACCCCCGACATCATGGCCATTGCCAAGGGCATCGGCGGCGGCTTTCCCCTGGGTGCCTGCCTTGCCACGGAGAACGCGGCCAAGGGCATGACGGCGGGCACGCATGGCTCCACCTTCGGCGGCAATCCGCTGGCCACCGCCGTGGGCAATGCCGTGCTCGACGTGATCCTGGCCGAGGGCTTTCTTGATGGCGTGCGCCGGAAGGGCCTGCTGCTGAAGCAGAAGCTTGCGGCATTGAAGGATGCCCATCCCGAAATCATCGGCGCGGTGCGGGGCGAGGGCCTGATGCTGGGCCTGGCCTGCACGGTGCCGAACACGGCGGTGCAGGCGGCGGCGCTGGATCAGAAGCTCCTGATCATCGGCGCGGGCCAGAATGTGGTGCGACTGTTGCCGCCGCTCACCATCAGCGATGCTGACATCGACACGGCGGTGGCGCGGCTTGATGCCGCCTGCGCCGCATTGGAACAGAAGAAGGATGAGGCGTGACCATGGCTGAGGTTCTCCGGCATTTTCTCGACATCGCAGACCACACGCCGGCCGATCTCCGCGCCATCGTGGACCGGGCGCGGGCCATCAAGGAAGCGCGGGCCGGCAAGCCCAAGGGCTGGCGCGATGCCGGCGAGCCGCTGAAGGGCCGTATCCTCGCCATGGTGTTCGAGCGGCCCTCGACCCGGACCCGCGTCTCCTTTGAAGTGGCCATGAAGCAACTGGGCGGCGAGGCCGTGGTCATCACCGCCAACGACACGCAGATCGGGCGCGGCGAAACCATTGCCGATACGGCGCGCGTGCTGTCGCGCTATGTGGACGCCATCATGATCCGCGCCGCGAAGCATTCGAGCCTTCTGGGCATGGCGGAACATGCCACGGTGCCTGTCATCAACGGGCTGACCGACAAGACTCATCCCTGTCAGGTGCTGGCCGATGTGCTGACGCTGGAGGAACGCAAAGGACCACTGGCCCGGCAGACGGTGGCCTGGCTGGGGGATGGCAACAATGTCGCGGCCTCATGGATTCATGCGGTTGGCCGCCTGGGCGGCCGGATGCAACTGGGGTGCCCCACGGAACTGGCGCCCGATCCTGCGGTGCTGGACTGGGCCCGGCGCGAGAAGGCCGATGTGATGCTGACGACCGCGCCGGAGGCGGCGGTGAAGAATGCCAGTTGCGTCATCACCGACACCTGGGTTTCCATGCATGACACGGATGCCGCAAGCCGCCACAATCTGCTCAAGCCCTATCAGGTGAATGGCGCGCTGATGCGGAAGGCCGCGCCCGGTGCCATCTTCATGCATTGCCTGCCCGCCCACCGCAACGAGGAAGTGACCGACGAGGTGATGGACGGGCCGCAATCGGTGATCTTTGACGAGGCGGAAAACCGACTCCATATCCAGAAGAGCATTCTTCTGTCCTGCATGGCCTGACATGACCCAGACCGACGACATGGTCCTGCCCTTTCAGGTGAAGACCCTGGGCGCGCGCGGCAGGCTGGTCCGCCTTGGCCCGGTGATTCACGACATCCTGTCGCGCCATGATTATCCCGCACCCGTATCGGCGCTGCTGGCCGAGGCGGTGGCGCTGGCGGCCCTGCTGGGATCGGCGCTGAAATTCGAGGGCCGCTTCATCCTTCAGACCAAGACCGATGGCCCGGTTGATCTCATCGTGGCGGATTTCGCCTCGCCCCATGGAGTGCGCGGCTATGCGCGCTATGACCTGGCCCGCATTGCCGCCATGGCAAGACCGACGCAGGCCGCCCTGCTGGGCCAGGGCCACCTCGCCATGACGGTGGACCAGGGCGGCGACATGGACCGCTATCAGGGCATTGTGCCGCTGGAGGGGATTTCGCTGGCGCAGGCGGCCGACATTTACTTTGCGCAGTCGGAGCAGATCCCGACGCGGCTGAAGCTGGCGTCAGGCCCGCTCACCACCAGGGATGGCACCCATTGGCGCGCCGGGGCGGTCATGGTGCAGCATCTGCCGGGCGAAGGCGGCCACGGCGATGCCAGCCGGGATGACGACTGGGCCACGGCCCACATGCTGCTGGACACGGTGGAGGATCACGAGTTGCTGGATCCGCAGCTTGGCGCCGAAGCCCTGCTCTACCGGCTCTATCACGAGCCGGGGGTGACGGCCTATCCGGCGATCGCCCTTGCCCGGCATTGCACCTGTTCACGCGCCGCGGTGGAACGGATGATCCGCAACTTCCCGGCAGACGACCGCGCCGCCATGGTGCATGATGGCGCAATTACGGTGACCTGCGAGTTCTGCTCGTCGGTCTATGGCTTCAAGCCTTCCGAATTTGCTGCGTCCCCGGCAGAAGACTGATCTGGTTCACCGCCACCACGCTCTTGCCCACGGGGAAGAGCGAGGCCAGCGCCAGCTTCACATGCTGCCAGGCGAAGGGCAGGCCGATGATGGTCATGGCAAGGCCTGCGGCCAGCGTGATGTGACCCAGCGCCAGCCACCAGCCCGCCAGCAGGAACCACAGCACATTGCCGATGGCGCCGAGCGCGCCGGTGCCGAGGTCATGCTGGCCCACATGCTTGCGGTCCACCATGTCATGGCCGAAGGGCCAGGCGGAAAAGCGCGCAATGGCAAAGCAGGAGCGTGCCCATGGCAGGCCGACAATGGTGAGCGCCATAATGACGCCGGCCAGCACCCAGCCGAGCGCAGCGAGAAAGCCGCCCATGACAAACCACAGCACATTCAACAGGAACAGCATCGTTGCCTCCATCACGGCCCCCGAGATGGGAAATGACTGCGGCCTTTACAAGGAGAGGCGGGCGGCAAGCCGCTCGATGAAGCTGCGGCAGCGCGCGAGCTCGCTGGCCGCGATGAATTCATCGGGCTTGTGGGCCTGTTCAATGGAACCGGGGCCGCAGATGACGGTGGAGAAGCCCGCCTGCTGGAACAGGCCCGCCTCGGCACAATAGGAGACAGCCTCGGTGGCATTGGCCCCGGCACAGTGGCGGGCCAGCGCTTCCGCGGCACCCGCCCCGCCCGGTGCCCGAGCCGCCACCTCATTGGTGGTCCGGGGGGGGGTGCCCGCGGCCCGGCCGGTAGCCCGCCTGGCGGGCACAAGGGTTGCGGCGAAGGCATCGAGGCGGGCGAGGATGGCGCGCGGATCGGTGCCCGGCACCACGCGCGTCTCCCACTGGAACTGGCACTGGCGCGGAATGATGTTGCGCGCCGTGCCGCCCTGGATGGTGCCGACATGGATGGTGGTGAAGGGCGGATCGAAGCGCCCGGCGGGATCGCCCGCCGCCGTGAGGTCGGCGCGGAGGCGCGAGATTTCGCCGATGAGCTCCGCCGCCACCATGATGGCGTTGACGCCGCGATCGGTGAGGCTGGAATGGGCCTCGTGCCCCGTGACCGTGGTTTCAAAACTGGCGATGCCCTTGTGGCCCGTGACCACCGCCATGAGCGACGGCTCGCCGACGATGACGGCCTCCGGCTTCGCTGTCCGCTCCTGCAACCAGCGCACCAGCGGGCGCACCCCCTTGCAGCCCACTTCCTCATCGCAGGAGAAAGCCAGATGGATGGGGCGCTTGAGATTCTGCCGCACCAGCCAGGGCACCATGGCCAGCACCACGGCGGCAAAGCCCTTCATGTCACAGGTGCCTCGACCGAAGAGCCGATCGTTCCGGCGGACAAGTTCAAAGGGATTGCTGGCCCAGTTCTGGCCCGTCACCGGCACGACATCGAGATGGCCGGAGAGGACCACCCCGCCCGGCCCATCGGGTCCGATGGTGGCGAAGAGATTGGTCTTGTGGCCGGTCTCATAATCGATGCGGGTGTGGGGCACGCCATGGTCATCGAGCCAGGCCTCGATGAATTCGGTGATGGCGATGGTGCCCTGAGCGAAGGTGGTCTCGAAGGCGATGAGCCGTTCCAGCAGGGTTTCAATGTCGGAAAGCGCGGGAAGTAACATCAGTTGACGCTGTGTTCGGCGTGGGGACTGTCGAGGGAGAAGGCGGGAATGGCGATGTCGAACCTCTCGCCCGCCAGCGTCGTCATCTGGTAGCTGCCGGACATGATGCCGGAGGGCGTCGAGAGGGGGCAGCCCGAGGAATATTGATAGCGGTCTCCCGGCCCCAGCACCGGCTGATCGCCCACCACGCCCTCGCCCTGCACATGCTGCACATGGCCGCGCGCGTCGGTGATGATCCAGTGGCGCGACAGCAGTTGCACCGTCTCTTGCCCCAGGTTCTCCAGCGTCACTGTATAGGACCAGAGGAAGCGGTCGGCGTCCGGCTCGGACTGGCTGGCGAGATAGGCCGGGGTCACGGCGACGCGGATCTGGCGGGTGGTTTCCTGATACATGGGGGCATCCTAGACCAGCTCGGCGCCATTGCCACGGGCAAGTTTGCCGACAGCCATGCTTGACAGGGCGGGCCTGCCGCGCTGTAACGCGACAGGAGCGCGGGCGTAGTTCAGTGGTAGAACGGTAGCTTCCCAAGCTGCATGTCGTGGGTTCGATTCCCATCGCCCGCTCCAGTTTCTCCGACATTTCAACGGCTTGACGCGCCTCACCGGGGGTGCGGCGTTTTTGCCGCCAGTTTGCAGGTGCACAACGTCATTTTTCTTTCACAAACATCTTCTTAACAGGCTCCGCAGGCCCTATATTCTGCGTTGCAGCATGATTTTCCGCGGCGCGGAAAGAATGGGGCAACGATTTGGGTGCACCATGCTGGCACCCCAAGCCCCCCGCCCTGCCGGAGCGAGTGATTATGATGATGAATTCACGCCTGACCCCTGCCGACCGCATCCAGTGCCCGGCTCTCAAATCCCGTGTGATGACGGCAACCGAAGCCGCCCGCCTCATCCCCCACGGGGCAACCATCGGCATGAGCGGTTTCACCGGTTCGGGCCATCCCAAGCTGGTGCCGCTGGAACTGGCCGACCGGATCAATGCCGCCCATGCGGCGGGCGAGGATTTCAAGGTGTCCATCTGGACGGGGGCCTCCACCGCGCCGGAGCTTGACGGTGCCCTGGCCCGGGCCGACGGCATTGCCATGCGTCTGCCCTATCAGTCCGATCCCGTCTGCCGCCAGCGCATCAACGCCGGGCAGATGTATTACAATGACATGCACCTGTCGCATGTGGCGCAGGACGCCTGGTTCGGCTTTCTCGGCAAGCTTGACTTCGCGGTGGTGGAAGTGACCGGCATTCTGCCCGACGGCCGCCTGATCCCGACGACCGCCGTGGGCAACAACAAGACCTGGGTGGACCTTGCCGACAAGATCATCCTCGAGGTGAACCACTGGCAGGACCCGCGCCTGGAAGGCATGCACGACATCTATTACAACGCCGCCCTGCCGCCGCACCGCAAGCCCATTCCCATCATCGGCCCGGCCGACCGCATCGGCGAGGCCTATCTGCATTGCGCCCCGGGCAAGGTGGTGGCCATCGTCGAGACCCATCACCCCGACCGCAACAATGAATTCACCCCGCCGGACGCGGCGTCCCATGCCATTGCCGGACATATCCTGGAGTTCCTGGCGCATGAGGTGAAGATGGGGCGCATGCCCAAGGATCTGCTGCCCCTGCAGTCGGGCGTGGGCAATGTGGCCAACGCGGTGATGGCCGGGCTGGAGGACGGGCCCTTCGACAATCTCACCGCCTTCACCGAAGTGTTGCAGGACGGCATGCTGCGGCTGATCCGTTCGGGCAAGATGGTCTCGGCCTCGGCCTCGGCCCTGTCGCTGTCGCGCGCCGCGCTGGCCGACTTTCTCGACAATATCGATTATTACCGCGAGCGCATCATCCTGCGTTCGCAGGGCATCTCCAATCACCCTGAGGTGATCCGCCGCCTCGGCGTCATCGCCATGAACGGCATGGTGGAGGCCGACATCTATGGCAACGTGAACTCGACCCACATCCAGGGCACGTCGATCATGAACGGCATCGGCGGCTCGGGCGACTTCACCCGCAACGCCTATCTCAATTTCTTCATGACGCCCTCGGCGCGCAAGAACGACACCATCTCGTGCATCGTGCCTATGGCAACCCATGTGGACCACACCGAGCATGACGTGATGGTGCTGGTGACCGAACAGGGTCTGGCCGACCTGCGCGGCCTGGCGCCCCGGCAGCGGGCTGAACTCATCATCAGGAATTGCGCGCATCCGAAATTCCGCCCGGCCCTGCAGGAATATTATCTGCGCGCCCTGGGCTTCTCGCCGGGTCTGCATACGCCGCATGTGCTGGAGGAGGCCTTCACCTTCCTGCCCAACTGGCTTGCCGAACAGGATGCGGACAAGACGGTGAAGCGCCCCGTGAAGACTCCCGCCGCCGCCTGAACGGCTGCGTCACCGCCTTCTTTGAAAGCGGGAGAGACCGTGCTCGGTCTTGTTCCAGTGGAAGGGGGCGCGCGCGAACTGCCACAGGGCAAGCCAGGCCGCGAGGCTGATGAGCAGCCAATAGACGGGCATGGTGGCAATGGCGAAGGGCCAGCGCCGGATGCCCGTCTGGCGCAGCGCCACATGGCCCGCCAGCATGGAGACGCCATGGCCGGCGACAAAGATCGCGAGCGCCAGACCGCCAACCAGGGGACCGGCGGATGTGGCGAAGGGCGTGGTCATGTCGGCATGGGCGAGGAGCCACAGACCCGCGACCATGAAGAACGGATGGAACAGCCCCGAAACGAGCATGCCGAGAAACAGCGCCTGCACGGTGATGAAGCCGGGCCACCCCAGTTGCCGACGCAACATGGCCGGTTCGCGCATATGCACCAGCCAGGTTTGCAGAAAGCCCTTGAGCCAGCGGGCGCGCTGCTTCAGCCAGTTGCCGAGGCGGGAATTGGCTTCCTCGTAGGTCACGCCCGGCAAGACATCGGTGTCATAGCCGATGCGGGCAAGGCGCAAACCGAGGTCGGCATCCTCGGTGACGTTGTAGGGATCCCAGCCGCCAACATGAGCGAGGGCCGCCACGCGGAAATGATTGGAGGTGCCGCCCAGCGGCAGAGGCAGGCCAAGCCGGGCCAGGGCGGGCAGGAGCAAACCAAAGAGCACGCCATATTCGATGGTGAATTGCCGGGTGAGCCAATTCTCATTGGGATTGTAGAAGGCGAGTCTGGCTTGCAGGCAGGCCAGCTCCGGCGGCGCGGCGGCGAAGGCGGCGGCCGCCTGACGCAATTGCTGCGGCTCCGGGACATCTTCGGCATCGTAGATGGTGAGCAACTCCCCCCGGGCGAAGGGCAGCGCATAACACAGGGCGCGCGGCTTGGTCTGGGGTGTGCCCGAGGGTGCCACGATGACTTCCATGTGGGCCGGCAGAGGGCGCTGCGCCAAGGCCTGCTGCATGGGGAGATCGCTTTCCTCGAGGATCAGTTTGATATCGAGCCGATCGGCGGGATAGTCGAGGGCGGCCAGAGCCTGAAGCAACTGATCGAGCACCGAGGTCTCGCGGAAGAGCGCCACCAGCACCGAATAGGTGGGCAGGTCAGCTTGGGCCAGGGGAGGCGCGGGCACTGCCGCCTTGTCCGGCAGGAGGGCGAGAATGCGCAAGCCCACCACGGCCATGAAGAAGCCCCCCAGCGCGAGACTCGCCGTGGGCAGGCGCAGCGGCTGCGGCAGAAGCAGAAGCGCCAGCAGCGCCAATACCAGACCGCCCGCCATGGCGCCGAGTTGGTCCGGGGCAAAACGGTGGAAGGCGGAAAAATGCGGCTGGCGGCGGCGCAGGCCGTTGGCTGCCTGGGCCATGAGCCGCCGGCCCCAGAGGTGATGGACCTCGGCAAGAAAGGCATGGGATTCGAGACGCGCCACCACCTTGAGGCCGCGCGCTTCCGCCCCGGCGCGCGCCGCCTCGTCCTGGGCGGCATAGAGGGTGAGATCGGGCAGGATGGCCACCGGCACCAGCCGGTCGCGCAGCACCGCCCGCATTTCAGCCGGCGAAAGACGCGCCAGAGACTGGCGGAGAATGCGCCGGTTCAACAGGGGCAAGACAGGGCTGGCGGCAGCCGCTATGATGGGGCCGGATTCAGGCAGCGGCGGTGCACCAGCACCTCCCCGGTGGCCGGAAGTTCCATGCCCAAGCCCGTCCAAATAGCCCCCAAGCACATGAAAACAGCACCTCACCTACTGGAAATCCCTACTGCCATTCTGACAATAGGCCTGTGGATGAATCTGCTGCTGTGCGTTCACCCTGCGGTTGCGCAAGAATCGGCTCCGGCTGCGAATTTTCCAAATTTTCGACATGTTGACGCGGGCTTAGCCGGCCCACCTCCGGTGGAGCGGCCAACCGTACGACTATTGGCCGATGGCGACTTCCCGCCCTTCAGCTTCGTCGATGCCAGCGGCAAGATGACCGGCATCTCGGTTGATCTGGCCCTGGCGGTTTGTGCCCGGCAGCACCTGACCTGCGAGGTGGCACCGCGCCCCTTTGCCAGTCTGCTGCCGGCCCTCCTGGCCAAGGAGGGCGATGTCATCATCACCGGCATGCGGCTTGACGCGGCGACCCTGGACCGGGCCAGCATGACCCGGCCCTATTTCCGCTCCGGCGGGCGCTTTCTGGTGAAGAAGGGGAGCGCGCTCGCCAAGCCTGACGTGCCGACGCTGGCGGGACGGCGCGTTGGCGTGGTCAGGGGCACGCGCCACGAGGCCTTCCTCAATGACTATTTCAGCCGCTCGGCGGTGCAGGGCTTCGCCAGCGAAGCCGAGTTGCTGGAGGCGCTGAAGACCGACAAGGTCGACACCGCCTTCGGCGACAGCCTGCATATGGCCTATTGGCTGAACGGGGAGGCCTCGGGCGGCTGCTGTCAGGTGCTGGGCGGCACCTTCATGGACCCTGCCACCATTTCAACCAGCCTGTCCTTCCTGACGCGCAAGGAGGACCCGGCGCTGCGCCTCAATTTCGACTATGCGCTCGACCGCTTGCAGGAGGCGGGCGACACGGCGGGCATCTTCGGGCGATATTTGCCTTCGGCGATCTGGTGAGCCTCGCCGCCCACGGCCTCGCTGAGGGTGGCGAGACGGTGGATTTTCAGACGCTGTTCCAGCCCGGCCAGAATGTCGGCCACCAGTTGCGGCCCGCCATAGATGAGGGCGGAATAAAGCTCGATGAGGGAGGCCCCGGCGCGGATCTTGGTCCAGGCGCTTTCGGCATCATGAATACCGCCGACGCCGATGAGCGGGATCTTGCCTTCGCTCATGAGCCAGAAATTCGCCAGCCGCGAGGTGGCCATGAAGAACAGCGGCCTGCCCGACAGGCCGCCCTGCTCCTTGGCCGCGCGTGACTTCAGCGGCGGGCGGGCGAGCGTGGTGTTGGACACCATGAGAGCATCGACCGCGCCCCTGCCGCAGCACAGCACGATGTCTTCCATCTCGTCATGGCGCAGATCGGGGGCGACCTTCAGCACCATGGGCACGGGGCGCGCGAGCTTGGCCCGCGCCGCGTTCAGCCGGTCGAGCAATTCCTGCAACTCCTCGCGCGATTGCAGGCCGCGCAGGCCCGGCGTGTTGGGCGAGGAAATGTTGATCACATAGAAGCTGGCGACATCGGCGAAGGCGGCAAGCCCCGCCACATAGTCGGCCATGCGGTCGTCCGAATCCTTGTTGGCGCCGAGGTTGACGCCGACGATGCCGCCCCGGCTGCGGCGCGCCTCCAGCCGCTTCAGTGCGGCGGCATGGCCGTCATTGTTGAAGCCCATGCGGTTGATGACGGCCTGATCCTCGCTGAGGCGAAACAGGCGGGGCTTGGGGTTGCCCGCTTGCGGGCGCGGCGTCAGCGTGCCCACCTCCACGAAGCCGAAGCCCAGGCCCAGCATGGCGTCCGGCACTTCGGCATTCTTGTCGAAACCGGCGGCAAGCCCCACGGGGTTGGGGAAGTCGAGGCCCATGACGGTCTGGCGCAGGGCGGGTGACGCGGCGGGGGTGGCGCCGGCAAGGCCGGTCTTCAGCATCTGAATGGTGAGGCCGTGGGCGGTTTCGGCGTCCATGCGGTGAAGCAGGGGGCGGGCCAGCGCGAAGCCCAGCGATGACAATGTCATGGCGCAAACCTTTCAGGAAAAACGTGCTCTCCGTTACGCCAGGGCAGGGCCGCGGTCCAGACGGCAGAAGCGGGATCGAGCCCGCCATGAACATGGGGGAAAAGATCGCCGCCGCGCGAAGGTTCCCAGCGCAGGAGGCCCAGGTCTTCGGCCACGAAGGCCACCAGCAGCAGGTCATCTTGCCCGGCGAAGTGACGGCGCGCCGTCTCCCTCACCTGATGGGCGGCGGAGATGTGGATGAAGCCGTCCCTCAGGTCCACGGCGGAACCGGTGAAGCACCCCGCCGCCACGGCACCCTGCCAGTCCGCTGCGGCAAGGATCTTGAACACCAGGGTTTTGGGGGGATTTTCCGGCACTGGACACACAATCCTGTAAAAGGTATTATTTCCTATTCGCCGTGCCTGAACCGATCCACGATTCGACAGGGGATGATCCGATGTTTTCGCACAAGCAGGTTTGGGGCGCCATTGACACCATCGCCGAGCGCTATGGCTTTTCCGCCTCGGGGCTGGCCAGGAAGGCGGGGCTGGACCCCACCTCCTTCAACCCCTCGAAGCGCACCAGCGCCGATGGCCGCCCGCGCTGGCCGACGCTGGAAAGCCTGTCCCGCGTGCTGGAGGCATCGGGGGCCAGCGTCGATGAGTTCACCGAGCTGCTGGCGGGCCGCCGGGGCGAGAAGCCCAGGCTGCGCACCCTGCCGCTGCTCGGGCTGGCGCAGGCGGGCCAGGGCGGCTTCTTTGACGACTCCGGTTTTCCGGCGGGCGCGGGCTGGGAGGCGGTGGAGGTTCCCGGCGTCACCGACGCCACGGCCTATGCGCTGGAGATCACGGGCGAGTCCATGCTGCCGCTCTACCGCGAGGGCGACCGCATCATCGTCTCGCCCGAGGCCACGGTGCGCAAGGGCGACCGCGTGGTGGTGAAGACCACCGATGGTCAGGTGATGGCCAAGATCATGCAGCGCCAGACGGCGAGGACGGTGGAACTGGCCTCGCTCAACCCCGAACACCCGACCAAGGTGATCGACCTGAGGGACGTGGACTGGATGGCGCGCATCATCTGGGCGAGCCAGTGAAATTGCGCACAAATCCGCACGAAGTTGCCAAAACTTTCCGTGTCTGATGATGCCGTGACCAAAACCGGCAAGGGTTGCCGATGGTCATGCCGCCGGTGGGGATTGATGCTGTCTCCGCAGTGGAGGAGCAGCCATGCGGATCAGCGACGAGCTCTTGCAACGGCGGCTGGCGCGCGAGGGATTGACGTCAGCCGAAGGCCTGAATCTCACCGCGCAGGAAAAGGCGCTGGCGGGCACGGGCCCCTACAGCGCGCGGCTGCACGACTGGCATGAGGCGTGGCGGGTCAGCCCGCACACTTCCGTGACGCAAGCTAGCCCTTCAGCAAGTCGCCCTTCAGCGCCTTGGCGATGAGGCTGCGGGTGTTGTCCAGACCGTAAAGCGCCACGAAGGAGCCAAAGCGCGGCCCCTTCTCCTCGCCCAGCAGCACCTGATAGAGCATGTTGAAGAAGGCCTGGCCCACGCCCGTGGTGCCGTCCTTCTGGATGACGGTGTAGGGTTGGCGCCGGCCCACGTCATAGACCGCCTTCTGGATGTCCTCCGGCGTTGTGTGCTCGGGCAGGGTGGCGAGCTTGTCGGCGAGGGCGGAGAGCGCCCCCGCCTCATCCTCCGTGGGCGGACGATATTGCTTCTTCGGCTTCACGAAGTCATCAAAGTAGCGGAGCGCATAGCCGGTGAGGGCATCAAGCCTGGGGTTCGTTTCCGGCGACAGGTGCGGCTCATAGCGGCGGATGAAGCCCCACAGGGCCGACTTGTCGTGGGCATTGGCCACGGCGGCAAGGTTCAACAGGAGCGAGAAGGAAATGCCCCCCTCCTCCGGTGCGGGCGGATTGCCGCCATGGATGTGCCATGTCGGGTTCATCAGCAGGTCGGCGGGCTTGTCGCCCTGACGCTGGAAGGCCGCAAGGAAGGCTGCATAGTCATCAACCGCGCGCGGGATCACATCAAAATACAGCCGCTTCGCCTCACGCGGCTTGTTATACATGAAGAGCGAGAGCGACTGCGGGTCGGCATAGGTGAGCCATTCGTCAATGGTCAATCCGTTGCCCTTGGACTTGGAAATCTTCTGGCCCTTGTCGTCGAGGAACAGTTCATAGACATAGTGCTGGGGGGCGGGCGCGCCGAGGATTTCGCAAATCCGGTCATAGATGGGCGCGTTGGTCTGGTGGTCCTTGCCGAACATTTCAAAGTCCACGCCAAGGGCGGCCCAGCGCATGCCGAAGTCCGGCTTCCATTGCAGCTTGGTGCGCCCGCCGCGCACATCAAGGGTCACATCGGTGCCGTCCTCGTCGGCGAAGGTGATGGTGCCCTGCCTGGCGTTCACGTCCTTCATGGGGACATAGAGCACGCGGCCCGTGGTGGGCGAGATGGGCAGGAAGACGCTGTAGGTGGCCTGGCGCTCCTCACCCAGGGTTGGCAGCATGACGGCCATGATGTCATCGAATTTTTCCAGCGCGCGGATCAGCATGTCGTCGAAGCGGCCGGACCTGTAATAGTCGGTGGCGCTGGCGAATTCATATTGAAAGCCGAAGGTGTCGAGGAAGCGCCGGAGCATGGCGTTGTTGTGGTGGCCGAAGCTTTCGAACTGCCCGAAGGGATCGGGCACCACGGTCAGGGGCTTGTGCAGGTTGGCCCGCAGCATGGCCTGATCGGGAACATTGTCCGGCACCTTGCGCATGCCGTCCATGTCGTCGGAGAAGCACAGGAGCCGGGTCGGGATGTCCGAGATCAGTTCGAAGGCGCGGCGGATCATGGTGGTGCGCGCCACTTCGCCAAAGGTGCCGATGTGGGGCAGGCCCGAGGGGCCATAGCCGGTTTCGAAGAGCACTTCCTTCTTGCCCGCTCTGGTCACGCGGTCGAGGAGCTTGCGGGCTTCCTCAAAGGGCCAGGCCTTGCTGTCGAGGGCGGCGGCGCGGAGAGTGGCGGAGGCGGTCATGTTCAGGGTCCACGATGAAAGTGGGCCTGTTTAGGAAGCCAGCCCGCCCCGGTCAATGTCAGGCGAGGTATTTCTTCAGAAATGCGACGGTTCGCCCCCAGGCCAGCGCCGCCGCCCTGGCGTCATGGCGGGCGGCATTGGTGTCGTTGTTGAAGGCGTGGTTCACGCCATCATAAACGTAAGCCTCGAACACCTTGCCCTGGGCCGCAAGGGCGGCACCATAGGCCGCCATGCCGGCGTTGATGCGGTCATCAAGGCCGGCATAGTGCAGCAGCAGCGGGGCCTTGATGCGGTCGATGCCGGTCCTGGGCTGCATGCCGTAATAGACCACGCCGGCGGCGAGCATGGGTTCGGCCACGGCGAGAGCATTCACCTGGCCGCCGCCCCAGCAGAAGCCCATGGCCCCCACCTTGCCGGTGGTGGAACTGAGAGACGAGAGCACGCGGAAGGCGGCGCCGGAGGTGGCGGCGACGGCGTCCGGTTTCAGCGCGCCGATCAGGTCGCGGGCCTGGTCGGCATCCGGCGGCGTGCCGCCTTGGGCGGCGAGATAATCCGGCGCATAGACGACGAAGCCTTCGAGCGCCAGGCGGCGGGCGACATCACGGATATGGGCGTTGAGGCCGCGGTTCTCATGGATGAGGATGACGGCTCCCGGCACGGGATCAGCCGCCGCGGGACGGACCAGATAACCGGCGGTGCCGGGAAATTTCACATCCTCGCCCACAAGGCGCGGGTCCGTGGCGGCGACGGTTTCGGCCCGGGCATAGTTGTTTTCAAGGAGGGGCAGGATGGCTTGCGCGGCAGCGGCGGAACCGGTCAGGGTGGTCAGCCTTGCCATGAAGGCGCGGCGCGTCATGCCGCCATGGGTGAAGCGGTCAAAAAGAGTGATGAACCTCTGGTCCAGTTTCTCCTGCATGGTGGGCCTCCGCTTGTGCTTTAAGTCGGAGGCTAAACAGTGATTCCCGCTCCCGCCATGACCGAAGCCTTCACAATCGCGTGCGCCTCTGCCGCCCTGTCGGGGGTCGGGCTGGTCAGCGACGGCGTGGTGATGTCGGCGGGCGATGGCCTGAAGCGGCTGGCGGCGGCGCCGCATCTGCTCTGTCATGCGCCCTTCATGGCGGCGCGGCTGGGTGCGGCGGCCAGAGCGGCGCGGGCGGCGGTGCGGGCCGCGGCAGAGCAGAAGCATCTCGACGTGGCGGAACTCTTTGCCTTCGTCTGTCCGGCGCAACTGGCCATTCCCAGTGCGCGCGGGCTGGCGCTGGCCCTGGCGCTGGAGCCGGGGGCAACCGAGGATGACACGCTGCGCGCCGTGGCCGCCGATCTGTTGCAGCGTCTGGCCAGCCGCCATTATCCCCATGCACGCGAGACGGCGGAGGCCGCGACCTATCTGGCCCATGCCAATTGGCCGTGGAGCGGACTGGTGCTGAAGGCGCTGACCCAGGGCCATCCCCGGCTGGAGGTGGCGCGCTTTGCCACGGGGCTCAATGTCTGGGACCGGCTGGAGGAATGGGAGGACGAGGGACCGCGCCCGCCGCCCGCTCAGGAGGCGATCAGCGCGGACGAGGCCCGGCGCGAGCTGGCGCAGGCGCTTGGCCCCTTCGCCGAGGCGCGGCCCGCCCAGCGCGATTATGCGGCGGCGGCGGCCCATGCCTTTCAGCCGCGCCAGAGCCAGGCCTTCAACAACATCCTGCTGGCGGAGGCAGGCACCGGCCTGGGCAAGACGCTGGGCTATCTCGCGCCCGCCTTTCTTTATGCCACGCGCACCAGAGGACCGGTGTGGATTTCCACCTACACCAAGAACCTGCAACGGCAGCTCGATCAGGAAAGCCGCCGTCTCGTCGATGACCCGGCGCTGCGCCGCCGCCAGATCGTCATCCGCAAGGGACGCGAGAACTATGCCTGCCTGCTCAACATGCAGGAAGCCTTCGGGCGTCTTGGCTCCGGGCGCGGCGCACTGCTGGCCACGCTCATTGCGCGCTGGGCCCGCAACTCGCGCGATGGCGACATGGTGGGCGGGGACTTTCCCTCGTGGATCTTCGGCCTGTTCGGTGAAGGCGAGGGCGCGCCGACCCCTGCCGGACTGGGCCTCACCGACCGGCGCGGCGAGTGCATCTATGTGGCCTGCCCGCATTACCGCAAATGCTTCATCGAGAAGTCTCAGCGCGCGGCGCGCAATGCCGCGCTCGTCATCGCCAATCATGCCCTGGTGCTGCATCAGGCGGCCATGGATCACCTCTTGGGCGCGGCCCGGACGGAGGAGGAGGAAGCGGCACCGGGAGGCCTGCGCCGGCTGGTGTTCGACGAGGGCCATCATCTGTTTGATGCCGCCGACAGCGCCTTTGCCAGCCACCTGACGGCGCTGGAGACCTCCGAGTTGCGGCGCTGGCTGCGCGGACCCGAGGATCAGCGGCGGCGCGGGCGCGGGCTGGTGGAGCGGCTGGGCGATCTTGCCGCCAATGACGACGAGATGGAGCGCCTGACGCAGCAGGCGCTGCGCGCGGCCCTGGCGCTTCCCGGCCCGGGCTGGACGCGGCGCATTCAGGCGGGCCAGGCGGAGGGCGCGACCGAGGAATTCCTCGCGCTGGTGCGCCAGCAGGTTCTGGCGCGGGCGGAACAGCAGGACACCACCGCCGCGCTGGAGACGGATTGCCTGCCGCTGGTCGACGGGCTTTCCGGGCGCGCGGTGGAACTGGCGGAGGCTCTTGCTGATCTCAGGCGCCCGCTGGTGGCTCTGGCCAGGCGGCTGGCGGCCAAGCTCGACACGGAGGCGGAGGACCTGACCTCGGCCGAACGCGGGCGGATCGAGGCCCTGGCGCGCTCGCTGCGGCGGCGGGGCGATCTCATGCTCGCGGGCTGGATCGCCATGCTCGATCATCTGCCGGAGGAAAAGGGCGGGCTGCATGTGGACTGGTTCGCCATCGAGCAGGCCTTCGGGCGCGAGGCGGATGTGGGCCTCTACTCCCACTGGCTCGACCCCACCGAGCCTCTGGCGCTGTCGGTGCTGCGGCCTGCCGATGGCGTCATCATCACCTCGGCCACGCTGAAGGACCGCCCGCCCGATGTGCCCGACGACTGGGAGAGTGCGGAGCTTAGAACCGGCGTGGTCCATCTGCCCTGGCCGGTCAAGCGCGTGGGTCTGGCCTCGCCCTTTGACTATCCGGCGCGGGCCCAGGTGATCGTGGTCAATGACGTGAACCGCGCCGACATGGATCAGGTGGCCGCCGCCTACCGCGAATTGTTTCTGGCGACGGGCGGCGGGGCGCTCGGCCTGTTCACCGCCATTGCGCGGCTCAGGGCCGTGCACAAGCGCATCCTGACGCCGCTCGCGGGTGCGGGACTGACGCTCTATGCCCAACATGCCGACCCCATGGATACGGCAACCCTGGTCGACCTGTTCCGGGCCGAAAGGGATGCCTGCCTGCTTGGCACCGACGCGGTGCGCGACGGGGTTGATGTGCCGGGGCGGGCTTTGCGCCTCATCGTGCTGGACCGGGTGCCCTGGCCCACGCCCACCATATTGGAGCGCGCCCGGCGCGAGGCCTTCGGCGGCCAGAGCTATACCGACATGGTGGTGCGGCTGCGCCTGCGGCAGGGCTTCGGGCGGCTGATCCGGCAGGCGGCGGACCACGGCTCCTTCGTGGTGCTGGATCCGCGCCTTGCCTCCCGCTTCGGCACGGCCTTTCCCGATGGCGTGGCGATCCGGCGCATGGGGCTGGCGGACGCCATCGACGCGGTGAAGGCCTTCGACGAAAGGTTCAGGCCCTGAACATGCGGCGTTCGATGGCGGGCATGCGCAGCGCCATGGTGAGGCCGCGCATGATGAAGAAGGCGCATAGCGCCAGCCACAGGCCGGTGATGCCGTAACGCGGCTCCAGCCACCACCACAGGCCCATGAAGGCGGCGAGCGAGACGAGCATGGTGTTGCGCATGTCGCGGGTGGCCAGCGCCCCGGTGTAAATCCCGTCGAACTGGAAGGCGACCGCGCCGAGGAAGGGCGTCAGGGCGGCGAGCCACAGGGAGGCCCGCGCCATGGCGCGCACCGGCGGACTGACGGTGAGAAGATCGATGAACCATGGCCCCGCCGCGAGCAGGATGAGCGAGCACAGCGCCCCCACCGCCACGGCCCACTTGGAGGTGAGCCAGATGGCGGCATTGAAGCGCTGGCGGTTGCCCGCACCCGCCGACTGGCCGACCAGCGCCTCCGAGGCATAGGCAAAGCCGTCGATGAGATAGGCCGAGACTTCGAAGAGATTCATCAGCACGGCGTTGGCCGCCACCACCGTATCTCCCAGCCGCGCGCCGCGCGCCGTGAACCAGCCGAAGGCGAAGATGAGGCAGAGGGTGCGCACCATGATGTCGAAATTGGCACCCATGGTTTTGCGATAGGCATGGAGGTCAAAAACGCGCGCGGCCTCGAAGCCCTGCCCGAGCTGGCGCAGGCGGAAAAAGACGATGGCGAGACCCAGGGCGAGCGCCAGATATTCGGCGATGAGGGCGGCCTGGCCCACGCCTTCCGAAGTCTTGTGCAGCACCAGCACGAAGAGGGCCGAGAGCGCCATGTTGGTGAGGTTCAGCACCACCTGGGTGATGAAGGCGGCGGTGGCCCGGCCCTGCCCGGTGAGCCAGCCGAGGATGACGAAATTCATGAGCGCTGCCGGGGCCGACCAGACGCGCCAGTGGAAGTAGCTTTCGGCATGGGCGAGCAAGTCCGGCGAGCCGCCGATGACCCGGAAGGCGAGGCGGCCGATGACGGGCGAGAGCGCCACGATGACGAGGCCGAAGCCCAGGGCAAGGAGAAGCGCCCGGAAGAACACGGCGGCGAGTTCCGGCGTATCACCAGCCCCCGTGGCCTGGGCGGAAAGCCCGCCGGTGGAGAGCCGGAGAAAGCCGAAGCCCCAGAACAGGAAGGAGAAGACGAGGGCGCCGACGGCGATGGAGCCGATGTAATAGGGATCGGGCAAGCGGCCGATGACGGCGGTGTTGACGACACCGATCAGCGGTTCGGTGACGTTGGACAGCATGATGGGCACCGCGATGGCAAGGACCGAGCGGTGGGTCAGCGGAAGGGCCTGGGCCTGGGTCATGACGCCTGTTGCGCGTCGGCGCGGCCTCGGTCAAGTTCCAGCGCAGCATGACTGTGCCAGACCAGATTCTGCCGGAGGGGTTCCAACGCTGGTTTGCGGCGCGCGGCTGGCAGCCACGGCCGCACCAGGTGACCATGCTGCGCCATGGGCTGTCGGGTGAGAGCGCGCTGCTGATCTCGCCCACCGGCGGCGGCAAGACGCTGGCGGGCTTTCTCGCCACGCTGGTGGAATTGCGCGAGACCCACAAAACGCCGGGCATTCACACGCTCTATGTGTCGCCGCTGAAGGCGCTGGCGGTGGACATTGCCCGCAACCTTGAGGCCCCCATTGCCGAGATGAACCTGCCCATCACGGTGGAGACGCGCACCGGCGACACGCCGCACGACCGTCGCCAGCGCCAGCGCCGCAAGCCGCCGGACATTCTCATCACCACGCCCGAACAGGTGTCGCTGCTGGTGGCGGACCCGGAGGCCGGGAAGCTGCTGGCGCATCTCTCCTGCGTCATCCTCGATGAGTTGCACGCGCTGGTGCCGAACAAGCGGGGCGCGCTCCTGTCGCTCGCGCTCACGCGGGTGCGGGCCCATGCGCCGCAGGTGCGCCTTGCCGGACTGTCGGCCACGGTGGCGGATGAAGGTGCCCTGGCGGCCTGGCTTGCGCCCGCCGGGGCAGCACCCGTGGCGCTGGTGAAGGGTCAGGCCGGGGCGGCACCGGATATACAGATCCTGAAGTCGCAGGAGCGCGTGCCCTGGGCCGGGCATTCGGCGCGCTATGCGGTGCCGGAAATCTATGCCGCGCTGAAACCGGCGGGGCTTGCCATCATCTTCGTCAATACGCGCTCGCAGGCCGAGCGGCTGTTTCAGGAT
This sequence comes from uncultured Alphaproteobacteria bacterium, assembly GCA_937872985.1. Classification (GTDB taxonomy): domain Bacteria; phylum Pseudomonadota; class Alphaproteobacteria; order Rhizobiales; family Aestuariivirgaceae; genus Aestuariivirga. Next base: position 31,541 of record CALMUW010000086.1, read on the forward strand.
CTGTGGGAGGCGAACGAGGATCACCTCGCCATTGCACTCCATCACGGCTCGCTCGACATGGCCCAGCGCCGCAAGGTGGAGGCGGCCATGGCAGCGGGGAAACTCCGCGCCGTGGTGGCGACCTCGACCCTCGACCTCGGCATCGACTGGGGCACTGTCGATCTGGTTATCCAGGTGGGCGCGCCCAAGGGCTCCAGCCGCCTGTTGCAGCGCATTGGCCGGGCCAATCACCGGCTGGACGAGCCAAGCCGGGCGCTGCTGGTGCCGTCCAACCGCTTCGAGGTTCTGGAATGCGAGGCGGCGGCCCTGGCGGCGGCAGAAAATGCTCAGGACACGGATTATCCCGTCATCATGAAGCTCGACGTTCTGGCCCAGCACATCCTGGGCCGGGCGGTGGCGGGGCCGTTCCATGCCGATGACCTCTACACCGAGGTGACCTCGGCCTTCACCTATCGCCGGCTGGAGCGGGAGCTGTTCGATCAGGCGCTCGATTATGTGGCAACCGGCGGCTATGCGCTCAAATCCTACGAGCGTTACGCCAAGCTGAAGCGCATGGGCGACGGGCGCTGGCGGCTGGCGCACCCGAGGATCGGCCAGCAATACCGGCTCAATGTCGGCACCATCGTGGAAAGCCCGATGCTGAAGGTCCGGCTGGCGTCGGTCAAATCGCGCGCCAGCCGACGGGTGCTGACCGGCGGGCGCGTGCTGGGCGAACTCGAGGAATATTTCCTGTCACAATTGAGCCATGGCGACACCTTCCTGTTCTCCGGCGAGGTATTGCGTTTCGAAGGGCTGGATGAATTCGGCGCGCTGGTGACGCGCGCCGCAGGCCGCGATCCCATGGTGCCGTCCTATCAGGGTGGCAGGTTTCCGCTCTCCACCCATCTTGCCGCCCGGGTGCGCGCCATGCTGGCCGATCCCGGCCAATGGCAGCACCTGCCGCCACAGGTGCGCGACTGGCTCTCGGTGCAGAAGTGGAAGTCGGTGGTGCCAGGGGCCGACCAGATGCTGGTGGAGACCTTCCCGCGCGCCGGGAAGCATTATCTCGTGTGCTACCCCTTCGAAGGCCGGCTGGCGCAGCAGACGCTGGGCATGTTGCTGACGCGGCGGCTGGAGCGGCGGGGGGCGCGGCCTTTGGGTTTCGTCGCCTCGGAATATGCCCTGGTCATCTGGACCGTAGCCGATCTTTCCAGCCTGATCGCGCGGGGACGATTGTCGCTGGCAGAGCTTTTTGACGAGGACATGCTGGGCGATGACCTGGAGGCGTGGCTGGCCGAAAGCGCGCTGATGAAGCGGACCTTCCGCGACGCCGCGCTGATCGCGGGCCTGATCGAGCGCCGCCACCCCGGCAGGGAAAAGACCGGGCGGCAGGTGACGGTGAACACCGACCTCATCTACGACGCGCTGCGCAGCCACCAGCCCGATCACATTCTGTTGCGCGCGGCCTGGGACGATGCCGCCTCCGGCCTCATCGATATTCACCGGCTGGGTGATCTGTTGCGGCGCATCCGGGGCCAGATCGTGCACCGCGCGCTCGATCAGGTGTCGCCGCTGGCGGTGCCGGTGCTGCTTGAGATCGGGCGCGAATCCATTTACGGCGAGGCCCATGATGCCCTTCTCGCCGAAGCCGCCGACGACCTCATGGAAGAGGCCATGCGGCTTGTCTAGGGAACACCGGATCAGCCTCGGGGGACTGGCCCTCATCCCCGACCGTTCGGGTGCCCTTTCGGTGCCGGATTTTTCCGCCCTGCTGGTGGCCGACCTGCACCTTGAGACCGGGGCTGCCCTGGCGCGGCGGGGCCTGCATGTGCCGCCCTATGACAGCCGCTCGTCCCTGACGCAACTCGAAGCCGTGCTGGCCATGACAAGGCCTGAACGGCTCATTTTCCTCGGTGACAGTTTTCACGATGCCGCCGGGGCGGCCGCCATGGACCCCGCCGACCGGCAGCGCCTTGCCGCCATCACGGCGCGGCATGACACCATCTGGGTCACCGGCAATCACGATCCTCATGCACCTGATGATCTGGGTGGGCGCGGCGTTGATGCGCTGGCGCTGGGGCCGGTGACCTTGCGCCATATCCCATCGCCCCGGCTGGGCGATGGCCATGAGATCGCGGGCCACCTGCATCCCGGCGCAACGGTGGTGCAGCGCAACGTGGCGGTGAAGCGCAAATGCTTCATCGCCGACGCGCGGCGGCTGATCATGCCGGCCTTCGGCAGTTACACCGGTGCCTTAAGTGTCTCATCTTCTGCTTTTAAAGGCCTGTTTGAGGAGGCGGATGCCCGCGTCTGGCTGACGGGCGCGGAAATTCACGTCTTTCCGCGCCAGCGCGTGGCCTGAAGGTTTTATCCCAAGCGCCTGTGTCTCAGCTCTTTTTTGCCTTCAGAGCCGCGACGATCTCCGGGGTTGCCTCACCCGTCACCTTGAAGCCGTTCTGCATCTGGAAGAGGCGGATGGCGTTGGCGGTGCGGCTGCCCATGCGCCCGTCCGGCGTGCCGATGCTATAGCCCAGACCGTTGAGCAAGGTCTGGACCTCGGCGATGTCGGAGTTGACGACGGGGGCCACCGCTTCCGGCGCGGCAGCGGTGCCCGAGGCATTCCAGTCGCCGCGCGTGACCGCGACGACATTGGCGACGTCCATGGTGCGCTTGGGCTGCCAGGAGGCCACCCGTTTTTTCACGTCATCCACCATGGCGGGCGACAGGCTGCGCGCGAGAACGGCAGCGCGATTGCTGGCGTCGGTGTCCTTCTGCTGGGCGGCGAGCGAATACCAGAAGAGCGCGTCGGAGCCGGAGGGCACGGTGCCGAGGCCGCGCTCGATCAGGACGGCGAGATTGAACTGGCTGTCCTTCAGGCCATGGTCGGCGGCCTGGCGGAACCAATAGACCGCACGGGTGTAGTCGGGCTTGCCCACGTTGCCGCTGGCCGCGATGCTGGCGGCATTGTGCATGGCGCGGATGTTGCCCTGGCGGCCTGCCTTCTCATAGAGCGACAGGGCGCGAGTGAAGTCCTGGGTGACGCCGGTGCCGCGTTCATAGAGGGTGGCAAGGCGGTATTGGGCGGGGGCCAGACCGCTTTGGGCAGCGCGTTCATACCATTCCGCTGCCTTGGCGGAGTCCTGCTTCACCACGCCGCCGTCGAGATAGCGGGTGGCAATGATGAATTGTGCCGTGGCGTCACCATCGCGGGCCGACTGGCGCAGCGCCATGGCCCCCAGCTCGGCGGGCGGCATTTCCACCGGCGGGGCACCGGCCTGCACCACGGCAGGCGGCGTGATGGAGGCGGTGGTCAGGCCGCCATCAGCGGCGAGAAGGCTGGCGATGGTGGTGGCCTTGCTGGTGATGTCCAGGCTGCCCTGCACCTTGGCCGGTTCAGCCGGTGCGGGTGCCGCGCCGTCAATGGCTGCAGGGGCGGTGTCCGTGGCGCTGCCGGGCATGACCTGAGGGGTTTCGGCCGGAAGCGGAACGGGCGCGGAGGCGGCGGGCTGGGGCACGGCGGTGGCGGCGGGCGGCGGCGCTGCCGGCTGCTGCACGGCCGCCGGTTCCACCGGCAGGGGTGCAGGCCTGGGCTGGCCGAAAATGTTCATGGTATAGGCCGAGACCGCCGCCAGCAGCAGCAGGCCGAGGAGCATCAGGCGCTTGCGCCTGGCGTCATTGTCGTTGGCAGCCGACTTGATTTCGGGCGCCGTCTTGGTGCCGTCCGGCTTGACGCCGGGCACCACCTTGCTGCCCTTCAGCGGCTTGCCCGGCTTTTCGGGCTTGGCGGCCTTGGGGGCCTTGGGGCCACGATTGAAAAAGGGCAGCCGGGAGAGCAGGCTCTTGACGCCCGTGGATTTCACACCGGCGAGGGCCCCCGCCGCGCCCGGGGTCACGCCCGCGAGGACGCTCTTGTGGGCGTTGGAGGCCTGGGCCATGCGGCGGGCGGCGGCGATGATGTCATCGACCGAGCCGGGAGCCGCTTCGGCAGCGCTTGTCTGCACACCGGCAAAGGGATTGGCCGGGGCGGTCGCTTCGACCGCTTCCGGGGTGAAGGGATTGGCGTCGAAGATCGGCGGCTCGGCGAAGATTTCCGCGGCAGCGGGCATGGCGGGAGGCGCGGTCTCGGCCATGGCGGGAGCGGCGGCCATGGTGCCGACGGCGGGCTGGGCCAGGGCATTGTTTTCCAGCTCAGCCAGCTTGGAGACGATCTGCTCCAACGTGTCGTGGACTGCCTGCAGCGTCTCCTGATTGCGCTGGTCGGCGCTGGCGGCGGTTTCGCGCACCGCGCGCAAGCCGTCCTGCAGGGCCTGAATTTCCGGTGCGGCGTCCATGGCCGCCATGGCCGCCATGGGCTGGGCGGCGCCAGAGAATTCGGCGGCGACACGCCGGGCCGCTTCCTCCGCCGTCTTTTCCGAGGTGGTGCGCGTCTGCTCCATGGCGTCATAGAGCTGGTTCACGGCCCGCTCGATGGTGTCGAGGCTGGTCAACTGGCTTTCGGCCCGGGCCAGGCGCTCGGCCATGGCGGTGATCTGGTTTTCCAGCGCCGACTGGGCGATGGGCGCAGCCCCCTGACTCATGGCTTCACTCAGCCGGCGGTCCATTTCGGCCATGCGCCGTTCCAGATCGGTGAGCTGCGGCTTGTGGGCCATGGAGCCTTGGGTCTGCTCCAGCCGCTCATGAATGTCGGTGACGCGACGGTCGAGGTCGGCCAGCGGACGCAGGTCCTGGCTCTGGGCGACGCGGGTGGAGAGCTGTTCCACGGCGGTGCGGAGTGCCGTCACGTCACGATCGGAGGCCAGGCCCTGACGGGTCTGGTCGATGCGCTGGTTCAGGGTTTCCACTTCGCCGCGCAGACGCTGCATTTCGGCAGGCGTGCCGTTCTGGCTGGCAAAGGCGGACTGGGCATCCTTGAGAAGGGTCAGGATGCGCTGTTCGATGGTGCGCAGTTCCTTCTGGCTGGCCTGCACCGCCGCCGTCTGGGCGCGCGAGGCCAAGGCCTCGGAATCCTGACGCACCCCGTCGATGCGTCCGGCAAGCTGCGACAGTTCGCGCTGCAGCAGTTCCGGCAGGGCCACGGCCTTGCCGGTTTCGGTGCGATCGATGCGGTTGGCCAACTCGCTGATGCGGGCTTCGAGATTGCGGATGGCGGGAGCCTGCTGCAGCACCTGTTCGTTGACCGAACCTGCCGCGCGGGTGGCCATGTCGGCCATGCGGTCCTGCATGGTCTTGAGCGTGTCGCGGGTGCGGCGCTCGCCGTTTTCAATGTGCTCGATGATGTTGCGCACCGCCTTTTCCAGCGACTGGAAGGCGGGGGTATCTTCGGGCTTGGTGGTGGATCGGGCGGATGGCGTGGTCTGGGCCAGCTGGCTGACCTGACGGCCGACGGCCGACAGGCGCTCATTGACGGCGGAGAAGGCTTCCACCGTCTGGCGCTCGTTGCTTTCGACCCGGTTCAGGATACGGCTCAAGGCTTCCTGGTCGGCCTGGCGGGTGGCGGCATAGGGAGCCGGTGTGGTGTCCTGGTCGCGGCGGGCGATGCGGGCCAGTTGTTCGGCGATATCCTCAAGGCGCACCGCATCACGCGGCTCATCGCGGCGATAGGAAGGGCGCGGTGGCGGGGCGGCGGGGGCGGCATCGTCGGCCTGTTCCAGAATGACGTTGTTCAGCCACTCGCCGAGCGTCATGCCCGAGCGGCGGGCAGCGAACTTGGCGGCCTCGCGCACTTCCGGCTCAATGCCCTTCACGCTCCATGGAATTCCCGGCTTCATCGCTGCCATCCGTTGTTATGCCGCCAGGCCATGGGTCAAAGACCCCACGGCAGGCGTCTGCCATTCGGCGTCAAAAGTTAACGGCTTTGGTAAATATTCGGTTAAGCCGGCGCGCGGACCGGGCCGCTTTCCGGGGCGGTGCAATTCGCCTGTTAAAACGCCGGGTGGCTTGGTTTCACAGTGGATTCAGCCATGGCCCGGCCAGCCCTGCTGTCCGGGCGAAAGGGCGATGATTCGCACAAACCTGACCACACTCCTTAAGGTTCGGCTGCGGCAGCGCCGCTTTACTCCCCGGCCATACGGCTTCTGATCTCGGCGCGGTGCGGGTGGGCCGGATAGGTGCCGAGGATGCGCATGTAGGAGGTGAAGAAGGCCAGTTCCTCCAGCGCCAGGCGGACATTGCGGTCCTCCGGGTGGCCGTCGATGTCGGCATAGAACTGGGTGGCCGAGAACTGGCCCTCGAGCTGATAACTCTCCAGCTTGGTCATGTTGACGCCATTGGTGGCAAAACCGCCGAGCGCCTTGTAGAGGGCGGCGGGCACGTTGCGCACCCGGAAGACGAAGCTCGTCACCACCGGCCCGTCGCCCGGTGCGGCGTCGCGGCGCTCCGGCGCCAGCACCACGAAGCGGGTGGTGTTGTGGACCTCGTCCTCGATGTTCTCGCGCGCCAGTTCCAGGCCATAGATTTCGCCCGCCAGTCTGGTGGCGATGGCAGCCCGCGCGGGGTTGCGGTTTTCCGACAGTTCGCGGGCCGCCCCCGCGGTGTCCACCGCCACCACGGGGGAAAGCCCCAGGTCGCGGATGGCCTTGCGGCACTGGCCCAGGGCATGGACGTGGCTGTGCACGGTCTTGACCGTCTTCAGGTCGGTGCCGGGCAGGACGAGAAGCTGGTGATGCACACGCAGGAAGTGTTCGCCGATGATGGCGAGATTGCTGGCGGGCATGAGGTGGTGAATGTCGGCCACCCGGCCTGCCACCGAGTTGTCGATGGGGATCATGGCCAGCCGCGCCTGCCCGTCGCGCACCGCCTGAAAGGCATCCTCGAAGGTGCGGCAGGACAGGGGCTCATGGTCGGGGTAGGCTTCAAGGCAGGCGATGTGGGAATTGGCTCCGGGTTCACCCTGATAGGCAATCTTGGCGGTCATCATGGTCTCACTTGGCCGGCCTTAACATCAGCCGGGCCTGTTCCAGGTCCTCCGGCGCATCCACTCCCAGAGGCACCGCATCCACCCGCACTACGGCAATCCGCATGCCATGATCAAGGGCGCGCATCTGTTCCAGCCGGCGCTCGCGCTCGCGGGCCGACACCGGCAGGGCGACGAAGCGCTCCAGCGCGGCCCGGCGATAGGCATAGACGCCGATGTGGTGCCAGAAGGGCGGCTCATGCTCCGGCGTCAGGGTGCGCACGAAGTCGCGGGCAAAGGCGACCTCGCGCGTGGCGCTCAGGGGGGCAATGGCCTTGACCACATTGGGATTGTCACGCTCGGCGGCCGTGGTGATGGGGGCGGCGATGGTGGCGATGTCCACCTGCTCATTGGCCAGGCCCGCCAGACAGCGCTGGATGGCCAGCGGATCGATGGTGGGAAGATCGCCCTGGACATTGACGGCATATTGGAACTTGCGGGCGGGATCACGCAGGGCCAGCGCCTGGGCAATGCGGTCCGAACCCGAGGGCAGGTTGGGGTCGGTGGCCATGGCGTCGCCGCCCTGGCGGCGGACGGCCTCGGCAATGTCGTTTTCGGCGGCGGCGACCAGAACCTGGCCGACATTGGCCGCCAGCGCCCGGCGCCAGACATGGACGATCATGGGCTGGCCGTGGATGTCAGCCAGGGGCTTTCCGGGCAACCTTGTGGAGGCCAGACGGGCGGGAATGACGACGATGGTATTGGCGAGTTCGATCATACGCAAAAAAGTCTAATTGGTTTGGTGGGCTGCTTATACCGGTTGCGCAAGGGCCGGGAAAGCACTAGGTAAGTTTCCGCTAATATGCCTCAACAAGGATAGCGTCGCATGAACATCATTCCCTTCCTGTCCAAGACCGCCCTCTCGGCGGTTGGCACGGCTGCCATGCTCGTCGGCATCAATGCCCTGGGCTCCAGCCTCTACAGCACGTCCGCTCCGGCCACGCCGGGCTTTCTGATCCAGACGGCGGAAGCTGCGGCTCCGGCGGCGCCTGCTCCGGCGGCGGCCCCTGCGCCGGCGGCTGAAACCCAGGTTGCCCAGACCGAAACGCCTGCGGCCCCTGCTGCGGCGCCTGCGGCTCCCGCCGCTGCCCCGGCTGCCGCTCCGGCGGCTCCCGCCGCTGGCGGTGAGTCCCTCGGCGCCCGCATGGCCAAGGCCGACATGGCCGCTGGCGAAAAGGCCGCCAAGGTCTGCGTCGCCTGCCACGACTTCGCCAAGGAAGGCAAGAACAAGGTCGGTCCGCACCAGTGGGGTGTGGCTGGCCGCGCCATGGGTTCGGTCGCCGATTTCAAGGGCTATTCCGAGGACCTGAAGGCCAAGGGTGCTGCCGGTGAGACGTGGACGCTCGAAAACCTCGACGTCTACCTGACCTCGCCCAAGGACTTCGTGAAGGGGTCCAAGATGGCCTTCGCCGGCATCAAGGACGCCCAGCAGCGCGCCAACGTCATTGCCTGGATGAACGCCCAGTCCGATGCGCCGCTGCCGGCTCCGGCCCCGTAAGCGACATAATCACTTGCTTCAAGACCCACCGGCGGAGCGATCCGCCGGTGTTTTGTTTTGTGTTTGCATCACCGGGCGCCTGACTATACTCGCCCGAATCACCTTGCCGCCGGAACCGCCATGACGATTGACCGCCGCCGTTTCATCAAGCTTGCTGCCGCGCCCCTTGCCGTTCCTGCCTTTCCCTGGCGCGCGCTGGCCCAGGACCGGTCCTTCACCCATGCGCTCACCCTGTTCTCCGACATCAAGTATCCGGCGGACTTCAAGCAGTTCGATTATGTGAATGGCGCAGCGCCCAAGGGCGGGGTGATCCGCGTGGGCGTGGTCGGCTCCTTCGACAGTCTCAACCCCTATACCTTCAAGGGCGAGGCCGCCGCCGCCGCACCGGCCGAGACTCTCATGACCCGGTCGCTCGACGAACCGGCGACGCAATATGGCCTGCTGGCGGGTGAGGTGTGGCATCCCGAGGACCGCTCCATGGTGGTCTTTCGCCTGCGGCCGGAAGCGCGCTTCCACGACGGTTCGCCGGTGACGGCGGAGGACGTGGCCTGGAGCATGATGACGCTCAAGGAGGTGAACCCGCGCATGGCCGCCTATTACCACAACGTGGTGAAGGCAGAGGTGACGGGCGCGCGCGAGGTCACCTTCATCTTTTCCGAAAAGGGCAACCGTGAGATGCCCTCCATCACCAGCGAACTGCCGGTCTTGTCGAGGGCCTGGTGGACCGGCAAGGATGCGGCGGGCAAGGCGCGCAACATCGCTGAAATCGCGCTGGAGCCGCCGCTCACCTCGGGTCCCTATCGCGTGGCGGACTTCAAGCCGGGGGCCAGCATCAGCCTCGAGCGGGTGAAGGACTATTGGGGCGAGAGGCTGCCGGTCAACGTCGGCCAGAACAATTTCGACCGCATGGAGATCATTTATTTCCGCGATGCCAATGTGGCGCTGGAGGCCTTCAAGGCCGACCAGTATGACTATCGGGTCGAGTCCTCCTCGAAGATGTGGGCCACGGGCTATGATATTCCCGCGGTGAAGGACGGGCGCTGCATCAAGACCGAACTGACCTTCCGCAATGTCAACGGCATGCAGGGCTATGTGTTCAACCTGCGCCGTGACAAGTTCAAGGATGTGCGGGTGCGGCGCGCCTTCAACCTGGCCTTCGATTTCGAATGGGCCAATGCCAACTTGTTCTACGGGCAATACACGCGCTCGCGCTCCTTCTTCAACAAGTCGGACATGGAGGCCAAGGGCCTGCCGTCGCCCGAGGAACTGGCGCTGCTGGAGCCGCTGAAGGCCGATCTGCCGCCGGAGGTCTTCACCACCGAATATCAGAACCCGGTGAACGCCACGCCCCAGGACCGGCGCAAGAACCTGCGCGAGGCCGCCGATCTTCTGGCCCAGGCAGGCTGGACCATCACCAGTGCGGGCGGGCGCAACCTCTTGAAGAACGCCAGGGGCGAGCCCTTCACGGTGGAATTCCTGCTCGATTCACCACTCTTCGAGCGCATCACGCTGCCCTTCCAGAAGCAACTGGAGATGCTGGGCTTCACGGTGAACGTGCGCACGGTGGACTCGACGCAATACGAGCGCCAGCGGCAGACCTTCGATTTCGATATGGTAGTGAACGTCTGGGGCGAGTCGCTCTCGCCCGGCAACGAGCAGCGCGGGCAATGGGGCAGTGCCGCCGCCGACCAGGCGGGCAGCGACAATCTTGCGGGCCTGAAGAATGCCGCCATCGACAGGCTCATCGAGGCCGTGATCTTCGCCACGGATCGCGCCGCCCTGACCACGGCGTGCAAGGCGCTGGACCGGGCCCTGGCCTGGACGCAATTCGTGGTGCCGCACTGGTATTCGGCCACGACGCGGCTGGCCTATTGGAACCGCTTCGGCATGCCCGACACGCTGCCGGAATATGATGCGCCCATTCCCTCGGGCTGGTGGTATGAAGCAGAGAAGGCCAGGACGGTGAAGCCGTGATGATGATCGGGGCGGCGGCACACTGATGGGCGCCTATATTCTCAAGCGCCTGCTTCTGATGATCCCGACGCTGCTCGGCATCATGCTCATGACCTTCGTGGTCATTCAATTCGTGCCGGGCGGTCCCATCGAGAAGATCATCTCCGACATTCAGGGCACCGGCCAGGACGCCGCGGGGCGCATCTCCGGCAATACCGGCACCGAGGCGGGAGGCGGAAACCAGGCGGGCGCGGGCAGCGAGGTCACCGGCAAATATCGCGGCGCGGCGGGGCTTGATCCCGAACTCATCAAGCAGCTCGAAAAGCAGTTTGGCTTCGACAAGCCGCCGGCCACGCGCTTTCTCCTGATGGTGCGGGACTACGCCACCTTCAATTTCGGCCAGAGCTATTTCCGCGGCCGTCCGGTGGTCGATCTCATCATCGAGAAGATGCCGGTGTCCATCTCGCTCGGCCTGTGGTTGACGCTCATCACCTATTTCGTGTCCATTCCCCTGGGCATCGCCAAGGCGGTGCGCGACGGGTCATCCTTTGACATCTGGACCTCGGCGGCGATCATCGTCGGCTATGCCATACCCGGCTTCATCTTCGCCATCATGCTGGTGGTGGTCTTTGCCGGGGGCAGTTATTTCTCGTGGTTTCCCCTGCGCGGGCTGACCTCGGACAATTTCTCGTCCCTGAGCCTCGTCGGCAAAATTCTCGACTATGCCTGGCATCTGGTGTTGCCGCTTACCGCCATGGGCATTTCCAGTTTCGCCACCATGACGCTGCTGACCAAGAATTCCTTCCTCGATGAAATCCGCAAGCAATATGTGACGACGGCGCGGGCCAAAGGCCTGACCGAACGTCAGGTGCTCTATGGCCATGTCTTCCGCAACGCCATGCTGCTGGTCATCTCCGGTTTTCCGGGAGCCTTCCTGTCCGCCTTCTTTGCCGGCTCGCTGCTGATCGAGACGATCTTCTCGCTCGACGGCCTGGGCTATCTCATGTTCAAGGCGGCCATCGACCGCGACTATGCTATCGTCTTTGCCAATCTCTACATCATGACGCTCTTCGGCCTCATCGTGGCGCTGATCAGCGATCTCACCTACACCTGGATCGATCCGCGCATCGATTTTGAATCGCGTGAGGTGTGAGGATCGTGGCGCTGTTTCACCTCAGCCGTCTGAACCAGAAGCGCTGGAGCCTGTTCACGCGCCATCGCCGGGGCTTCTGGTCGCTGTGGATTTTCATCGCCTTGACCGTCTTGTCCTGGCTGGCGCCGGTCATCGCCAATGACCGGCCCATTCTTGCCTCCTACAAGGGCGAGCTTTTGTTTCCCACCCTTGTCGATTACCCGGAGGCAAAATTCGGCGGCTTCCTGGCCCAGACCGATTATCGCAATCCTCTGAACACGGATGAAATTGCCGCCAATGGCTGGCTGATCTGGCCGCCCATCCGCTATTCCTATGACACGGTGAACCTGGAACTGCCGCGGCCGGCGCCGTCGCCGCCTGCCTTCAAGCTGACCCGGGAGGAGGTCTGCGCCAAGTATCCGCAAGGGGGGGCTGACCCGCAATGCGTGGCGGGCAACATGAACTGGCTCGGCACCGACGATCAGGGCCGCGATGTGGTGGCGCGGCTGATCTGGGGCTTCCGCCTGTCGGTCACCTTCGGGCTTATCCTGGCGCTGCTGTCGTCCATCATCGGCGTGGCGGCGGGCGCGGTGCAGGGTTATTTCGGCGGCTGGACCGATCTTCTGTTCCAGCGTTTCATCGACATCTGGTCGTCCATGCCGACGCTTTACCTGCTCATCATCCTGTCGGCCTTCATCACGCCGAACTTCTGGCTGCTGCTGTTGATCCTGGTGCTGTTCTCATGGACCTCACTCGTCGGCGTGGTGCGCGCCGAATTCCTCCGGGCACGGAATTTTGAATATGTGCGCGCCGCCAAGGCGCTGGGCCTGTCCGACACGAAGATCATGATCAAGCACCTTCTGCCCAATGCCGTGGTTTCCACCATCACCTTCCTGCCCTTCATCGTCTCGGCCTCGGTGACCACCCTGACGGCGCTGGATTTCCTCGGTTTCGGCCTGCCGCCGGGCTCGCCGTCGCTGGGCGAGCTTCTGGCCCAGGGCAAGAACAACCTGCAGGCGCCCTGGCTCGGCATCACCGGCTTTCTCGTCACCTCGGTCATGCTCACCCTTCTCGTCTTCATCGGCGAGGCGGTGCGCGATGCCCTTGATCCCCGGAAGACCTTCACATGAGCGCGCGCCTGCTGGAGGTGAAGGATCTGTCGGTGGCCTTCCGCCAGGAGGGCCGCGAGACGCTCGCCGTCGATCATGTGTCCTTCGGCATCGCCAAGGGCGAGACCCTGGCGCTGGTGGGCGAGTCGGGATCGGGCAAGTCGGTCTCCGCCCTGTCGATCCTGAAGCTCCTGCCCTATCCGGCGGCGTCGCATCCCTCCGGTGAGGTCTGGTTCAAGGGCCGCAATCTCATCGATCAGGATGAAACCGACCTGCGCGAGGTGCGCGGCAACGACATCACCATGATCTTTCAGGAGCCCATGACCTCGCTCAATCCGCTGCATACGGTGGAGCAGCAGATCGGCGAGATTCTGGAGCTGCATCAGGGCCTGAAGCTGGCGGCGGCGCGGGCGCGCATCGTCGAGCTTCTGGGCACGGTGGGCATCCGCGATCCGGAAACGCGGCTTCAGGATTATCCGCACCAATTGTCCGGCGGCCAGCGCCAGCGCGTGATGATCGCCATGGCGCTTGCCAACAATCCCGACCTGCTCATTGCCGACGAGCCGACGACCGCGCTTGATGTGACGGTGCAGGCCCAGATCCTGAAACTGCTGAAGGAATTGCAGCAGGAAACCGGCATGGCGCTGCTGCTCATCACCCATGACCTCGGCATCGTGCGGCGCATGGCCGACCGGGTGGCCGTGATGCAGAGGGGCAAGATCGTCGAGCAGGGCGCCACCGAGAGGGTCTTCACCGCGCCGCAGCATGCCTATACCAGAATGCTGCTGGCCGCCGAACCCAAGGGCAGACCGCCCGCCGCCGATGCCACAGCGCCCGTGGTGGTGGAGACCCGGGATCTCAAGGTGTGGTTTCCGATCAAACGCGGCTTCTTCCGCAAGACGGTGGGACACATCAAGGCGGTGGATGGCATCTCGCTCAAGCTGCGCGCCGGGCAGACGCTGGGCATCGTGGGCGAATCCGGTTCCGGCAAGACCACATTGGGGCTGGCCATCCTGCGGCTCATTGCCTCGCGGGGAGAGATCCTGTTCCGGGGCCAGCGCCTCGACGGGCTGTCGGCGCGCGCCATGCGGCCCCTGCGCCACGACATGCAGATCGTGTTTCAGGATCCCTTCGGCTCGCTGTCGCCGCGCCTGTCCATTCTCGGCATCGTGGAAGAAGGCCTGCTGATCCAGAACCCGGAACTGACGGCGGCGGCGCGGCGGGAAAAGGTGGCAACGGCGCTGACCGAGGTGGGCCTCGATCCTGACGCCATGGACCGCTATCCGCATGAATTTTCCGGCGGCCAGCGCCAGCGCATCGCCATTGCCCGCGCCCTGGCGCTGGAACCGAAGTTCATCATGCTGGATGAGCCCACCTCGGCCCTCGACATGTCGGTGCAGGCCCAGGTGGTGGACCTGTTGCGCGCGCTGCAACAGAGGCACAATCTGGCCTATCTCTTCATCAGTCATGACCTGAAGGTGGTGCGCGCGCTCGCCAATGAGGTCATCGTCATGCGCAATGGCGTGGCAGTGGAGCACGGAGCGGCGCAGCAGATCTTCGATGCACCGCAGACGGATTACACGGTGGCGCTGATTGCCGCGGCCCTCAACCTCAAGACCGTGGGCGGCGATGTGGTGAAGCAATGAGCGCGTTCCTCATCGTTGCCCCCACCTGGCCTGCCGATGTCTGGCGCACGGCCATGGCGGAGGCCGCTCCCGACCACGACATCAGGGTCTGGCCGGAGGTTGGCGCGGTGGCGGACATTCACTATGTCGGGGCCTGGCTGCCCCCGGCCCATGCGCTGGCTGGCCTGCCCCATCTCAAGGTGATCTTTTCACTGGGTGCCGGGGTTGATGCCATTCTGCGCGATGACACCCTGCCCCGGGATGTTCCGCTGGTGCGGGTCAATGATGCCGACCTCACCATGCGCATGGGCGAATACATCATGCTCCATGTGTTGCTGCATCACCGCCAGCAGCGACGGCTCGATGAAAACCAGCGCAACAAGGTGTGGGACAGTTTTGCCACCCATGCCGCGAGCGACTTGCGCATTGGCGTGATGGGCTTGGGGGTTCTGGGGGCCGATGCGGCCCGCAAGCTCGCGGTCATGGGCTTTCCCGTGGCCGGCTGGAGCCGCACGCGCAAGGACATTCCCGGCATCGAGAGTTTTGCCGGGCCGGATGAGTTCGACGGCTTTCTGGCGCGCAGCGATGTGCTGGTGTCGCTTTTGCCCGCCACGCCGGAGACCACGGGCATCATTAATCATGGCATGCTGCGCAAGCTGGCGCGCACCGGCCCCTTTGGCGCGCCCATTCTGATCAATGCCGGGCGCGGCCGCCAGCAGGTGGAGGCCGACATCCTGCGGGCACTCGACGACGGCACCCTCCATGGCGCGAGCCTTGATGTTTTCCAGACGGAACCGCTGCCCAAGGAGTCGCCCCTGTGGAGCCATCCGAAGGTCATCGTGACCCCGCATGCGGCAGCGGACTCCGATCCCGCCGCGATCTGCCGCTACATCGCGGGGCAGATGGCGCGTTTTGAACGCGGCGCGGAATTGCAGAATGTGGTGGACCGGAGCCGCGGCTATTAGCGCAACTGACGATCAAATCGGAACGATTTGAGAGAGAAAAAGTTGCGCCAACATATTGATTTTCGAGCAACTTATCGGCGGCAGTTGATTCCAACTGACCGCCGGTTGCTCTAGAGCCGCTTGACGGATGTGACCGGCTTGCCGGAAGCGGCGATGCGCTTGACCGCCTCGGCCAGCGGCTCGCTTGCGACCAGCATGTGGTGGCCGTTGGCATGGAGCAGCATGGTCGCGTCGGTCATGATGCCGACATGGCCATCCCAGAAGACGAGATCGCCGCGCTGCAGACCCGTGCGGTCATTCTGCGGCAGGCTGCGGCCCAATTCCTTCTCCTGCATGTCGCTGTCGCGCGGGGCGCGTTTGCCGCAAGACTGCAGCGCCACCTGCACCAGCCCTGAACAGTCAAGGCCATGGACGGTCTTGCCGCCCCAGAGATAGGGCGTGCCGAGGAACTGTTCCGCCACCGCCACGAAGTCGTGGTGATGTTCCGTGAGCGGACGAAGGTGCGCCGAAAAAACATAACCGCCGCTGGCCAGCGCGGCATAGGCACCGTCGGTGCCGGTTACCGTCACCCCGGCATTGAGCGGCAGGAAGCGGTGCGGCGTGGTCTTGAGGTTGGCCTGGGGATAAATGAGCGTCGCGGGCACGGCGACATGATGGGTGGGCGCCAGCGCCACGGGTGCGAGAGCGGCCACCGGCACATGCCCGACATAACCATCGCGCGTCAACTGGGCCCAGGCAAAACCGTCCTTCACCGCGAAGACCTGCAACGTCTCACCGAAGAGAGCTTCGGTCAACTGCATGGCGTCGGCTTGCGGTTCCTTTCGCAGCGGTGCGGCAAAGACCTTCACCTGCATGGTGACGCCGGGTTCAAAACGGGCGGCCGCCACCCTGCCCTTCAGGCGCGCATCAGCAAGGTCGGCGCGGGCCGCATGAAGCCGTGGGTCCAGCGCCATGGTCAGCGTCCCTTCCGGCTTTCGGCGGCGGCGAGATCGCCCAGCCGTTCGAGATAGAGGGCGCCTTCCACCGTGCGCTGGATCAGCACATTGCGCCGGTCGCTCTCGTCGCGACGGCGGTTGACCAGGCGGTGCTTGCCCATGGAGTCCAAGGCGCGGGTGATGACGGGCTTGGTCACCCTGAGGCGGGTTGCGAGATCGCGCACCGTGTGCGGCGGCGGATCGAGATAGATGGTGAGCAGGATGGTCATCTGGCGCAGCGACAGATCGGGGGCATCATCCAGCACCTGGCGCAGCGATACCGCGTGCCACAATTCCAGTGCTCGTCCGGGGGTGAGACCGTCGCCCAGGGCCATGTCTCCAGCCTTCGTTTCGGATCCGGTTCAATTGTGCCGCGAAGTCCGCCGGGCCGCAACCACCTTGCCGTGGCGTTCCCGCAAGAGGGTGAACAGGGCGCGAATGGCCTGGGCCTCGCCGCCCATGGGCCGCCCCGGCCTGGCCTTGGGCACCCAGGCATAGAGGTCGAAGTGCACGAAGGACCGGGCCCGTTCGACGAAGCGGCGCAGGAAGAGCGCGGCCTGGATCGACCCGGCAAAACCCGCCGTGCCGTTGTTGTTCATGTCGGCCACGGGGCTGTCGTAAAGCGCATCATAGGGCCGCCACAGGGGAAGCCGCCACAGGGGATCATTCTGGGCCGCGGCATGGCGGGCGATGGCGGCGGCGAGGTCGTCGTCATCGGTGTAGAAGGGCGGCAGGTCCGGCCCCAGGGCAACGCGCGCCGCGCCGGTGAGGGTTGCCATGTTGATGAGCAGGTCGGGCTTTTCCTCGTCGGCCAGGGCCAGTGCCTCGCACAGGATGAGGCGGCCTTCGGCATCGGTGTTGCCGATCTCGACGGTGAGGCCCTTGCGCGTCCTGAACACGTCGCCGGGGCGGAAGGCGGCCCCGGAAACGGCGTTTTCCACGGCGGGAATGAGAACGCGGAGCCGCACGGGCAGTTTCTCCGCCATGACGAGACGGGCGAGACCCAGCACGCTGGCGGCCCCGCCCATGTCCTTTTTCATCAGCGCCATGCCGGCGGCGGGCTTGAGATCAAGGCCGCCGGAGTCAAAGCACACGCCCTTGCCCACCAGCGTCACCTTCGGATGGCGCGGATTGCCCCAGGTGAGATCGATGAGGCGGGGGGCGCGCGGGCTGGCCTGACCCACCACATGAATGAGGGGGAAATTCCTGGCCAAGGCCGCCCCGCGCGTAACGGCGACCCGCGCGCCATGGGCGCGGGCGGTGGCCTTGACCGTGGCTTCCAGCTCGTCAGGGCCCAGCAGATTGGCGGGCGTGTTGACGAGGTCGCGCACCTGATGGACGGTTTCGGCCATGCGCAACACCAGCGCGCGGTCAACCCCGGCGGGACAGACCAGTGCCGCCCTGGCGGATTTTGCCGGGCGGAAGGGATCATAGGCATAGGCCTCCAGCAGCCAGGCCAGGGCCACGATTTCCTCCCCCCCGGCGGCGTCGGCAAACCGATAGGTGCCCGGCGGCAGGGACCACACGAGCTTGCCGAGAGTGAAGGGATCAGCATCAGGCCGGGGCGCGCCCACCAGAACCGCCGACACCTTGCCCGAGGCTTCGGCCAGGGGCAGCAGGCTCAGGGGTGCCGCGCTGAACCCTTGCGCCTCGGCCCAGGTCCGGTCACGGGCGGAGAGCTTGCCTGCCTCCCGGTGCCAGTCATCGGCGGCAATGAGGCGGAGGGATGTGGCCGCGCGGGTGGCAGCGGGCAGAAGAAGCCGGGAAAGGTCGGTCATGGCGCGTCCATTCAGTCATTATGACGGTCTCGCCGCCCCCGATTAACAGTTTGTTGACCATGAGGCTCACAAGATCGGGCCACTCTATCTCACGATTCCCCGGAGTTTTCCATGTGTGCCTGTGTCTGCGCTTTTCCCCGGCGGGGTGTCGCGGCCACGATGCTTTTGGTGTCCGCCCTGGCGCTCTCAGCCTGCCAAAGCCGCACGAGCCAACAGCTCTCCACCGACCCGATGACCACTGCCAGCACCACGGCCCCCTCCCTGTCGGATACGGCCAGGCTCAGTGACCAGTGGCAGAAGGATCCCGGCAATGTGAAGGTCGGCCTTGCCTATGTGGCCGGCCTGGAAAGGGTTGGCAACAGCCAGCGGCAACTCGAAGTGCTCGGCAGATTGGCCGCAGCTCATCCCGGAGACGGCACCGTTCAAGCCGCCTATGGCAAGAAGCTTCTGGCAGTGGGCCGGGCAGATCAGGCTGCCACGGTGCTGGAACAGGCTGCCGGCCAGCCCGGGGCCACCTGGCAAATTCACAACGCCCTGGGCTCGGCCTATGACGACCAGGGCCAATATGCCAAGGCGCAGGAGACCTATGATCGCGCGCTTGCCATGAGCCCCAGTCAGGTTCAGGTCCTGAACAACATGGGCATGTCGCAGGCCCTGTCCGGCAATCTCAAGGCGGCAGAAGCCACGCTTCGCAAGGCGCTGGCGCAACCCAACAGCCGCTCCTTCCCCAAGGTGCGCCAGAATCTGGCGCTGGTGGTGGGCTTGCAGGGGCGGTTCGATGAATCGCGCCAGATCGCCAGCACCGACCTGCCCGCCAATCAGGTGGAGGCCAACCTCGCCTATCTCGAGAAAATGCTGGCCCAGCCCAACACCTGGCAGCAATTGGCCGGCGGCAAAAGCGACGGCTGATCCGGCACTCCCGCAGCGGACAATTGCCAAAGAAAACGCCGGAGCACGCTCCGGCGTTTTTCATTTGACGATGGGGATCGCCGTTACTGGACGTTCATGACCATGATGATGGACGGCCCGAGGATGACCACGAAAATGATGGGGAGAAAGAAGAGGATCATCGGCACCGTGAGTTTGGGCGGAAGCGCCGCGGCCTTCTTTTCGGCGAACTGCATGCGCACTTCGCGGTTTTCCTGGGCGAGCACGCGCAGCGCGGTGCCGAGCGGCGTCCCGTAGCGTTCGGCCTGGATGAGCGAGGTGACGACCGAGCGCACCGTGTCGATGTCGACGCGCTTGCCAAGGTTCTCGAAGGCCTTGCGGCGATCCTGCAGGAAGGACAGTTCGGCAACTGTCAGCGTCAATTCTTCGGACAGCGGCACCGACTGGCGGCCGATCTCGCGGGCCACGCGGGTCATGGCGGGCTCGACGGACATGCCGGACTCAACGCAGATGAGCAGCAGGTCGAGGGCGTCGGACCAGGCGCGGCGGATCGACTCCTGACGCTTGGAGATCATGTTCTTCAACACCAGGGCGGGCATATAGAAACCGGCGATGAGGCCGCCCATGGCCATGGCGAGACGCGTGGTGGTGGCCACCGGGGTGGTGTAAACAAACGAGGTGTAAAGAAAAACGCCAATGGCCGCGACGATGGGCACCACCATGCGCACCACCAGATAGGTGAACAGGTGGCTTTCATTGCGCAAGCCCGCCTTGCGCAGGAATTCACGCGAGGTTTCGGCTTCGAAGACCTTGCGCAGATTGAGCACATCGACCAGTTGGCGCGTCACGCCGCTCTTCTTGCTGTCACGCAGCTTTGCTTCACTGCCCGCCGCCAGAGCCGCCTTTTGCGCGGCGCGCAGGCGATCACGTTCCTGGGTGACGCCCTTGATGCGGCTGTTGAGCTTGTCGCTCTGGAACATGGGCATGGCGAGCGTGAGAACTGTGGCGAAGGTCGCCACGGCCACCAGCAGGGTGACGGCGGTTTCCATCTTCATCAGTTCACTGATCAGGCCCATCATTTCCCCCGGTCAGAAATCGAAATTGATCATTTTGCGCATGACCAGAACGCCCATGAGCATCCAGACGCCGCAACCGATCAGGAGCATGTTGCCGATGGAGGTGTTGAACATCGGCGAAAGATAGGTGGGGTTGAGGAAGGTCATCATCAGCGCGATGAAGAAGGGCAGCGCACCGATGATGGCGGCCGAAGACTTGGCTTCCTGGCTGACCGACTTGATCTTGGCTTTCATCTTCTTGCGGTCACGCAGCACCTTCGACAGGTTGCCCAGCGCTTCCGACAGGTTGCCGCCGGTCTTGGATTGAATGGCCATGACAATGGCGAGGAAGTTGACCTCGGCCAGCGGCATGCGCTCGACCATGCGCTCAATGCCCTGATCGATGGAAATGCCGACGCGCTGGCCTTCCACCACCTCGACAAATTCCGGCCCCACCGGCGGCCCGGTTTCATTGGCAATGACCTTCATGGCGTCGGACACGGGCAGACCGGCCTTGAGACCACGCACCATCACGTCAATGGCGTCGGCAAAGTCACGCAGGAAAATGTCCTGGCGGCGGCGGCGCAGGAACCCCAGAAACCAGCGCGGGAATCCGAGCGAGAAAACAAAGGCCAGACCAGCCGAAAGATAGAGCGGCAGGCCGAAAATCATGGGCACCAGTGCCATGCCGGCACCCAGAGCGAGGGAAAACAGCCAGAACTGGCGCACCGAAATGTCCAGACCCGACTGGGCAATGAGCGTGCGCAGCGTGATTTTCTTGCGCTTGCGTTCGCGCTCTTCGATCTGCTTCAGCGATTCCTGAACCTGTTTGCGGCGCTCCTTGCCTTCATCCTGCAGGCGGCGCGCCCCGCCACTGCTCTTGTTGTTGGCCAGGGCCTTGATACGCTGGTTCTTGGTATCGTTGGCGAACATGGGAAAGAGCACCGCCAGCGCCACACCGCCCACGGCAATGGCCACCATGATGGTGAAGGCCAGATTCTGCATGTCGCCGCCGAAATTCATGAACTCAACTCTCCGAAACTCGCGGTCTATTCGTCTTCGTTGCGCATTTCGGCCTTTTCGAGGGCCTCGGCGAGACGGCGCTCCTCATTATAATAACGGGCGCGGTCCCAGAAATGCGGGCGGGCAATGCCGGTGGAACGATGACGGCCGATGATCTTGCCGTTGGCGTCCTCGCCGGTGATTTCATAGACAAAGAGATCCTGGGTGATGATGACATCCCCTTCCATGCCGATCACCTCGGTGATGTGGGTGATGCGGCGCGAACCATCACGCAGACGCGCGGCCTGCACGATGACGTCGATGGAACCGGTGATCATCTCCTTGATGGTCTTGGAGGGCAGCGAGAAGCCGCCCATGGTGATCATGGATTCAAGACGCGAGAGAGCTTCGCGCGGGCTGTTGGCGTGGAGCGTGCCCATGGAACCGTCGTGACCGGTGTTCATGGCCTGAAGCAGGTCGAAGGCTTCAGGTCCACGGACTTCGCCGACGATGATCCGCTCGGGACGCATACGCAGACAGTTCTTCACCAGATCGCGCATGGTAATGGCCCCCTCGCCCTCGAGGTTGGGCGGGCGGGTTTCCAGACGCACCACATGGGGCTGCTGCAACTGAAGTTCGGCGGCGTCTTCGCAGGTGATGATGCGTTCGTCGTGATCGATGTGGCCGGTGAGACAGTTGAGCAGGGTCGTCTTGCCCGAACCGGTGCCGCCAGAGATGAGGACGTTGCAGCGCACGCGGCCCACGATCTCCAGAATGGTGGCGCCTTCCGGCGTGATCGACTTGAACTTCACCAGGTCGGAAAGTTTCAGGCGGTCGCGCTTGAACTTACGAATGGTGAGGGCGGGGCCGTCGATGGCCAGCGGACCCACGATGACGTTGACGCGGGAGCCGTCGGGCAGACGCGCGTCGCAGATGGGGCTGGCTTCGTCGACGCGGCGGCCGACCTGGCTGACGATGCGCTGGCAGATGTTGAGGAGCTGGGTGTTGTCGCGGAAGCGCACCCCGGTCTTTTCCATCTTGCCGCCGACTTCGATGAAGGTCGTGGCCGCGCCGTTGACCATGATGTCGGCGATGTCGTCGCGGGCCAGCAAGGGTTCCAGCGGGCCGTAGCCCAGAACGTCGTTGCAGATGTCCTCGAGCAGTTCTTCCTGCTCGGCGATGGACATCACCACGTCCTTCAGCGTGATGATCTCATTGACGATGTCGCGGATTTCATCGCGCGCGGCATCGCGGTCGAGCTGGCCCAGGTCGATGGCGTCGATGAGCGCGTTAAAGATGGTGCCCTTGATGTCGTAATAATTGTCCGAGCGGTTGCGCATGGCGGCGGGGGCGCGCGGTGCGGCGGGCTGGGGCGGAGCAGGCGCACGGGCCGGCTGGCTGCCGGCAAACTGGCCGGGGGCCGTTTGCATGGGCAGGTCGGGAATGAAACCCGGCGCGGCCGGTGCGGCCAACCCGGGCGACGAGGCCGCAGCCGTGGCCGGCGGCAGGGGAACCTGCGTGACCGGCGGGGCTAGGCCATTATCGCTTCTCTTGCCGAACATGCTTATTTCTTCCTCAGGCTGGGCAGCTTCTGGAATATTTCATTGAGATTGAACTTGCCGCCGCTCTTGGCAGCAACGCGGCTGTTGCCGGACAGGATGTCGGCGAGCATATCGACCTGTTCGGCCGGCTTTGACTTGGGTCCGACTTCCACCAGCATCTGGCCGTTGCTCTGGGCCGTGCCGAAGGTCACCGGATCATAGGGGATGACCAGCGAGGGCGTGATGCCGATGGCCTTGGCGAAGTCCGCCGCCGTCACCTCGGGCCGCTTGGGCACGCCCACCTGGTTGAGCACGATGCGCGGCAAATGGTCGTTGGGGCGCGCCTGCTTCAACAGGTCCACCATGTTCTTGGTGTTGCGCAGGCAGGCGAGGTCCGGCGTGGCGGTGATGATCACTTCGTCGGCGTTGATCAGCGTGTAGCGCACCCAGGGGGCCCAGACGTTGGGCACGTCCACGATGATACAGGGCACACTGCGGCGAAGCGCGTTCAAAACGGTCTCCACCGACTGCGCCTCGATGCTGAATTCACGATCGACCTGACAGGGACCACCAAGCAGGCTGAGTTTGGTGCCGATCTTGGTCAGCAGACGGTCGATGAGGGTGGAGTCGACGCGATCCGGCTGGCCCAGAGCTTCGACCATGCCGTTGTTGGCGTCCTGGTTGAAGTTTAGGCCCGCGGTGCCGAAGGACAGGTCAAGATCGGTGATGACGGTTTCGACGCTGTGCTTGCCCGACATGCGATAGGCAATGTTGTGGGCGATGGTGGAGGAGCCGACGCCGCCCTTGGCGCCGACAAAGGCAAAGATGCGGCCCAGGGGATCGCTCTTGGGATCCTTGTAAAGGCTGGCCACCGACTCGATGTATTGCAGCGCGGTGATGGGCGCCACGATATATTCGCTGATGCCCTGGCGCATCAGCTCGCGATAGAGGATGACGTCATTGACGTGGCCGATGACGATGACCTTGGTGGTGGGCTGGCAGACTTCGGCCAACTGGCCCAGTTCGTTCAGAAGCTGGTCGCGGCCGGCGTGGGTTTCCACCACCAGCACGTTGGGCGTGGGCTGATGGTGATAGACTTGGATGGCGGCGGTAATGCCGCCAAGCTGGATCGAGACATGGGCGTGACCCATGCGCCGGTCCATGGCCGCCTGTTGCAGGATTTCACCGGTCTGCTGATTGTCACAGAAATTGTGAATGTTCACATGCGGCACCATCACCACGGGATGATGGTCGGCGCCGTGGGCAGAGATTTGATGGGCAGAGGCGGTCATGGCAAGCGATCCCGTTGATGATCGGTCAATTGGTCAGGGTGGGAGAGGCAGACGTGGTGGCCGGAACGCTGCTGGCGCCGGTCGTCGCCGTGCTGGCGCCAGAAACACCCGCCGCCGGCGCAAGGCTGGCGGGCGCAGGTGTCACGAAGTCTTGCGGGTTCACCACCTGGGCCGCAATGTTCTGCTGCACGGCGCAGCCGAAATTCGTGGCAGTGGTGTTTTCATGGGTGGCGGCAAGGTCGCGCGACCAGTCACCGCAGGGTGCGGTCCTGGCATAGGTGCGGGAATAGGAAATCTGCACCGGCGCGCCGGCTGGACCGGGATAGGTGGCAAGCTTGATGCGGCTGCGGGCCACGCCCTGGGCGGTCATGACATCGACAACGCCATTGGCCGTGCCGGTGCCACCGGCCGAAGGACGGCGCACGGTGATGGCCGAGGCGGAATTGCTGACGGCCTGGCGGGCGAAGGCGGCCACCGTGTTCACCTGGGCGGGCTTCAGGCCGCTGCGGCTGGACGGCACCGAGAGAGTGACCGGGCCACTGGCCACTTCGATGGGAAACTTCTCGGACCCGGAAAAGGGCACGAAGGTTTCGCCGGTCATTTCATCCTTGGCACAACCGGCCAGCAGGCTGGACAGAATGAGCGCGGGCAGGAGACGCCTGGTGGCTGAATTCCGTTTCATGTTCTTCTCCACCATCATTCCACGATATGGCCGACGCTGCCGGTGTAGGTGCCGGTCTGGGTGCCGCCGGGCGCGCCGTAGAGTTTGTTCAGACGGCCCCACATCAGAGCCTGACCATCGGTGGGGGCGTTGAGGCCATCGGTCGGCATGGCCAAGTCGGACTGGCCCGCCGCGCCGACGATGAACGGCGTCACGATGACCACCATTTCGGTTTCGTTCTGGACATAGTCGCGGCTGCGGAAGAGGTTGCCGAGGACGGGCAGCTCCTTCAGGCCGGGCGTGCCATTGATGTTCTGGCGCACGCTGTCCTTGATCAGGCCGGCCAGCATCATGGCGCCGCCCGACGGCAGTTCCAGCGTGGTTTCGGCGTTGCGGGTGTTGACCGGCGGCGGCGAGCCTGCCGCAGCGCCCACGGGCAGCGAGGCCAGCTCGCTCACTTCGGTGCGGATCTTCAGATTGATTCGCCCGGCATCCATGACAATGGGCGTGAACTCCAGCGAGACGCCATAGGGCTTGAACTCGATGGAGCAGATGCCGTTGCGGTCGCAGGTGCTGTAGGGATATTCGCCACCGGCGTGGAATTTTGCCGGCTGGCCGGAAACGGCCGTGAGGTTGGGTTCAGCCAGGGTGCGCAGCAGGCCGGTGCCCTCCAGCGCCTCGATGGAGGCATTGGCGGAGAGGTTGTTGCCGGCGTAGCCAACCGTGCCCTTGAGGGACGTGGAGGTGACGTTGGGGAAGGTGTTGTGCATCGGCAGGCTGAAGGCGAATTTGCCGGCATCGAAGGCAAGCTGGCTGAAATTCACACCAAGCTTCTTCAGCACATCGCGCTGCACCTCAGCGATGCGGACCTTCAGCATGACCTGACTTTCGGTCGCCACCTTGATGGTGTTGAGCACGTCCCCACCAAAACGCTTGGCCAGATCCTCGGCCGTCTTGGCTTCGGCGGGCGTGGCGGCAATGCCACCGAGAATCACGTTATTGCCAATCATGTCCACGGTGATGCGTGAACCCGGCAGGGTGCGCTTGATGAGCTTCTGCAGCGCGGTCATGTCCTGGGCCACCTCGATGTCGAGGTTCAGGATCTGCTGGCCATTGGCGTCGAAGAAGAAAATATTGGTCTGGCCCACGGCGCGGGCAAAGAGGTAGGCGGTGTTACGCGTGCGCACCACGGCGTCGACGATGTCGGGATTGCCGACCAGAACGTCCTTGGCATCAGCCGGCAGACGCAGGACGACCGATTTGTTGAGACCGATGCGGAGAAAGTTGGCGCCCGAGGCGTCTGCACTCATGGGGGTGTCGAGGTCGGAGGCATAACCGGTGGGAACACCCGCCAGCCAGAGTCCGGTGAGGGAAGTCACGGCGATGGCCGCGACAAGGGCAAAACGGCTGATTTTCATGGCGGACACAGCGGGTTTGAATGACTTGAGGAACATGGGACTGGCCAGCCTTTCTCAGCGATAGGCCGTGTAGGACGGAACGCCGTAGCGCATGATCATGATGTCCTGCGCCTTGGTGGCGGGGGTGCTGGCGAAACGGCCGCTGAGTTCCGGAACGTCGGTGTCGGGCGTCTTGCCTTCGCTGTCGGCGATGGAACGGAGGGCCAGCGACAATTCCCCGACCGACTCGATCATCGAGACGATTTCCGCCTGGCGCGGAGTCAATTCGACGGTGGCTGTCTTGCCGTCTTCCACAGCCACCTTTTCGCCGGTGGGATCCTGCTTGTAGGTCTGGTTCACCGCCAGCACACGCACGTTGGTGAGAACGGTCTCGCTCACCACATTCTTGCCGCCGGAGGGGCTCTTGCCTTCCAGCTGGCGGGTGAGAATCAGGTCAACCTTGTCGTTGGGCAGAATGAAGCCGCCGGCCGAGGAATTGACGGAAATGCCCACCGAGATGGCGCGCATGCCCTTGCGCACGATGGCGCTCATGAAACCGGCATCACCGGACTTCAGCAGTTTCTGCTCGAGGATGGTCTCACCGGTGGCAATGAAGGTGCGGGCACGATTCTTTTCCATGTCGGTCAGAGCATTGGGCTGCTCTTCTTTGGTGATCATGGGATCGGTGATATTTTCCTTGGGCCAGTCTTTCCAGATGACGGCGCCAGCCAGAAGCTTGTCGCCCAGCCCGATATCCTTGGCAGCCACCAGCACCGGGACGGTCACAACCTTGTTGATCTCGACGGTCTGCTGTTCGGGCGGCTTCTGCCCGATCATGTTGTTGGCCAACATGGCGGCGAGGGCTGCAGAACCCACCGCCGCAGCCAGGATGATGATGCGCATTTTACTCATATTCTGTCCCTTACCTCACGCCAGACGGCATGGTCGCTTCGCCAAGATTCGGCTTGAATGGTCAAATTTAGGTTAATGAGCCGCATGTTGTTGTTTGTGCGTTAACCGCTAAGGCCCATCCACCAGCTGTCACGGAAGGCCAGGATGCCGCCGATCGCCAGGGCAATGCCGTAGGGAACGGAGGGTTTGACCTCGGAGAATTTGCGGCTGAGTTTTTCGGCGGTGATTTCAAGATGAACCCCCGTCATTGAAATGGCGGCAACCGCGAGGGCGAGAAGCCCGCCAGCGAGCACGGTGAAGAACAGGAAGGGCAGAATCTGCTGGGTGCCGAACCACAGGCCGGCAGCGGCCATGAGCTTGGCGTCACCGCCGCCGAAGAGCCGCAGCTGAAACAGCAGGAAACCCGCAAGGAACAGCAGCAGGCCGGAGAGCGCATGCCAGCCCAGGTCGGCCCAGGGCATGCCGGTGGCAAGCGCCATGGGGAAGAAGGCGAGTGCTGTGCCCAGGGTCAGCCAATTGGGAATGCGGAGGTAAAGCGTGTCGCTGGCTGCGGCAATGATCAGGAGTGCAGGCAGCAGATATAAGGACAAGGCATGCAACATGGCGCGGCACCAATCAGAAGGAACCCGAAGCGGGCTTCGGCGACCTTTCCACGGCGAGCGTAAAGGTGGAGTTAACCGTCTTGGTCCGGGCAGGAGATGGCGTGCGGATGGTCGCCGCCCACGGCCTGGGGGCGTTCAGGGCGAGCTGCGGGCGGCGGTGCCGGCAGGTTGAGGGCACATGTAAACAGTTGATTCACCATTTGCATGGCATTGTCGGGCAAGCGTTATCGCCCCTTTCACCCAAGGCGGCGTCTTACGAGGATGTGACCATGAAAAACCGCCTGCGCCTGGCTGCTGCCCTGATGATTCTCACCGCTGTGCCGGCTGGCGCGGCCGAGGAACTGGTGCTGAACATCGATCGTTCGCAATTGCTCAATGTGACGACACCGCCCGGTGCCATTGTCATCGGCGATCCCTTTGTGGTGGACGTGACGGTGCAGGGTCAGCAGATCTTCGTTCATGGCCGGGCCTATGGCGAAACCGACATGGTGATTCTCGATACGCAGGGCAACCAGATCGCCAATTTCGAGGTGCTGGTGAAGGAAAGCTCCAGCAACCATACGCTCTCCGTCTACAAGGCGGGCAAACGCTACAGCAGCCTGTGCCTGCCGGACTGCCAGTCCGTGGTGCGGGTGGGGGATGATCCGGGCTATATGGGCGCCACCGCGGGCTCCCTGATGCAGAAACAGGGTCTGGCCCAGGGGCGCAGCATGCCCGTGGCCGTGTCGGCGCCGCCGCCGACGCCGACCGAGGGCGCCAACGGCTCGCAATAATATAAACGGACGTTTCGCCGCCAGCCTGGCGGAAAATGATTCGACTTTTAGTGAAGTTGTTAGAAATTCAGCAAAGAGCCGCTGATAGATTGATGCCACTCAGGGTCGCATTGCATCGACGGGAGACAGGCATGGGACGGTTCAGGGCTTGGTTGCGCGGCGCCACCGGGCGCTTCAGCGCATCGGAGAGCGGTGTATCAGCCATCGAGTTCGCCTTCATCGGCGGACCCTTCCTGATGTTCCTGGGCTGCATGTTCGAAACGGGCATTCTGCTGTTCAGCGAATATACCCTGCAGGCGGCGGTGCAGAAGGCCTCGCGCGAGGTCCGCACCGGCATCGCGCAGGACAGCGAAGTCACCGCGGCCGACTTCAAGAACAAGATTTGCGGCACATCCACGGGCGTGGCGCGTTTTCTCATGACCTGTTCCAAGGTGGTGGTCTATGTGAGCCCCTCCTCCACCTTCACCGCGCTCAACAGCGCCACGCCGGCGGCCACGGCCATCGGGGTGGCAGCCGACGGCACGGCGCAGGCCACGGTCTACAACTGCGGCCAGGCCGCCCAGCCGACCACGATCATCGCCACCTATGACTACAAATTCGCCTTCCCCTTCATGGGCACCGTTCTGGGCAACTTCACCAAGTCGGATGGCAGCAAGTATCGGCGCATTGCCGGCATTGCCGTGTTCCGCAACGAGCCCTTTGTGACCGCGAAAACCTGCAAGTAGTGATGACCATGATCCGCTCCCTCACCCGTTACCTCCGCAACAGCCAGGGCATGGCGGCGATCGAGTTTGCCCTCATCATGCCTCTGCTCATGCTGCTGTTCTTCGGCATGGTGGACCTGACCGGATTGATCTCCACCAACCGCAAGGTCACCTATGCGTCGGGCGTGATGGCCGACCTGGTTACCCAGAGCAAGACCACGGTGTATCGGACCTCTGATATCGATGACTATCTTCAGGCCGTCTACATGATCATGAAGCCCGTGGCGTCGGGGGATGTCGGCGTTGCGGTCTATGGCCTGACCAAGACGCTCAATGCCACTGGCACCGAAGTGATCACGGTGTCGACCTGGAAGACGGCAGGCGTCAGTTGCGGTTCAGCACCCACCGGCGCCGGTCTCGCCGGCCTCATGGGCAGCGGCACGGTGGTGTCCAACTTCAACGATCTGGTCATTGCCCGGGTGTGCACCACCTTCACACCCTATGTCGGCACGCTCTTTGGCAAGAAGGTTCTGGGCAAGAGCAGCTTCACGCTGCTGGAAGACACGGTGCAGCGGCCGCGCGCCTCAACCAAGCTGAAGTGCCAGATCTCGCCCAGCAATTCCAACCCCTGTTAGGCCGCCATTGCATCAGGCGCGGCCCAGCAATGGCCGGCCTCAGGCTGCCAGCAGCGCGATGGGCTGGCGGCGCAGGCGCAGCGCATTGCTGATGACCGAAACCGAGGACAGGCTCATGGCGAGCGCGGCAATGGCGGGCGTGAGCAGCAGGCCCAGCAGCGGATAGAGAATGCCCGCCGCCAGCGGAATGCCGATGGCATTATAGGCGAAGGCGAAGAACAGGTTCTGCTTGATATTGGCCAGCGTGGCGTGGGCGAGATTGCGGGCGCGCTGAAGCCCGGTGATGTCGCCATGGAGCAGGGTGAGGCCGGCGTTTTCCATGGCGAGATCAGTGCCGGTGGCCATGGCGACACCGCAGTCGGCCTGGGCCAGGGCGGCGGCGTCATTGATGCCGTCCCCCGCCATGATGACCTTGCGTCCTTGCGCCTGAAGGTCCTTCACCAGCGCCAGCTTGTCCTGCGGCAGGACGCGGGCCTTCACCTCGTCAATGCCGAGGCTGCGCGCCACCGACTGGGCCACGCGCTCGTCATCGCCCGTGGCCATGATGATGCGCAGACCTTCGACCTTGAGTCTGGCCACCGCTTCGGCAGCGGCAGGTCTGAGAGGATCGGCAGCGGTAATGAGGCCCAGAAGGGTCGGGCCACGGGCGACAAAGACCGGGGTTTCACCGCGGGCGGCGGCGCCATCGGCGGCTGCCGACAGGGCGGGGGGAAGGACAATGGCGCGGTCCGCCATCAGGCGGCGATTGCCGAGCAACACCGGCTGGCCGTCGCTGCTGCCTTCGAGGCCAAGGCCGGGCAGGCTTTTGCCCTTGATCTGAACCGGGGCCACATTTTCAGCCGTGGCGGCGGTGCGGATGGCCTCGGCGAGGGGATGGTTGCCCGCTGCTTCAAGGCCCGCCGCGAGGGCCAGCACGGCAGCGCGCGTGACGCCTGGGGCGGTGATGATGTCCATGACCTGCGGCTTGCCCATGGTCAGCGTGCCGGTCTTGTCGATGACCAGCGTGTCGGCCTCGGCCAGGGCCTCCAGCGCCGGAGCCTTGCGGATCAGAATGCCATTGCTGGCACCCCGGCCTGCCGCCACCATGACCGACATGGGCGTGGCGAGGCCGAGCGCGCAGGGGCAGGCAATGATCAGCACGCTGATGAAAGCGGCGATGGCATAGGCGAGTTTGGGCTCCGGCCCGACCAGCAGCCAGAGAACGAAGGCGAGGGCGGCAATGGCAATGACCGTGGGCACAAACCAGCGGGCGATGCGGTCAGCCAGGGACTGGATGGGGGCCTTGGAGCGCTGGGCCTCGCTCACCGCCAGAACGATGCGCGACAGCGTGGTGTCCAGTCCGACGCGCGTTGCCGTCAGGGTGAAGCCGGTGGCGCCGTTGAAGGTGCCGGCGTGAACCGGCGCACCCGCCGTCTTGGCCACGGGCACGGCTTCGCCGGTGAGCATGGATTCCTCGATCAAGGCCTCGCCGGTGACGACCTCGCCATCCACCGGCACGCGCTCATGGGCGCGCACCATCAGACGGTCGCCGACCTTCACCTCGGCCAGCGGCACATCGGCTTCCGTGCCGTCGGCGGCGATGCGGTGGGCCGTGTCCGGCACCCGGCGGAGCAATGCCTTCAGCGCCTCTCCGGTCTTGGCCCGGGCGCGCAGTTCCAGAACCTGCCCCAGGAGGACCAGTGCGACAATGACCGCGGCACTTTCAAAGTAGACACCCACCGTGCCATCGGCGGCGCGCAATCCCGCCGGAAAGAGGCTGGGGGCCAGCATGGCGACGAGACTGTAGAGGAAGGCCGCCGCCGTGCCGACGCCGATGAGCGACCACATGTTGAGGTTCATGGTCTGGAAGGAAAGGAGCGCCCGCTTGAACAGCGGCAGGCCCGCCCAGAGCACCACGGGTGCCGCGAGGGCGGCCTGGGCCCATTGCCCAACGACGCCATGGGCCCAGTGGCCGATGAACAGGCCGAGGTGCGGGGCCATGGCGATGACCAGCAGCGGCACGACGAAGAGCGCGGCAAACCAGAAGCGCCGGGTCATGTCCACCAGTTCGGGATTGGGCCCCTGATCCGCAAGCGAGGGCGTCATGGGTTCCAGCGCCATGCCGCAGATGGGACAATCGCCCGGCCCGTCCGCTTCCACCTCCGGGTCCATGGGGCAGCCCCACTTGGTGCCCGGCGGTGCCGTCACCGGCGCTGGCTTTGGCGCATCACCGCGGTAGGCCTCTGGGTTCGCGTCGAATTTCTTCTGGCAGCCCGCGCTGCAGAAATAGATCCTCTGGCCCTCATATTTCGACATCCAGGGAGCCGAGGCCTTGTCCACCACCATCTCGCAGACGGGGTCAATGGCGGTGAGATGGGCCTCCGGGTCGGCGGCAAATTTCTCGGCGCATCTGGCGCAGCAGAAATGAAAGGTCCGGCCCTGATGGTCGCGCGTGGGCTTGCCGGCGTTGGGGTCAACCGTCATGCCGCAGATGACGTCGCGGATCACGACGGGCCGGGGCTTCTTCATGGCAGCCGGTTGCGGGAAGGCGCCGGGGGCGAGGGTGAACTGGGTCATGAACAATCCATTGCAGCTTTCCTTCATATTGGGCGGGGGCGCGGGCAAGCGCAAGCGCAGGGCCCATCAGTTCCCTGTGACAGCCGCTTTCATTTCCGGGGCGGCCTCGCCTATGGTGCAAAGACTGAGGAGCCTGCCTTGTGAGTCCCGCCGTCTTCTTCGCCGTGCTCGCCGCTGCATTTTTCCACGCGGGCTGGAACCTGCTGGTCAAGCTGAAGCTCGACCGGCTGCTTGCCCTCTTCCTGTTGCAGGTGATGATCGGGGGCATGGCCCTGGTGATGCTCGCCGTTTTCCCCTGGCCCGCCGCCGCCGCCCTGCCCTTTGCCGTCACCACCGGCATGCTGCACGCGGGCTATAATGTGTTTCTGGCGCGGGCCTATGAAACGGCGGACCTGTCGCAGATCTACCCCATCGCGCGCGGCACAGCGCCATTGGTCACCCTTCTGGGTGCCACCGTCTTTGCCGGCGACCGGCTGTCGGCGGCGGCGCTTTTCGGCCTGTTTGTCGTGGTGGCGGGCATCTGGCTCATCGCCACGGGCGGCAGGCGCGCCTTGGCGCTGGATGGCCGCAGCCTGGGCTTTGCGCTGGTCACCTCGCTGTTCATCGGCGTCTATACGGTGGTGGATGGCATGGGGGCACGGGCTTCGGGTGCTCCCTCCGGCTATACGGCCACCGTCTTCCTGTTCGACGCCCTGTTCATGACCCTGGCCACGCTCGCCCTGCGGGGGCGCGGCATCTTTGCCGCCGTGGTGCCGCACTGGCGGAGCGGACTCATGGCCGCCGCCCTGTCGCTCGCCGCCTACTGGATCGTGCTCTGGGCCATGACGGAGGCCCCCATCGCGGCAGTGGCCGCCCTGCGCGAGACCTCCATCCTCTTTGTCATGGTGCTCTCGGCCCTGTTCCTCAAGGAACGGATCACGCCGGCGCGGGGCCTGGGCGGGGCGCTGGTGGTGGCGGGTGCCATGCTGCTCCGGTTCGCCTGAACTGGTGCCATGAAGTTGCAGCGCCTGTCATTTGCCCCGCCGCCGCCGGGCGGCTAGTTTCGCCCGCAACAGGAGAGCACCATGCTGCACAAGAATTTCATCAATGGCGAATGGGTCGAGGGCGTTTCGGCCAAGGACAATATCAATCCCTCGGACACGCGCGAGGTGGTGGGCACCTATGCGCAGGGCGACGCCACGCAGACCGAAGCCGCCATTGCCGCGGCGCGCGCCGCCTTTCCCGGCTGGGCCGCCACCACGCCGCAGCAGCGCGCCGACATCCTGGAAAAGATCGGCATCGAGATCGCCGCGCGCAAGGATGAACTGGGGGCCCTGTTGTCGCGCGAGGAAGGCAAGCCGCTCGCCTTCGGCGTGGGCGAGGCGCTGCGCGCCGGGCAGATCTTCAAGTTCTATGCGCAGGAGGCGCTGCGCCAGGAGGGGGTGGCCATTCCTTCGGTCCGGCCCGGGGTTGATGTGGTCATCACGCGCGAGCCGCTGGGCGTCGTCGGCATCATCAGCCCGTGGAATTTCCCCATCGCCATTCCGGCCTGGAAAATCGCGCCCGCCCTTGCCTTCGGCAATACGGTGGTGTTCAAGCCCGCCGACCTGGTGCCGGCTTCGGCCTGGGCGCTGGTGGAGATTGCCTCGCGTTCCGGCCTGCCGCCGGGGGTGCTTAATCTGGTCATGGGGCGCGGCTCGGTGGTAGGCCAGACGCTGCTCGATCATCGTGACGTCAACGCCATTTCCTTCACCGGATCGGTGGAGACGGGGGCGCGCGTTGCCGCCTCGTGCTCGCTGCGCGGCGCCAAGTATCAGTTGGAAATGGGCGGCAAGAGTCCGCTCATCGTCATGGACGATGCCGATCTTGACGCCGCCGCACTGGCCGCCGTCGATGGTGCCTTCTATCAGACGGGTCAGCGCTGCACGGCCAATTCGCGCTTGGTGGTGCATGAGAAAATTCACGATGCCTTCATCGCCAAGGTGGTGGCGCTGATGAAGGGCCTGAAGGTGGCGCATGCGCTGGAGGCGGGCAGCGTCGTTGGCCCGGTGGTGGATGAAAGCCAGCTCAGGCAGGATGAAATGTATGTGCGCGTGGCGCAGGAGGAAGGCGGCGAACTGGTCATGGGCGGCGAACGGCTGAACCGCGAGACGCCGGGCTTCTATTTTTCACCGGCACTCATCACCCGCACGCAGAATTCCATGCGCATCAACCGCGAGGAAGTCTTCGGCCCGGTGGCCTCGGTCATCAAGGTCAAGGATTACGATGAGGCGGTGCAGGTGGCCAATGACACCACCTTCGGCCTGTCGTCGGCGATCTTCACGCGCTCTTTGAAACTCGCCACCGACTTCCGCAAGAAATCGGCGGCGGGCATGGTGATGGTCAATCTCGCCACGGCCGGCGTGGACTATCATGTGCCCTTCGGCGGGCGCAAAGGCTCAAGCTATGGCGCGCGCGAACAAGGCCGCCATGCGGTGGAATTCTATACCGCCATCAAGACGGCCTATATCAACGCCTGATCAGAGGACGGCGACGGTAAGGGTGGCGATGCCGCTGATCGCGGCGACCATGGTATCGCCGCGTTTCACTGCGCCGACGCCGGCGGGCGTTCCGGTGAAGATGAGATCACCCGGCTGAAGGGCAAAGAGCGTGCGAAGTTCGGTGATGATGCCGTCCACCGGCCAGATCATCTGGGCCACATCGGCGCTTTGGCGGCGCACGCCATTGACATCAAGGGTGATGGTGCCGTGGCGCATGATCTCCGTGGCCGGATGAATTTCTGAAATGGGCGCGGAGTGATCAAAGCCCTTGGCCACATCCCAGGGGCGGCCCTGTTTCCTGGCCTCGGCCTGGCGGTCGCGCCGCGTCATGTCGATGCCCACGGCGTAGCCGAAGATTTCCGCGCCATCGCCCAGGGCCACCACCAGTTCGACCTCGTGGTGCACATCGGCGGAAGCCGCGGGATAGGGAAAGAGGCCTGCCTGGGTCAGCGCATCGGCGGGCTTCATGAAAAAGAACGGCGGCTCGCGGCGGGCGTCGCCGCCCATTTCGGCGGCGTGATCGGCATAATTGCGGCCGACACAATAGACGCGATGGACCGGAAAGCGCGCAGGACTTCCGGCAATGGCCAGCGTGACCGGCGGGGCGGGGCGGAAGGCCAGCGTCATGACAGGACGATGCCGCGCCGGGCGAAGATCTCGCGCGTGGCCGCTGCCGAGCCATTCAGGTCGATGGCGCGGGTGGCGCGCTCGATCACCGTCACGTCGAAGCCCAGGGTGCGGGCATCCTCGGCGGAGTAACGCACGCAATAGTCGAAGGCGAGGCCCACCATGGTGATTTTGCGGAAGCCGCGCTCCTTTACATAGGCGCCAAGGCCGGTGGGCGTCACATGGTCGTTCTCAAAGAAGGCGGAATAGGAATCGATGGCCCGGCGAAAACCCTTGCGCAGGATCAATTCGGCATGAGGAATGTCGAGACCCTTGTGAAAGGCCGCCCCTTCCGTGTTCTGCACGCAGTGATCGGGCCACAGCGTCTGGGGACCATAGGGCATGGTGACCTGACTGAAGGGGGCAGCACCCTCATGCTGCGAGGCAAAGGACGAATGGCCCCTGGGGTGCCAGTCCTGGGTCAGCACCACATGGGGAAATTCGCGCGCCAACTGATTGATGACCGGCACCACCTTGTCGCCCCCCGCCACGGCGAGATTGCCACCGGGGCAGAAGTCGTTCTGCACGTCGATGACCAGCAGCAGGGTTTTGGGTGAGAACATGATCACTCCTGGGCCAGGGCGGCGGCGCAGCCCTTCAGCGCCGGAAAGGGTTCGATAATGACATAGACTGGAATGGGCTTCATGATCGCCGCCAACTTGCCCTTGTCTTCAAACACGGCGCGGAAGGGGCCTTCGCGCAATTTTGCGACGAGCGAGGGCACAATCCCGCCCGCGAGATAAACGCCGCCCTTGGCCTGAAGGCTCATGGCGGCGTCTCCGGCGATGCGGGCCAGCCAGATGACGAACTGATCGACGGTGGCCACCGCGTCGGCATCGCTGCCCGCAAGCCCCGCCTGCAACACGGCCTCCGGCGTGGCGAGGCCGGGCGTCCGCGCCCGCGCCTGATACATGCGCAGCAGGCCGCCGCCGGTGACGGCATCCTCGCTGGTGAAGGTATGGCCCGGGGTTTTCATGGCCTCGCGCCAGTCGAACTCCTCCTGGGTTTCGATGGGCAGCGTGATGTGTCCCACCTCGCCCGGAATGGCGAGCCAGCCGCCGCGCGGCAGGCGCGCCAGAGCCGCCATGCCCAGCCCGGTGCCGGGGCCGAGGACGATCTTCACCCGGGTCGGGTCCGGGGCCTCGCCGCCCACCTGTTCAAGGTCGCGCGCCGCGAGATGGGGCAGCGACAGGGCCAGCGCCTCATAGTCATTGAGCAGGCGGAAGGAACGCGACTGGGCGGCCCGGCGAAGGCTCGCGCTGGAGAAGGACCAGTTGCGGTTGGTGAGCTGGGCGCTGTCGCCCAGAACCGGCCCGGCCACGGCGATGGCGGCGGCGGCGAGCGCGCCGATGCCGCGCGCCTGAAGATAGGCCTCGACCGCCTCCTCCAGCGCGCCGAAGCGGTCGTTCTTCAGGGCCGCCACGTCATGGATGGCCTGGGTTCCCGGCTCCACCAGACCGAAGCGCGAATTGGTGCCGCCAATGTCGCCGACCAGCGCCAGCTGCGTCATGATTGTCTCCCTTGCGCTTGATCTGCCACTGATTTCTGGACGGGGCAAGGGCACATGGGTTACAAGCCCGGCCAGTTCACAGGGACCCCCTGACCTTGACCAGCCAGATCGAAACCGAAGTGGCGCGGCGGCGCACCTTCGCCATCATTTCCCACCCCGACGCGGGCAAGACCACGCTGACCGAAAAGCTGCTGCTGTTCGGCGGCGCCATTCAGCTTGCCGGTCAGGTGCGGGCCAAGGGCGACCGCAGGCGCACCCGTTCGGACTGGATGGCGATCGAGCGGGCGCGCGGCATTTCGGTCGTCACTTCGGTCATGACCTTCGAATATGGCGGCTGCGTCTTCAACCTGCTGGATACGCCGGGGCACGAGGACTTTTCCGAGGACACCTATCGCACGCTGACCGCGGTCGATGCCGCGGTGATGGTGATCGACGGGGCCAAGGGCATCGAGGACCGGACGCGCAAGCTCTTCGAGATCTGCCGCCTGCGCGACATTCCCATCATCACCTTCATCAACAAGATGGACCGCGAGACGCGCGAGCCGCTCGACCTTCTGGACGAGATCGAGAAGGGCCTGGCCCTGGCCGTGGCCCCGCTGGTCTGGCCCGTGGGCCTGGGCAAGACTTTCACCGGCACCTACGACCTGTCGCACCACCGCCTGCGCAAGCTGGACGAGGACCCGGAGGGGGTGACCCTCTCTGGCCCCGAGGACGCGGTGATCGACACGCTGCTGCCCCATGGCGCGGCGGAGCACTGGCGCGAGGAGATTGCCCTCGTCTCCGACCTTGCCCAGGGCTTTGACCTTAAGTCCTTCCGCGAGGGCCACCTGTCGCCGGTGCTGTTCGGTTCGGCGCTGCGAAACTTCGGCGTGCGCGATCTGCTCGACACGCTCATTGCCTATGCGCCGCCGCCGCGCGACCAGACGGCGGCAGGCCGCGTGGTCCATGCCACGGAAGAGAAGCTGACCGGCATCGTCTTCAAGATCCAGGCCAACATGGACCCCAACCACCGCGACCGCATTGCCTTCATGCGGCTGGCCTCGGGCAAGCTCACGCGCGGCATGAAGGTGAAGATCGTGCGCACGGGAAAACCGCTGGCGCTCAACGCGCCGCAATTCTTCTTCGCGCAGGACCGCTCGCTGGCGGAAGAAGCCTTTGCCGGCGACGTGGTGGGCATTCCCAACCATGGCGTGCTGCGCATCGGCGACACGCTGACCGAGGGCGAGGACGTGGTGTTCACCGGCGTGCCCTCCTTCGCGCCGGAAATCCTGCGCCGGGTGAAGCTCGGTGACCCCATGAAGGCGAAGAAGCTGCGCGCCGCGCTGGAGGAACTGGCCGAGGAAGGTGTCGTGCAGTTGTTCATTCCGGTCGATGGCTCGGGGGCCATCGTCGGCGTGGTGGGTGCGCTGCAACTGGACGTGTTGCAGGGCCGGCTCGATGCCGAATATGGCGTGCCGGTGGCGTTCGAGACGACGCGCAACGAGGTCATGCGCTGGATTGCCTCGGCCGATGCACAGAAGCTCGAGGACTTCAT
Source organism: uncultured Alphaproteobacteria bacterium (assembly GCA_937872985.1). Classification (GTDB taxonomy): domain Bacteria; phylum Pseudomonadota; class Alphaproteobacteria; order Rhizobiales; family Aestuariivirgaceae; genus Aestuariivirga. The sequence continues at coordinate 69,753 of CALMUW010000086.1, forward strand.
CGCCGCCAACCGCTTTTCCATCGCCCATGATCTCGATGGCGATCCGGTGTTCATGGCGCAGTCGGCCTTCAGCCTGAACTATGCGCTGGAACGCGCCCCCGACATCCGGTCCTTCGAGATCAAGGAAATGCACAAGGCGAAATAATCCTGCCGTCCGGAGGGATGCAAAAACCGCTGCGCCGTTTGTGGTTGCAAGGGCAGATCACGGACACCAATAGAGCGACACGGGCGTGGTGGCGCGCAGGACGGCCCGGATGGGCATGTCCGCCACCGGCCCCGCGCCCAGCGCCTCCTTCAACACCGCCTTCTTGGCCGCGCCCTCGCAGTGGAGACAGAGCAGCGCGGCGCGCAACAGCCAAGGCAGCGTGAAGGTGAGGCGCGCCTCTTCGGCGCCCGGCGCCGTCACCGCCATGATTTTTTCCGTCGCATCGGCATCCAGCACCTTTTCCAGTTGCGGGCTCTTGGGAAAGAAGGAGGCGGTGTGGCCATCCGCGCCCAGGCCCAGCACCACCACGTCAAAGGGCGGCACATCGGCGGCGCGGGGATTGCCCAGCAGGGGTTCGAAGCGCGCCCTGGCGGCCTCATGTTTCAGCAGATGGTCGCGCACCAGGCGGGCATTGGAGCGTTCGCTGGTGGGCGGCACCTGGCGCTCATCGACCAGCGTGATGGCAACCCGCCCCCAGGACAATTTGCGCTGCGACAGGGCCTTGAAGAAGCGGATGGGCGTCGTGCCCCCCGAAACGGCCAGAGCCGCATGGCCACGGGCCTCGATGGCACGGTCCAGTTCCGCCGCCACATGGGCGGCCAGCGCCGCAGCAAGGGCCTCGGTGTCGGCAAATTCAAAGCGGCGTTCAATCACTCTGTGTCATCCTCATGCCAGGTGCGGCCGTCACGCTCAATGAGGGCGACGGCGGCGGCAGGCCCCCAGGTGCCTGCCGTATAGGGCTTGGGCTGGTCGCGCGACTGCTCCCAGCCGGCGAGAATGGGATCGATCCAGCGCCAGGCCGCCTCCACCTCGTCGCGGCGCATGAAGAGCGTCTGGTTGCCACGCAAGACCTCGATCAGCAGGCGCTCATAGGCGTCGGCATAGCGTTCCTTGAAGGCCTCGGCGAAGGTCATGTCGAGCGCCACGTTTTGCAGCCGCATGCCGCCCGGACCCGGATCCTTGATCATGATGTCGAGCATGACGCCCTCATCGGGCTGCAACCGGACCACCAGCCGGTTGTTGCGGATCTCGCCCGCCTCGGGCTTGAAGCCGGAATAGGGAATGGCGCGGAATTCCACCACGATTTCCGAAACGCGCTGCGGCAGGCGCTTGCCGGTGCGGAGATAGAAGGGCACGCCGTTCCAGCGCCAGTTGCCGATCTCGGCCTTGAGGGCAAGGAAGGTTTCCGTATTGCTGGCGGCAAGGCCTGCTTCCTCGAGATAGCCGGGGGCCGGACCTTCGGCTGAAGCGCCGGCGCGGTATTGGCCGCGCACGATGTCATCGGCGGCCACCGGCTTCAGCGATTTCAGCACCTTCAGCTTTTCATCGCGCACCGCATCGCCCTCGACCGTGACCGGCGGCTCCATGGCCACGAGGCAGAGAAGCTGCAACAGGTGGTTCTGCACCATGTCGCGCAGCGCCCCGGCCTTGTCATAGTAACCGGCGCGGCCCTCCACCCCCAGGGTTTCGGCCACGGTGATCTGCACGTTGTCGATGTGGGCGGCGTTCCACAGGGGCTCGAAGAGGGCATTGGCAAAGCGCAGGGCCATGAGGTTCTGCACCGTCTCTTTGCCGAGGTAATGGTCGATGCGGTAAATGGCAGGCTCGGGGAAGACCTTGCCGATGTCCTCATTCAGGGCCCGGGCGGATGCGCCATCGCGGCCGATCGGTTTTTCCAGCACCACGCGAGCCTGGGGCGAGACCAGGCCATGGGCGGCGATCTTCTGCGCGATGGGGGTGAAGAGATCCGGCCCCACGGCGAGGTAGAAGGCGCGGATGCGGTCTTCCGCGCCCTGCAGCCGTTCCGCCAGGGCGGGCCAGCCGTCCGCGCTCATGGCATCGACGGCGAGATAGCTGAGGCGGGCGAGAAAGCGTTCCATGACGCCCGCCGGGCGCTGTGCTTCCGGCACATGGTCTTCCACAGCCGCGCGGGCGAAGGCCTGGAACGCCCCGTCACTCATGGCGCGGCGCGAGGCCCCGATGATGCGCGACGCCTCCGGCAGCTGGTTCTGGGCGTCGCGGTGAAACAGGGCCGGAAGAAGCTTGCGTTGGGCGAGGTCGCCGGTGGCGCCGAAGACCACGAGGTCGAAGAGGTCAACCGGGATGATGCGGGCAGTCATGTCTTAATCCCTTCGTCGGGGCGCTTGAGGTACGCCCATCAGTTGGCAATGGCAATGGCAAAAGCCGATGCATAGGCGGTTTTGCATGGCAGAGGCCAGAGGCGGGCCGGGCGGCTTGACTTCCCCCCGCACTTGCGGGCTTGTGAGGCCATGGATTTTCCGGTGGACAGGGTGGTTCCCGGCCTCCTGGCGGGTTTGGCCGACCATGGGGCGGCGGTGCTGGTGGCGGAACCCGGGGCGGGCAAGACCACCCGGGGGGCGCTGGCGCCGCTTTGAGCCCCGTGGCTCGCCGGCCCCAAGGTCTGGAGGCTGGAGCCGCGGGGGGCCGGCACCCGGGCGGCGGCGCGGCGCATGGCGGCCACCCTGGGGGAAGATACGGGCGGCACCGTGGGCTATGCCATGCGGCTTGAACGCAAGGTGTCGGCTCGAACCCGGATCGAGGTCGTCACCGAGGGTATTCTGACGCGGCGCATCCAGAATGACCCGGAGCTGGCCGATGTGGGTCTGTTGATCTTCGACGAATTCCATGAGCGCAGCCTCGATGCCGATCTCGGGCTGGCGCTGGCGCTGGATGCCCGGGCCTCGCTGCGGCCCGATCTCCGCCTTCTCATCATGTCGGCCACGCTGGACGCGGAGGGTCTGTCGGCCCATCTGGGCGGTGCCCCCATCATTTCCGCCGCGGGGCGGATGTTCCCGGTGGCAACGCGGCATCTTCCCCGCGCCACCCGGCAGACGCTGGTGGAGGATACGGTCAAATCTGTCTATACAGCCCTTGCGGCCACGCCGCAGAGCGTTCTGGTCTTTCTCCCCGGAGAAGGGGAAATCCGCCGGGTGGAACAAAGACTTGCCGCAGATGGAATGGCTGCCAACACAACCCTCCACCCGCTCTATGGCGCCCTGCCCGCCGCCGCGCAGGACGCCGCCATTGCCCCCCCGCCGCCGGGCAGCCGCAAGGTGGTTCTGGCCACCACCATTGCCGAAACCTCGCTCACCATCGAAGGCATTGGCGCGGTTGTCGATACAGGTTTCAAGCGGGTGGCGCGCTTTGACCCCGCCTCGGGCATGACGGCGCTGGAAACGGTGCGCGTGTCGCAGGCGGCGGCCGAGCAACGCCGGGGGCGCGCGGGCCGTCTTGGCCCCGGCCTGTGCTTCCGCCTGTGGCCGGAGGAGGAGACGAAGGCCCTGGCCCTCCATGACGCGCCGGAAATCCGGGTGGCGGACCTGGCCCCGCTGGTTCTGGAACTGGCGGCCTGGGGGGTGACGGCGGCCTCTGGCCTGCCGTGGCTGGAGGTGCCGCCCGCCGCCCCCTTCGCCCAGGGGCAGGACCTGTTGAAGCGGCTGGAGGCGCTGGACGGCGCGGGCCGGATCACGCCGCACGGGCGGCAGTTGGCGCGTCTGCCCCTGCATCCGCGCCTGGCCCACATGGTGGTGCGCGCCCGCGAACAGGGGGCGGGGGCGGCAGCGGCGGAAGTGGCGGCGCTGATTTCTGAGCGTGACGGCCTGCCGCGCGCGGCAGGCGTGGACATTGAACAGCGGCTTGTGATGGTGCGCGGGCCCGCGCGCGAGCGGATCCAGCAGGCGGCGCGGCAGATCCGCCAGATCGCCGACATTCCGGCGGAGGACCGGGGCAGCCTCAGCCACGGCGTCATGCTGGCGCTGGCCTTCCCCGACCGCATTGCCCAGCGCCGGGGCGGCGAGAGGCGCTATCGCATGGCGGGCGGCGGCGGGGCCATTCTGCCCGAGCATGATCTTTTGGCAAAGCAGGCGTTCCTGGCCGTGGCGCTGACCGATGGGGCTGCGGGCGACCAGAAGATTCATCTGGCGGCGGCGCTGACGGAAGCGGAGATCGTGGCCCACTTCGGCGCACTGATCACGGTGGCCGAGGATGTGTATTGGGACGCCAGGGCGGAGGCCGTGTCCGCCGCGCGGCGCGAAAGCCTGGGGGCGCTCGTCCTGGCGGAAAAGCCCTTGTCCACCCCCGCGCCGGAGGCGATCACGGCGGCCCTGCTGGCTGGGGTCCGCCGCCTGGGGCTTGCCAGTCTTCCGTGGACGGATGAAGCGGAGGCCTTCCGGGCGCGGGTTTCCTTCCTCGCGCGGGTCATGCCGGAGCTTGCCCTGCCCGATCTTTCGGATGGCGCGCTGGTGGCGGGGCTGGACGAATGGCTTTCCCCCTATCTCGCGGGCATGTCGGCGCGGCGGCATCTGGCGCGGCTCGATCTTCTGGCCATCCTGCGCGCCATGGTGCCGCATGAGGTGATGCGGCGGATGGAGAAGCTCGCGCCAGCGCGGATCGAGGTGCCGTCCGGGGCGGCCTACCGCATTGACTACCGGGCCGAGGCCGGACCCACCCTGCGCGTGCGCCTGCAGGAGATGTTCGGCCTGGCCAAGACGCCAGCCATCGCCGAGGGGCGCGCACCCTTGCGCATCGAGCTTCTGTCGCCCGCGGGCCGGCCCCTGGCGGTCACGCAGTCACTGGAAACCTTCTGGACCAATGCCTACCCGGATGTGCGCGCCGACATGCGCGGGCGCTATCCCAAGCACAAATGGCCCGACAACCCGCTGGAAACCCCGCCGGTGGCACCGAGAAGGGTGAGGTGACGGGCAACCGTGCGCACCATCGGCTACCTCTCAATGTGCTTGCTGATGAAATCCCATATGACGGAAAGCCAACCGGTCGATCCGGCCCACCATGTGCCGATGAGCGCCACGAAGGTTTTGGTTTTGGGCCCCTTCAAAAGCGCAATCAATGTGTCAGCATGATCTTTGGGAACGTCGGGCCACTTTTCTTTGAACCGCTGAGCAAATTCGCGGCCATAGATATTGAGGAAGCCTTGGGCCGCACTGCGGAGAATGTTCAGGCAACTTTCGACAAGGTCAGCGAGATAGAGATCATCAAGGCTAGCCAGCGTGCCTTCCGCCTCAATCAATTCCCTGGCAGCATCACGGACACGGCTGGCCACCGCTGTTGGAGCAATTTCCAGTGACCCAATGAAATCGCGTGCTGCCTCGATGAGCCGCGCTCTTTCTGGCGGCGCTGTTGGCAGATGGGGCTGCGCGAGAAATAAGCGCCATTCCGGAAATTTTTTCAGCGTGCGGTCAAATTGCAGCATGACCGCCTGATAACGCGCTGCTGATGATGTATCCCATTCATCGTTCACCTGAACGGCAAGCCGGGTTAGCGCCTCATGAAGGCGACCACTGGCAAAGAGATCAACGCTGTTGTCAGGTGCACGGCCTACTTTTTGAGATGCTTCGGACAGCAGGCCGATGTGGCGCTCATCCGCGTTTTTGGATTTTGCGAGGGCCGCCAAATCGGCCAACTCCTGTGCCGTGTCCTGCGCCGCTGGACGCAGCACGTCTTTGCCGATGGTTGCGACGGGCGTCGGTGGTGCCAGGTCAATTGTGCCGTTCGTAATGGCCGTTTCAATGGAAGCAGGGCGGGATTTCAGGGCCTGTTCGTCAATCCTTTGTGCCGGAGCGTCAGATAATTTCTGGCGCGCTTCCGCGACCCATTGGGAGATTTCGGCGTTGATGGTGGCGGGGTAGCGGTCCCAGAAGTCCTCGCGGCCGCCGCCAAGGGCTATGCGTTTTTCAACGTCTTCCGCACTGGTGGCGGGCAGGCCAAAGGCGCGGCCATCGCGGGCAACCGATTCATACCACACCACCCAGATGGACCAGTGAGCGTCCCGCTGTTTGACTGAGTTCAGGGTGCGCTGCAATTGATCAAGCGCATTGGCCCACCATTTAGGCGCATCATTGGCGTTGGGCCACAGCGGCTGGGCATGAAGGGCGCTGGCGTCATGCTTTTCGATCCACCGGGCATCGGCCCGGATGATTTCCCAAACGGCGGCGTCGGCAGCGGCGTCGGCAGCGGCGTCGGCGGCGGTGGCCATGGCGTAGGCGGCGTCAACGGCGGTGGTGTAGACGGCGGCGTGGACGGCGTCGGCGGCGGCGGCGGCGGCGTCGGCGGCGTGGACGGCGTCGCCGGCAGCGTAGGCGACAGAGTTGGCGGCGGCGTAGGCTGCGTCGGCGGCGTCGGCAATCTCGTGGACTGAAATGGTGCGCGCCGCTCGGGCGATGGTGTTGGCGCGGAAGATGGCCATGGCCAATGAATCAAATCGCTTCAGTTCCAGAAGACTGGCCGTGGCCATGAGGGGCAGGACCCGCAGAGCCGCGCGCGACGCCAGGGCTATGGCGTCTTGCCTTCGCGTTGCCTCTGGCCTTTGCGCCAGCCAGTGCGCGAAGCTTTCCTTATCTTTGATTGCGGCTGCCGTGGCCATGTGCCGTCAACTCCCCCGACGGCCGCACAGTGATGGAAACCAGCGCCCGGCGCAATCGGGCAAAAGCGCCCCAGGGAACCCTCCCCTTGACCCCGGAACAGGGCAATGTCAAAGAGCCGCACAGCCCTGTGGCGGGCGCTGATTTCCCGCCCGTTTCCGGTGATTTGACCCCATTCCCATGACCGATACCGCCCATATCCGCAATTTCTCCATCATCGCCCATATCGACCATGGCAAGTCCACCCTGGCCGACCGGCTGATCCAGCTGACGGGGGCTGTGTCGTCGCGCGAGATGGTGGACCAGATTCTCGACTCCATGGAGCTGGAGCGCGAGCGCGGCATCACCATCAAGGCCAATACCGTGCGCCTGGATTACACCGCGCAGAACGGCGAAAAATACGTTCTCAACCTCATCGACACGCCGGGGCATGTGGACTTCGCCTACGAGGTCTCGCGCTCGCTGGCCGCCTGCGAGGGGGCGCTGCTGGTGGTGGACGCCAGCCAGGGGGTGGAGGCGCAGACGCTGGCCAATGTCTATCAGGCCATCAACAACGACCTCGAGATCGTGCCGGTCTTGAACAAGGTGGACCTGCCCGCCGCCGAGCCGGAGCGCATCCGCCAGCAGATCGAGGACGTGATCGGCATCGACGCCTCGCAGGCCATTCCCATTTCCGCCAAGACGGGTGTGGGCGTGCCGGATGTTCTCGAAGCCATCATTCACCGCCTGCCGCCGCCCAGGGGCGACATCGACAAGCCCCTGAAGGCGCTGCTGGTGGATAGCTGGTATGATCCCTATCTCGGGGTTGTCGTCCTCGTCCGCATCATCGACGGCGAGATGAAGAAGGGCCAGCGCGTGAAGCTCATGGGCACGGGCGGGCTTTACCAGATTGACCGCGTGGGCGTGTCGCGGCCCAAGAAGGAAATGGTGGCCAGCCTTGGCCCCGGCGAGATCGGCTTCTTCACCGCCGCCATCAAGCAGGTGGCGGATACGCGCGTGGGCGACACCATTACCGACGAGAAGAACCCCACAACCGACATGCTGCCCGGTTTCCGCGAGGCCCAGCCCGTGGTCTTCGCCGGGTTCTTTCCCGTGGACGCGGCGCGCTTTGAAGACCTGCGCGACGCCATGGGCAAGCTGCGGCTGAACGATGCCTCCTTCTCCTATGACATGGAAACCTCCGCCGCGCTGGGCTTTGGCTTCCGCTGCGGCTTCCTGGGCCTCCTTCACCTCGAAATCATCCGTGAACGGATCGAGCGCGAGTTCAACGTCGACATCATCACCACCGCACCCTCGGTCATCTACAAGATCAACATGCGCGCGGGCGGCGAGCAGATCAAACTGCATAACCCCGCCGACATGCCGGATGTGATGGAGATCGAATCCATCGAGGAGCCGTGGATCGAGGCCACCATTCTGGTGCCCGATGAATATCTCGGTTCGGTTTTGAAGCTGTGCGAGGACCGGCGCGGGCGGCAGAAGCAGCTCACCTATGCCGGCAGCCGCGCCATGGTGGTCTATGACCTGCCGCTGAACGAGGTGGTGTTCGATTTCTATGACCGGCTGAAGTCGGTGTCGCGCGGCTATGCCAGCTTTGACTACAAGATGACGGACTATGAGAAGGGCGATCTGGTGCGCATGGGCATTCTGGTCAATGCCGAGCCGGTGGACGCGCTGTCCATGATCGTGCACCGGGGGCGGGCCGAACAACGCGGCCGGGCCATGTGCGAAAAGCTGAAGGACCTGATCCCGCGCCACATGTTCCAGATTCCCATTCAGGCGGCCATCGGCGGCAAGATCGTGGCGCGCGAGACCCTGTCGGCCCTGCGCAAGGACGTGACCGCCAAGTGCTATGGCGGCGACATCACGCGCAAGCGCAAGCTGCTGGACAAGCAGAAGGAAGGCAAGAAGAAGATGCGGCAGTTCGGCAAGGTCGAAATTCCGCAGGAGGCCTTCATCGCCGCGCTCAAGATGGATGAGAACTGACCCCCGGAGGTGTGCCCATGCGCCGTGCTGTGTTGGTGGTCGCGGGGCTTGGCCTGATGCATCCCGCCCTGGCGCAGGAGCAGGACGAATGGACCTCCTTCTTCGCCCGCATCAAGGACGGGGCGGTTTATGATTACAAGGTGAGCCTTGATGGCGCGGCGGCAAGTGAGGACTACCTCCTCACTCATGTGGTGTGCAGCGATGGTTCCAGGAGCCTTCGCGTCATGCTGCCGCTTGCCCCCGAAGATAATGATACCGGATTCACGCTGGATGGCGAACCATCGACACTGAAGAAGACGGGCGGCACCCATGAGGTGGTCGTCACCGTGGACGGCAAGCGCCAGACCAAGGTGATGGAACTCAAATCCGTCAATGACCCCGCCTCGCATTACCGCCAACAGTTCATGTTCCGGGTTGAGCATGGCGATGCCCTGTGGCGGGCCATGACCGACGGGGGAAACAGGGCGAAGATGCTGATCGGCACCGGCGGCACGCCCATCACCATCCCGTCGGATGAGAAGCTGACGGCGGCTTTGCGCTCCTGCGGCTTGGCGGAGTGATTTTGCCCCTCTGACCGGCAGGTGCGGCGAAGCGGCTGCTTGCCGTGCCACCCGGTTCAGTTTAGAAGATTTCTAATTACATGACAGACGGAGATCACCCGGATGAAGAGCTTCTCAGACCTCTCCGAGCAGGAAATCCTGGCTCTGGCGATCAACGCCGAGGACGAGGATGCGCGCGCCTATGTGGGCTTTGCCCAGGCCCTGCGCGACACCTATCCGGCGTCGGCGCAGGTCTTTCTCGACATGGCCGAACAGGAGCATGAACACCGGCGCGGACTGACCAAGCTCTATCAGAAGAAATTCGGTGACTACGTGCCGCTCATCCGGCGCGAGGAACTGCGCGGCTTCACCCCCGGCAAGCCGGCCTGGACCCTGTCCAAGCTTGGCATCGATGCCATGCGCAAGCAGGCGGAAATCATCGAATTGCAGAATCACCGCTTCTACCTGCAGGCCGCCGAAAAGAGCACCGACCCGGAGGTGAAGGCCCTGCTCAATCGTCTGGCCGCCGAGGAAAAGGGCCACGAGGCGCTGGCGGTGAAGCTCGGCGAGAAACATGTGACGGCGGCGGCCGAGGCCGACGAGAAGGAGGCGGAAAGCCGCCTCTTCCTGTTGCAGGTGGTGCAGCCGGGTCTGGTCGGCCTGATGGACGGTTCCGTCTCCACGCTGGCGCCGCTCTTTGCCGCGGCCTTCGCCACCCATGACACCTGGCAGACCTTCCTGGTCGGCGTGGCGGCCTCCATCGGCGCGGGCATTTCCATGGGCCTGGCCGAGGGCCTGTCGGACGACGGCAAGCTCACGGGGCGCGGCCATCCCATGATCCGCGGTTCGGCGGCGGGCATCATGACCGCCGTGGGCGGCCTGGGCCATGCGCTGCCCTATCTCATTCCCAATTTCTCGCTGGCGACGTGGATTGCGGTGGTCATCGTGTTCATTGAACTCTGGGCCATCTCGTGGATCCGCTTCAAATACATGGACACGCCCTTCTGGCGCGCCGCGGCCCAGGTGGCGCTGGGCGGCTTCCTCGTCTTCCTCACCGGCATATTGATCGGCAGCGCCTGACTTATCCCGAGGCCCAGGGCGGCAGGACCGCGCCGCCATCGGCATAACCCTTGGGCAGGTCGCCCTTCAGGTTATGCACGGTGCGGGTGGTGATGGCGGCGATGATCTGGTCCACCGCCTGTCTGGCGGCGGCAACCCGGGTGGGGTGATCGGTATCCGCCGCCGCATGGGGCAGGAGCAGCACCCGGCCCGGAAATGCGCGGGCCAGCGGCAGATAGGGCGCGAGCGGTCCTGAGATTGCGCCGGTCTTCTCGTCAACAAAGATGTCGGCGTCGATGGCGGCATGGGCCACCTGGCCCGCCGCGAGGGCGGCCTGAAGGTCGGTGGCGTTCAGACATTCGCCGCGATCGAAGTTGATGACGGTGGCGGCGCGATTCATGCGGGTGAAGGTGCCCGCATCCAGCATGCCGGCATTTTCGTAGGTGCCATCGGCAGCGCGCTGGCCCAGGCCGGCATGGAGCGTCACCACGTCGGTTGCCGTGGCCGCCGCCTCGATGCTCCGGGCACTGAGGAAACCGGCGCGTTCAATTTTCTCGCGGTGGTGGGGGCGGGAATAAATCACCGGCACCATGCCGAAGGCCCGGGCCAGATGCGCCACCGCACTGCCGATGTTGCCGAAGCCGGCGATGGCGATGCGGCGGCCCGCCAGGCCATGGGTGGGGAAATCCTTCAGGTGACGGGATGTGTCGAAGGTGCCCGCCATGACGCGCTCATGCAGCAGGGCAAAGGGCAGGTCCGGCAGGAAATGGAGCAGCGCCTTCATGACCATCTGCGCCGTGGCCCGGGCGTTGAACCCCGGCGTGTTCATCAGGGGGGCGGCACCGCCCGAACCATTGGGGCCGCCCCAGCTTCGGCTGTGCATGTTGCCGGTGCCCGCGCCCATGCGCACGCCGCCTTCAGGAAAGGGGCAGGCTTCCGGCACCGTGGTGGCGGCGGCGATGACCGCATCATATTGGCCCTGCCCCGCCGCCGCGATGAAATCCGCCGCACACGCCAGATCAGGAGCATGGAAGAAATGCAGCCTGCCTTCTGCAAGGACTTCCCCCTCACGCCACAGGCCGTGGTGGAATACCCCGCCTTTGGCTTCAATGTGGGCCTTCACCTCGGAGACATCGGGCTCGCCCGCGCCATTGCGGGCCAGACCCACGAGATCACAGATGAGGATGCGCTTTGCCGCTGTCATGGCCGCAGCCTAACACAGCTCAAGGGCATGGTCAGGCCAGAGGCGGCATTTCCCTGAGCCAGGGCGCATCGGCCCCGGCGCGCGACACGGTGATGGCGGCGGCGGCGGCGGCATAGGTCAAGGCCGCCGTAAGTTCGGCCGGGGCAATGCCGCGCACGCCTTCCTTGCTGAGCAGGCCCTTGCGCCACAGGGCGGCGAGCAGGCCGGCATTGAAGGTGTCGCCCGCGCCCACCGTGTCCACCATCTTCACCTGGACGGCGGGCACCGTGACGTGGCCACCCGCGTAATGGGCTTCAGCGCCCGCGCCGCCGCGCGTCATGATGACCAGGGCTGCACCCCCACGCAGCCAGCGCTTTGCCACCGTGGCAAAATCATCCGCGCCAAACCAGGCGAGATCCTCGTCCGACAGCTTGATGATGTCGGCAACCCCGGCCATGCGTTCCATGCGGGCGAGATGCCTGGCCTTGTCGGGAATGAAATTGGGGCGGATGTTGGGGTCGAAGGAAATGACCCTGGATGCGGCCTCGCGCAGGCACAGCGCCTCGTAGGCCGAGCCGCAGGGTTCCGGGATCAGGCTGATGGCGCCGAAATGCAGGGCCGTCACTTCCTCGGGGATGGCGGGCAGATGGGCGGTGTCCAGCATGCGGCCTGCCGTGCCCTCATCGAAGAAGGCATATTCGGCCTTGCCGTCCTTCAACGCGACGAAGGCGAGCGTGGTATTGCGGGCCGAGCGCACCGCCAGCGAAGTGTCGACATTGGCGGCCTGAAGGTCACGCACCAACTGCTGGCCGAAGAGATCGGTGGAGAGGCCGGAGAAGAAGCCCGAGGGCGCGCCGAGGCGGCCCAGGGCAATGGCGGTATTATAGACGGCCCCGCCGGAATAGGGCGCGAAGGCCGGTTCGCCGGCGCTGGTCTGGCGCGGCAACATGTCGATGAGGGCTTCGCCACAGGAGAGGATCATGATCAGCCTCGTGGATAGATGACACCCTTGCGCAGGATGATGTTGGCATAGAGAGCAGGTTCGCTGGTGGCCACAATGGCATGGGCCGCCCTGACGCGGGGATAGAAGGCCGCCCCTTCCAGCGCCTGAAAGGTGGCCTTGGGTTCATGGCGCATGACCGCCTGCTGCATGGCCGCGTGGATGGCCTGAGGCCGGGGGGGCAGGGGCAAGACGCAATTGCTGGCCGCCATGTCATCCAGCGGCATAACCGAGAGCACGGCGTCAATGAGGGCGAGAACCCCATGGCCATCGGCGCGGATCACCCGGCGGCCATGGTCCAGCGCGGGATAATTGCCATCGACCAGGGCGATCTCGTCGCCATGGCCCATGGCGCGCAGCGTGAACAGAAGGTCAGGCCCGAGCAGCGGATCAAGTCCCTTCAGCATCGAGCACCTCCTTCAGCAGGACATCACGGTCGAGCAGGAAGCGGCGGAAGAGCGGCAGGCAGGCCCCGCCCATGGCGCGCGCCCCCGCCCCCACGGCTCCTTCCACCACCTGCGGAGGGGCGAGGCCCTGGAGGTCGAGCTTCAGCATGGCGGCATGGGTCATGGCCACCAGCCGGGCGCGCACATCCGGGGGGAAGGCCCCGTCGATGACGCAGGCCGAAAAGTCGATGACCGCGCTGGCGGCGACGATGGCCTGGGCGAGATGATGCGCGGTGGTGGCAAGCCACTGGTCCACCATGGGCGCAAAACCCGACCAGTCCTGCGGCAGGCGCCAGAGCAAGCGGACATCGCCGCCCGCCTGTTTCAAGGCACGCTCCAGGGTGAAGAGCGAGGCCACGTCGATCAGTTGCACGGGCCGGCCATCGGGTCCGGCCACCGGCATGGAGCCCAGGGCCCCGGCGTTGCCGCTGCGCCCGGCGTAGAGCGCGTGGTCCAGCACCACGCCGCCGCCGATGAAGGAGCCGATGAAGACATAGAGAAAGTCGGCATAGGTGCGGCCGCGGCCCAGCAGCAGCTCGGCCCCGCAGGCTGCGGTGGCGTCATTCTCCATCATCACGTCGAAGGGCAAAAGCGCCGACAGTTCGGCGGCCAGGTCGATGTGCCGCCATTCGTCCATGGCCCCATCGGGGGCGCCCACCTCGTCGGCCCAGTTCCACAATTCATAGGGTGCGGCAATGCCCAGGCCGGCGATGCGCGCGTCGGGATTCCTGATCCGGCGGCTCAGTTCGGCAATGCCCTCATGGGTGAACTTCAGAATGCCTTCCACCGTGGGAAAGGCATAGGTCTGCTGCAGGGTGCCGCGCTCGGCCCCCGCGAAATCAATGAGCGTGAGGTCGGAGCTGCGGCGGCCAAGTTTCAGACCATAGGAGAAGACCGCATCGGGATTGAGCCGCATGGGGATGGAGGGCTGGCCCACGCGGCCGCGCAACGGGGCCTCGCGCAGCAGCAGGCGGTCGGCCTCAAGCGCCCGCATGATGACGGAAACCGTCTGGGCCGAAAGGCCGGTGCGGCGGGCAATGTCGGCCTTGGCGAGAGCGCCATGGCGGCGGATAAGCGAGAGGACCAGGCGCTCATTATAGGCGCGCATGCCCTGCTGGCTCGACCCGCGTACCGGCCCCGCGCTCATCCGTTCCTGTTGTTCGCCCTGAAGTTCCATATGCTCGACCCACACCGCCATGCTGGCGCTGTTCTACAGGTTCCGGGCCAGCTTGCCACGACAAGTTAATAAATCAAGCAGATTTATTTATTGACAGGGCAAGCTTTCCGTTGTTGTCTGGGGTCAGGCGGCGGAACCGGCTGTGGTTCTGCCTGCCGACACAGTTTACCGGCCTCGCGCAGGCAATCCCGCCCGCGAGACCGCCTCAGGGAGAAGACCAATGAAGAAATCCATTCTGTTCGCCACTGCCGCCGCCCTGTCGCTGGGTCTGGCCTTCGCCGTCCCGGCCAAGGCTGAAGGCGTCAACGCCTGCCTGATCACCAAGACCGATACCAACCCCTTCTTCGTGAAGATGAAGGAAGGCGCCACCGCCAAGGCCGCCGAACTGGGCATCACCCTCAAGTCCTATGCCGGCAAGATCGACGGCGACAACGAGAGCCAGGTGGCGGCCATTGAATCCTGCATCGCCGATGGCGCCAAGGGCATCCTGCTGGTGCCGTCCGACACCAAGGCCATCATCGACTCGGTGAAGAAGGCGCGCGCCGCCGGCATTCTGGTGATCGCCCTCGACACGCCGCTCGATCCCATCACCGAAGCCGACGCCACCTTCGCCACCGACAACTTCAAGGCGGGTGAGCTGATCGGCGCCTGGGCCAAGACCACGCTGGGCGATAAGGCGGCCGCCGCCAAGATCGCCTATCTCGACCTCAATGCCAGCCAGCCGACGGTGGACGTGCTGCGCGACCAGGGCTTCATGAAGGGCTTCGGCATCGACACCAAGGACGCCAACAAGATCGGCGACGAGGACGACGCCCGCAACGTCTGCCATGACGTGACCAACGGCAACGAGGAAGGCGGCCGCAAGGCCATGGAGAACTGCCTGACCAAGGATCCGGGCGTGAACGTGGTCTACACCATCAACGAACCGGCGGCGGCGGGTGCCTATGAAGCGCTGAAGGCCGCGGGCAAGGAAAAGGACGTGCTGGTCGTCTCGGTGGACGGCGGCTGCCCGGGTGTGAAGAACGTGGCGGGCGGCGTCATCGGCGCCACCTCGCAGCAATATCCCCTGCTGATGGCGTCGAAGGGCATTGAGGCCATTGCCGCCTTCGCCAAGGACGGCACCAAGCCCGCCAATACCGAAGGCAAGGACTTCTTCGACACCGGCGCCACGCTGGTGACCGACAAGCCCGCCGCTGGCGTCGACTCCATCGACACCAAGAAGGGCCTGGAACTGTGCTGGGGCTGATGCCGGCTAAAGATTGACAAAAACGGGGGGCAGTCCGCAGACTGCCCCCTGCCACAAGATGGCAGGTCCGGCGCGGGAGAGGCAACATGAGCACCGTCCACGACTACGAGAAGGTTCTGGATAAGAGCGACACCTCCGTTGCCGCCTTCACCCGCGAGCGCTCCACGCTGGAAAAGATCCAGCATTTCCTCCATTCCAATCCTGCCGCCGTGCCCTTGATCGTGCTGGTCATTTCCGTCTCGGTCTTCGGCCTCATTCTCGGCAGCAAGTTTTTCAACGCATTGCCGCTCATTCTCCAGCAGGTGGCCATTTCCGCCATCGTCGGCGCGGCGCAGACCCTCGTCATTCTCACCGCGGGCATCGATCTCTCGGTGGGTGCCATCATGGTCCTGTCATCGGTCATCATGGGGCAATTGGCCTTCCATGGCTTTGTCATTCATGGCGTCACCCTTCTGCCGCCCCTGCCAGCGCCACTCGCCCTGCTCTTCGGCTTCGGCGTCGGCGCGCTCTGCGGCTGGCTCAATGGCTTTCTCATCGCCCGCATGAAGCTGCCGCCCTTCATCGTCACGCTGGGCACCTGGCAGATCATCCTGGCCAGCAACTTCCTCTATTCCGCCAATGAAACCATCCGCAGCCAGGACGTGGCGGCCGAGGCGCCGCTTTTGCAGCTCATTTCCGGCAACCGCATCATCATCGTCATGTTCCTGCTGGTCTTCCTCTTGTGGTATGTGCTGAACCACACGGCCTGGGGGCGCTATCTCTACGCCATCGGCGATGACCCCGACGCCGCCGAGCTTTCGGGCGTGCGGGTGAAGCGCATGCTCACCCAGGTCTATGTTCTCTCCGGCCTCATCTGCGCGCTGGCGGGCTGGGTGCTCATCGGGCGGCTCGGTTCGGTCTCGCCCACCTCGGGCCAGTTCGCCAACATCGAATCCATCACCGCCGTGGTGATCGGCGGCATCTCGCTCTTCGGCGGGCGCGGCTCCATTCTCGGCATGATCTTCGGTGCGCTCATCGTCGGCGTGTTCCAATTGGGCCTGCGCATGATCGGCACCGATCCGCAATGGACCTTCCTGCTGATCGGCGTGCTGATCATCGGCGCGGTGGCGGTCGACCAGTGGATCCGCAAGGTCTCGGGCTAGAGTGGTTTGCGCTTTGACGGCAGCAAAGCCACCGCTCTGACGTATTGATGGCGAGCAACTTGTCTGACTTTTGCCGATTCCGTCAAAAGTCAGGTTGCTCTAAGGGAGGACAAGATGACCCAACAACCGATCCTCACGGCGCGCGGGCTGATCAAGCGCTATGGCCGCGTCACCGCCCTCGATCATGCCGATTTCGATCTCTATCCCGGCGAAATCCTGGCGGTCATCGGCGACAACGGCGCGGGCAAGTCCACCCTGATCAAGGCCCTGTGCGGCGCCATCACCCCGGACGAGGGCGAGATCCGGCTCGACGGCAAGCCGGTCTCCTTCAAGTCACCGCTGGAAGCGCGGGCCGCCGGCATCGAGACGGTCTATCAGAACCTGGCGCTGTCGCCAGCACTTTCCATCACCGACAACATGTTCCTGGGCCGCGAGTTGCGCAAACCGGGCGTCATGGGTTCGGTGTTCCGCATGCTCGACCGCCCGGCCATGGCCAAGGTGGCGCGCGACAAGCTCTCCGAGCTTGGTCTCATGACCATCCAGAACATCTCGCAGACGGTGGAAACCCTGTCCGGCGGCCAGCGGCAGGGTGTGGCCGTGGCGCGGGCTGCCGCCTTCGGGTCCAAGGTGGTCATCATGGACGAGCCGACGGCGGCTCTGGGCGTCAAGGAGTCGCGGCGCGTGCTCGAACTCATCCTCGACGTGAAGAAGCGCGGGCTGCCCATCGTGCTCATCTCGCACAACATGCCCCATGTCTTCGAGGTGGCCGACCGCATCCACATTCACCGGCTGGGCAGGCGTCTCACCATCATCGACCCCAAGGCCTATACCATGTCGGACGCGGTGGCCTTCATGACCGGGGCCAAGGCGCCGCCCGAGGAGGCCAGGGCGGCTTAGAGCGGGATTAGCGCAACGGACGATCAAATCGGAACGATTTGAGAAAGAAAAGTTGCGCCAACATATTGATTTTCGAGCAACTTATCGGCGGCAGTTGATTCCAACTGACCGCCGGTTGCTCTAGCTGTGGAGCCTCAACAGGTTGTCCTCGGATATTTCGAGGCGACTGATGGGTGTCATTGAGTTTAGGCCGCCGTGTGGGCGATGCCAATTGTATCGATGGGTCCAGAGGGGGAGTTGTTCGGCTCTGGCATCGGATGTGGGATAGCTTCGGG
>CALMUW010000087.1 GCA_937872985.1 uncultured Alphaproteobacteria bacterium
CGGCCTCGGCGCCGAGCGGGCCCCCCCCCCGGCGGCCGGGGGCGGGGGCCGCGCCGTGCCCGCCCCGGGGAGGGAGCGCAAAGAGAGGCCGGGAACCCGCCACAACGGCGCTCACCACCATGAATACCAATGCCACCACATCGCGCATTGCGCCTAACCCCGTCGGCACAGCCGAATCACCCATGCGGCAGACTACAGACTATGACCCTGCTTGGGAATCAGGAGAGACTTCCCCAATGCACAGGGCCGGCCCCATGCGGGACCGGCCCTGATTTGCCATCACCCGAAGAGCTTACGATACCGACTTCAGCACCTTGGGCATGATGTGGGTGAAGATCTCATCGATCTGGTTCTCGCTGATGATGAGGGGCGGCGACATGGCGATGCTGTCGCCCATGATGCGCATCATGAAGCCGTAATCATGGAAGGCATTCTCCATGGCCTGATAGGTGCGCAGGCCGGGCTTGCCATCCATGGGCTTGAGGTCGATGCCCGCCACCAGACCGATGGTGCGGATGTCCTCCACCAGCGGGTGGCCCTGCAGCGTCATGGCGGCATCGGCCCAGACCGATTCCAGCTTGGCGGCGCGCTCGAAGAGCTTCTCGTCGCGGTAGACATCGAGGGTCGCCAGACCCGCCGCCGCCGCCACCGGATGACCGGAGTAGGTATAGCCATGGAAGAGTTCATGGACGTGGTCCGGGCCCTGCATGAAGGCATCATAAATGCCCTGACGCACCACCACGCCGCCCATGGGGATGGTGCCGTTGGTGACGCCCTTGGCGAAGGTGATGATATCCGGCACGACGCCGAAGCGCTCTGCCGAGAAGGCGGCCCCGAGGCGGCCGAAGCCGGTGATGACCTCGTCGAAGATCAAGAGGATGCCGTGCCTGGTGCAGAGTTCGCGGAGCCGCTTCAGATAGCCCTTGGGCGGCGGCAGGGCACCGGTTGACCCCGCCATGGGTTCAACGATGACGGCGGCGATGGTGGAGGCGTCGTGCAGGGTCACCAGCCGTTCGAGATCGTCGGCCAGGTGGGCGCCCCATTCCGGCTCGCCCCTGGAGAAGGCCTGCTCGGCCCGGTTATAGGTGTGGGGCAGATGGTCCACGCCGGCGAGATAGGCGCCGAACATCTTGCGGTTGGCGGTCATGCCGCCCACCGAGGTGCCGCCGAAATTGACGCCGTGATAGCCGCGCTCGCGCCCGATGAGGCGGGTGCGGCCGCCGTTGCCGGTGAGGCGCTGATAGGCGAGCGCGATCTTCAGCGCCGTGTCAGCCGCCTCCGAGCCGGAGTTGCAGAAGAAGACGTGATTGAGGTCGCCCGGCGCCAGCATGGCAATGCGCGAGGCAAGCTGGAAGACCTTGGGATGGCCATATTGGAAGGTGGGCGCGAAGTCCAGTTCGGCCACCGAGTCCTGAATGGCGGTGACGATGTGATCGCGGCAGTGGCCGGCGTTGACGCACCACAGGCCGGCGGCGGCGTCCATGACCGGCTTGCCCTCGAGGTCGTAGTAATACATGTCCTTGGCGCGGGAAATCATGCGCGGGCGGCGCTTGAAGGCGCGGTTGGGGGTGAAGCCCATCCAGAACTGTTCGAGATTGTTGGGCGAGGCGTCCCAGGCGCCCGTGGTCTTCTTCGGCTTGTCCATGCGTCAGGTCTCCGGTGGGTGGTAGGTTTGCATGTAGCAGAGGGGGCGGCCAGGCAACATACCCAGACTCGGGCGAAGCCTTGCGCCAGTTGATTTTGCGGGGGCAGAGGGTGATTGGCCGCAAAGCCACCACAATGGCATCGCAGCATCACGGGCGATCACAGAAGCGGGAGAGACCCATGCCGTCGCTTGCCAATATCATTGCCGGGGGACTGATCGGGTTGGGCGTGGCCTCGGGCGGCTTTCTGGCGGGCGAGGGTCTGGTCAAGAGCCGCCTCGGCTTTCGCACCGTGACGGTGAAGGGTCTGGCCGAGCGCGAGGTCAAGGCCGATCTCGGTTTCTGGCCGGTGCGCTTTGTGGCCACCGGGGCCAGCCTGGAGGAATCGCGGGCCCGGCTTGAAACCTCGGAAACGGCGGTGAAGGGCTTCCTCGCCGCCCAGGGTTTCGATGCCCAGAGCTTCCAGGTGCAGAACATTCAGGTGGAGGACCGGGCGGCGGGCTACAACAGCGGCGGGGTGCCGCCGGAGAGCCGCTTCGTCCTGACCGAGGACCTGCTGGTGAAATCAACCGAGGTGGACAAGCTGGCCTCGGCCTCGCGCATGGTGGGCGATCTCCTGAAGGCGGGCGTGGTGTTTTCGGCCGATGCCTATAACGCCGGGCCGTCCTTCATCTTCACCCGGGTCAATGACCTCAAGGGCGAGATGCTGACCGAGGCCACGGGCCGGGCCAAGGAGGCGGCGCAGAAATTCGCCGCCGAGTCCGGGGCCCGGGTGGGCGACATCCAGAACGCCAATCAGGGCCTGATCGAGATCAAGCCGGCGGTGGAGATTCCCAACGACCGGCCGGAAAAGCAGATCATGAAGACGGTGCGCGTGGTCACCACCATCACCTATTTCCTGAACGACTGAGTTCAGTCCTGCCCGCCGTCGATGGCCGCGCGCACGCTGTCGCGGATGTCGAGCAGGATGGCGTCAGCCATGGCGGCATTGCCCTCGGCGGTGGGGTGCATGGCGCCCGCCGTCTCGCTGAAGGATGAGGCGGAGGCCTGATCGTCCACCTGGCCGCCCCTGGTCATGACCTTCTCGTTCACCGTCATATAGGCGTCGTTCATGGTGCGCACCCAGCGCTGGCGCAGGGCATAGGGCCAGTTCTCGGTGGAAGGATTATAGGGCCGCCAGTCGCGCGCCTTGCCGGAGAGCGAGGTTTCACAGGTGGCGGTGGCGCGGGCCGCCTTGCCCATGCAGGGGATCATCAGCGTTTCCGCCGGATCATCGGCATATTGCTTGTTCTGGGCGCAGAAGCCGTGGCCCTGGAAGGGCTTGCCGGTGTAGGCGCGGGCCGCAAAGGTCCAGCCGTGGTCGCCCGCCAGTTCGCCCATGCGCTGGTGCAGGTTGGCCAGTTGCTCGTGCGCGGCCTGCAGGCGCGGGCCCGTGATGGCAAGCCAGGAGGAAAAGACATCGAGCGACTGGTTGGCGGGATAGAGGTCCTCGTCGCCACCCTCCTGGCGCGGGGCGGCACAGATGTTGCCGGTCTCGTCCACCAGAATGTCGGGATAGGCGGTGAGAATCACGCGCGAGGGATCAAAGGTGTTGTCGGCCCCCTGCAGGGGCACGCCCACCTCCAGCGCCCTGGCCAGGCGGGCATAGGCCCCGGGCAGGATGTTCTTCATGTTGGCGGCAAATTTCCTGGGCGAGACGGTGGCACCAAGATAGGCGGCGATGGTGACCGAGGTGGTATCGCGCAGGGTGACCCAGGCGACCAGGTTGGAAAAGCCGATGTCGTTGCCGCCCACGGACAGAAAGACGAAATCCACGGTGCGGCGGAAATTGCCGCCGGGGCAGGTCCAGAAACCCTTCTTCTGCCTGGGCTTGTCGCGGCACAAGTCCTTCAGCAGGCGGTAGATCTCGGCGTCGCGCTTGCCGCCGGAGAGCGAGGCCGAGGCCGCAACCCCCGCCGGCGCATTGGGCGTGGCCATGCGGGTCACATAGGTTTGCGGACCGAGGATGCCTTCATCCACCGCGGCCCCCGAGCAGGCATAGCCCAGGAAGGTAACGGCGCTTTGCGGATTCTCGATCGCGATCTGCAAGGCGGCGCGCAACTGGTGGCCATAGAGCGAGCGGTGGCAATCCTCATCGAGCCAGCGGGCCGAGCCCGTGGCATCGTTGACGGCGCGGGCCGGATAGAGATTGCGGCTGCGGCGCGCGTCCGAGAAGGCCACGGGGCGGTCGGGGTTGCCCTCGCCCGAGGCGAAGCTGTCGCCCAGCCCGACGATGAGCAGGTCCTTCACCCTGGCCTCGGTGGTGACGGGCGCCTCGCCCGGCACGTTGACCGAGATGGTGGCACCCTGCGGCCAGGGCAGCACGGCGGAGATCGGCTGGTCACAGGGAGCGGTGACGGCAGCGCCATCGCCCACATGCCACTCGCAGTTCAACTCGCGCAGCAGGCCTTCCGCCC
The DNA here is from genome assembly GCA_937872985.1 of uncultured Alphaproteobacteria bacterium. Classification (GTDB taxonomy): domain Bacteria; phylum Pseudomonadota; class Alphaproteobacteria; order Rhizobiales; family Aestuariivirgaceae; genus Aestuariivirga. Next base: position 4,100 of record CALMUW010000087.1, read on the forward strand.
CCAGCGGACGCAGGCGGATCTCCACCGCATGGCCCTGGGGCGTCACATAGGCGTCGATGCCGCCACAGGCGGAATGGGTGCGCGATTTCGCATCCCAGCACAGGTCGCCAACCCTGGCGGCCCAGCCGCGCCAGTCATAGGTGGGCTTGGGCTGGCGGGTGAAGGTGACGTGGCGGTCGTTCAGCACATGCTCGGTGCCGAGCACGGCGGTGGTGGCGGCCAGTTGCTCGCGCTGCTCGCCTTTGCTGACCTGGCCCAGCACCGCCTGATATTGCCGCCAGGCATTTTCATGGAGCTTGAAGGTGGCGGGATCGGCAAATAGACGGAAGCGGTTCGTGACCTTCCACTCGATCTGCACGTTGCTGGCATTCAGCGTCTGGGCCGCCAGGGGCGCGGCGTTGGCCAGCCCCAGCACAAGCCCGAGAAGCGGCAGCAAAAGGCGGAAATTCCTCAACAAATCACTCTCCCGTCGACAATGCGGCGGTTGTGGCCGCAGATCGGTGCGAAATTGCGGCAGGAATTCGGATTTTAACCATAGCGCCCCCTTGACGCCCCGCGGCCCCGCCCCTATTTCACCGGCAGCTGTTAGCACTCCCCCTCGGGGACTGCCAGCACGGCGGGAAGCCCCAGGGGCTCCGCTGGTTTTAAGCCAAATCAACAGGTTACGAGGAGTTATCGCATGAAATTCCGTCCTCTGCACGATCGGGTCGTGGTGAAGCGGGTTGAGGAAGACACCAAGACCAAGGGGGGCATCATCATCCCCGACACCGCCCAGGAAAAGCCCATGCAGGGTGAAGTGATTGCCGTGGGCCCGGGTGCCCGCGACGAAGACGGCGACTACATCAAGATGGATGTGAAGGCCGGCGACCGCATTCTCTTCGGCAAGTGGTCGGGCACCGAGGTCAAGATCGATGGCACGGAATACCTGATCATGAAGGAATCCGACATCATGGGCGTGATCGAGAAGTAAGCGCCGCTCCATCGCCAATCCAGTTCAGTTCAAGAGGAAAAAACACATGGCTGCCAAAGAAGTCCGTTTCAGCGCCGATGCCCGTGAGCGCATGCTGCGCGGCGTCGACATTCTCGCCAATGCGGTGAAGGTTACCCTGGGCCCCAAGGGCCGCAACGTCGTCATCGACAAGTCCTTCGGCGCGCCGCGCACCACCAAGGACGGTGTGACGGTTGCCAAGGAGATCGAACTCGAAGACAAGTTCGAGAACATGGGCGCCCAGATGGTGCGCGAAGTTGCCTCCAAGACCAATGACGTGGCGGGCGACGGCACCACCACGGCCACCGTTCTCACCCAGGCCATCGTGCGCGAGGGTGCGAAGTCGGTTGCCGCCGGCATGAACCCCATGGACCTGAAGCGCGGCATCGACATGGCCGTCGCTGCGGCCATCGAGGACATCAAGAAACAGTCCAAGAAGGTCAAGGGTTCCGAGGAAGTGGGCCAGGTCGGCACCATCTCGGCCAACGGCGAGAAGGCCATCGGCGACATGATCGCCACCGCCATGCAGAAGGTGGGCAACGAGGGCGTGATCACGGTCGAGGAAGCCAAGACCGCCGACACCGAGCTTGACGTCGTGGAGGGCATGCAGTTCGACCGCGGCTATCTCTCGCCCTATTTCATCACCAACGCCGACAAGATGGTGGCGGAACTGGAAGACGCCTACATCCTGCTGCACGAGAAGAAGCTGTCGGGCCTGCAGGCCATGCTGCCGGTTCTCGAAGCCGTGGTGCAGACGGGCAAGCCCCTGCTCATCGTGGCCGAGGACATCGAGGGCGAGGCCCTGGCCACCCTCGTGGTCAACAAGCTGCGCGGCGGCCTGAAGATCGCCGCCGTGAAGGCACCGGGCTTCGGCGACCGTCGCAAGGCCATGCTGGAGGACATCGCCGTCCTCACCGGCGGCCAGGTGATCTCGGAAGACCTGGGCATCAAGCTGGAGAACGTCACCCTCGACATGCTGGGTCGCGCCAAGCGCATCCGCGTGGAGAAGGAGAACACCACCATCGTTGACGGTGCCGGCAAGAAGGCCGACATCACCGCCCGCGTCGGCCAGATCAAGGCGCAGATCGAGGAGACCACCTCGGACTACGACCGCGAGAAGCTGCAGGAGCGTCTGGCCAAGCTGGCGGGCGGCGTTGCCGTCATCAAGGTCGGCGGCTCCACCGAAATCGAGGTGAAGGAGCGCAAGGACCGCGTCGACGACGCGCTGAACGCCACCCGCGCCGCGGTCGAGGAAGGCATTGTGCCTGGCGGCGGCGTTGCCCTGCTGCGGGCCAAGAAGGCGGTGGAAGCCCTGTCGTCCACCAATGCCGACATCCAGGCCGGTCTCAAGATCGTGTCCAAGGCTCTCGAAGCACCGGTGCGCCAGATTGCCGAGAACGCCGGCGTGGAAGGCTCCATCGTGGTCGGCAAGCTGCTGGAGAAGTCCGGCAACTTCGGCTTCAACGCCCAGACCGAGGAATATGGGGACATGGTTGCCGCCGGCATCATCGACCCGACCAAGGTGGTGCGCGTGGCGTTGCAGGACGCGGCCTCCGTGGCCTCGCTCCTCATCACCACCGAAGCCATGATCGCCGAGAAGCCCAAGGCTGCGGCTCCGGCCCCGGCCATGCCCGGCGGCGGCATGGGCGGCATGGGCGGCATGGATTTCTGATCCGGCCAGCAAACGCTGTGTATGCGAAACCCCGGTGGCGACACCGGGGTTTTTGTTTTGCCGCCCATCACCTGAACTGGCTTGATGGGCCAAGGTCCATCAAGCTGGCGGCATGGACTTCTGATCCGGCCAGCAAACGCTGTGTATGCGAAACCATGGCAACAATGCCGGGGTTTTGTTTCAGCGAACCCTGCCGCCTATTCGGCCGGCGGCGCGGTTTCGACCAGGGCCGCAAGCTGGCGCAGGGAATCCTGCCAGCCGAGGTAGCACATCTCCAAGGGGATGGCATCCGGCAGGTTCGCCTGGGTGATGCGCACCTCCGTGCCGCAGGACACCTCCATCAGTTCCACGGTGGTGGTCATGATGCCCGGCATGTTGGGATCCTCGAACTGGTCGGTGTAGCTGACCTTGCGGTTCGGGATGAGCTCGGTAAACTTGCCGCCGAAGGCATGTTCCTGACCATTGGCAAAGTTGGTGAACTTCATCCGGTAGGTGCCGTCCTGCACCGGGTTGAACTCATGCACGGTGCAGGTGAAGCCGTCAGGCGGCAACCACTTGGCCTGGGCCGCGGCATCGGTAAAGGCGCGATACACCCGTTCCGGCGGCGCTTTGAGAACGCGATGCAGAGTCACAGTGTTTCCCATGGTAACCTCCATTGTCAGAGTGCCGGGCCGCCCTGGCCCTGTGATGGCAGCGCGCACGGCCCCGCACCATCAGTTGGCGATGTCTGCGCCGCGTTCCACGACATGATGGAAGCCGCCATGGCCGCCACCGGAGTGATGGCCTTTGGCCATGGCGAATTCCTTCCGGTCAAGGTGAACGGGGCGAAGGTCCTGCCGGCCGTCAGAATTCCATGATCTTGTCGAAGCCGCCATAGATCATGCGCTTGCCGTCGAAGGGCATGGGATTCTTGTCGGGCTGCATGGCAGGGTCGTTCTGCATCCTGCCCCATGCCTCATCGCGTTCTGCCTTCGACGGCCATTCAACGAAGCCCAGGACCACGGCTTCACCGGCAGTGCGTTTTACCGCCAGCGGAAAGGACGTGAGCTTGCCGTCCGGCACATCGCTTTCCCAGCTTTCCACTGTGCGGATGGCACCATATTCTTTGAACAGCGGATCCATCTTTTGGCAAAATTCCTCATAGGCGGCGCGCTGGTCCTTGGGCACCGCTGAGACGAAAAAGTCGAAGTAGGTCATGATCGGCCTCCTGACATGAGCCGTCCGCTCAAATCCTCCGGCGCGGGCCGGCGGTTCTATGGCAAGGTGTAGGGGTTCAACGTGCCCATCGGTGAAAAGTTCCGCCTGCGCATGGCTTGGTGATCAGCACCTGGGCGCCACCAGCGAGAAGAGGCGCCCGGCAAAAGCCGTGGCCTCGTCCTCATCCCCACCGGGGTTCTGGTTTATCTGAAATGATCGTATCATGAGTCATGCAGACAAGATCTGTGATGGCTTTGCTTTGTGGGTTGAGCGGCGCGCTGGCGGTGACGTGCGTCCAGGCGGCGGAGATTGCTCACCCCCTGGGCTGTGACATCAAAGGGAACGTGGGCGCGAAAAACAATCTGTTCTATGTTCCCGGCCATCCCCGCTACCACATGGTCAAGATCAATCGCACCGGCGAACGCTGGTTCTGTTCAGAAGGCGACGCTCTTGCGGCGGGTTGGAAGCCGGCCGGTTCCCTGACCGGACGCGCTGATTCTTCAACCGCGAAACAGCACACTTGCGCGCCCTCTCCGGATGCCCCACCGGGCTGTGCCATCAAGGGTAATATAAACTCGAAAAAGCAACGCATCTATCATGTGCCCTGTTCGGGCCATTACCCGGTGACGGAAATCCGCACCGAAAGAGGCGAGCGCTGGTTTTGCTCCGAGGACGAGGCCAGATCAGCGGGTTGGCGAGCCCCTCGCGGAAGATGATTACAAACGGTGCCGGGCCTTGCGGATTGGCGTGAAGGTCCACCAGTCCCTGGCCTCGCCGGCTCTGGCCTGATGGATGGCGGCGGCGAAGACATCCCAGACGCAGGGGTCGTGGCGCGTGTTGGTGAGGATTTGCAGGCGGGCATAAAGCTCGTCGGCATCGGCGCGGGCCAGTTGGGCGCGTGAGGTGATGCCCAGCGTGGCGAAGTCGCGCAACATGGCGGGGCCGACATTGCGCAGGCCCTTCAGGTCATTTGCGGCAGCACGGGCAGGCTTGGTCATGGCACGTCTCCCGGCGCGAGACTACACCTCTCCCTGCCCTGCGCCAATCACAAGCAGGCCCCCTGGCCCGCGTTCACGTCCGGTCGCGCGTGACCGTCTGGGCCTGCTCGCCCAGGCCGTCGCCGCCCAGAGTCACCTCATCACCCGGTTTCAGGAAGCGCGGCGGCCTGCGCGCCATGCCGACGCCGGGGGGCGTTCCGGTGGTGATGATGTCGCCGGGATGGAGCGTCATGAAGTGCGAGACATAGGACACGATCTCCGCCACGCCGAAGACCATGGTGGCGGTGGAGCCCTGCTGCATGCGCTTGCCGTTCACCTCCAGCCAGAGGGACACCTTCTGCGGGTCGGGGATTTCATCTGATGTGGCAAGCCACGGTCCCACCGGGCCGAAGCTGTCATAGGACTTGCCCTTGGTCCATTGCCCGCCGCGCTCCACCTGAAAGGCGCGTTCGGAGACATCGTTCACCAGCACATAGCCCGCCACATGAGACAGGGCTGCCGTCTTCGCCACGTTCTTGGCCGTGGTGCCGATGACCAGGCCCAGTTCCACCTCCCAGTCGGTCTTCTGCGACCGGGGCGGCAGGGTGATGGCGTCATGCGGCCCCGAGAGACAGGAGACGGCCTTGGTGAAGATGATGGGCTCCCTGGGGATGGCCGCCCCCGTCTCTGCCGCATGGTCGGAATAATTGAGGCCGATGGCGATGAATTTCTGCGGGCGCGCCACCGGCGGGCCAAGGCGCGGTCTGCCCTTCACCAGCGGCAGGCTTTCGGGCTTCAGTTTTTTCAGCCGCGCCAGCCCGCGCGGGGAGAGAACGTCGCCCGCAATATCCGCCACCACGGCGGAGAGATCGCGGATGCGGCCACGGGCATCGAGCAGGCCGGGCTTCTCGCGGCCCTTCGGGCCATAGCGCAGCAGTTTCATGGGGGTCAGGCTCCGAGAACGATGATGACGTGCAGATCGCGCGGGCCGTGGGCCGGGCGCACGATGGTCTGTTCGATGTCGGCGGTGCGCGAGGGGCCGGAGATCATGTTGAGGGTGGAGGGCATGTGGCCGTCGCCAAAACGCGCGCGGACGAGCGGCCAGACATCTTCATAACAGCCATGAAGCCGCGCGGCGGGCAGCACCACCAGGTGCAGTTCCGGCAGGAAGTTCAGCGTGGCGGGATTGTCGGCCCCCGAGAGCAGCAGGAGGGTGCCGCTTTCCGCCACCCCGGCGAAGGCCATGGACAGGGTGGTGTGATCGGCGGGGTCAGCGGGGGCGGGGAGAAGCGGGAGACCGGGGGGGCGGGGCCAGGGGAGATGGCGCAGGGTTTCGTCCGCGCCCTTGCGCAGCACGGGCGGCAGGCCCGCAGCACCGAGATGGGCGGCGACGGCGCGCGGCACATCGTCAAGGGTTTCCACCTGGTCCACCGTGCCGCCGACGCCGATCATCAGTTTACTGAACAAAGTGATGCGGTGGCCGCTGTCGCCCGCCCCGCGCAGGGGCACGACATGGGCACTGCGCGCCGCCATGTGGCGCACGGCGGCGGCACGGCGGGCGGTGGCATCGCCCGGCAGGCGCGCGGCGATGCGCGCGAGGATGACGTCCCGTGCGCTCATGATTGCCGCTCGCGCCACAGTTCGGTGAAGGTCTTGCCCTGGGCGGCGGGAAAATCGCGGGTTCTGGTCCAGCCGGAGGCCAGCGGCAGGATGGCAATGCGGCCGTTTTTGCCGCGCCATTTCAGAAAGCGCGCCGCAAGCCGCATGGCGAGGACGTATAGTCCTGGCCGTTGGGCGAGAAAGGCCCAGGCCCACAGGCCGCTGCGCACCGCCGGGGGCGTCAGGTGTTTTTCAAATTCCTGTTCGCGCCAGTGGCGCAGCAGACGCGGCAGGGGAATGCGCACCGGGCAGACCTCCTCGCAGCGGCCGCAGAAGGTCGAGGCATTGGGCAGATTCGCGGCATTCTCGATGCCGATGAGGGCCGGCGTCACCACCGAACCGATGGGGCCGGGATAAACCCAGCCATAGGCATGGCCGCCCACCGCCTGATAGACCGGACAATGATTGAGACAGGCGCCACAGCGGATGCAGCGCAGCATGTCCTGAAACACCGTGCCCAGAACATTCGACCTGCCATTATCGAGCAGCACCACATGGAATTCCTCCGGGCCGTCGGGGTCGCCAGTGCGCCTCGGGCCGGTCATCAGGGTGGTGTAGGTGGAAAAGTCCTGCCCCGTGGCCGAGCGCGCCAGCACGCGCAGCAGGGTTGAGGCATCCTCCAGTGTCGGCACCACTTTTTCGATGGCGGTGACCACGATGTGGGTCTTCGGCAGGAGGCGGGTGAGATCGCCATTGCCCTCGTTGGTGACGACGATGCAGCTTCCCGTTTCAGCCACCAGAAAGTTGGCGCCCGTGATGCCGATGTCGGCATCGAGATATTTCTGGCGCAGCACCCGGCGCGCCTCCTCCACCAGGGCCGGAATCTGCGAGAGATCGCGGGCGGGATTGAACTGGTCATGCACCCGGCGGAAGTCGGCCTCGATCTGCTCGCGGCGCAGGTGCACGGCGGGGGCGATGATGTGGCTCGGGCGTTCGCCCCGGATCTGGATCAGGTATTCGCCGAGGTCGGTTTCAACCGGGTCATGGCCCGCCGCCGCCAGCGCCTCGTTCAGCCCGATCTCCTCCGACACCATGGACTTGCCCTTGGTGATGATGCGGGCGCGCTTTTCCGCCGCGATCTTCAGGATGATGGCGCGGGCGTCTTCCGCCGTCGCGGCCCAGTGGACATGGCCGCCCGCCGCCTGAACCTGTGCTTCGAATTTTTCGAGATAGACATCGAGATGGGCCAGCACATGGTTCTTGATATCGCGCGCGGCGTCGCGCAACTCGTCGAATTCCGGCAGCGCCACGCGCGCCTTGGCCCGCTTCAACACGAAGTGCGGCCCGGTGGCCACCATGGAGCGTTGCAGCGGCTCATCGGCCAGGGCGCGGGCGGCAAGTTCCTTGAAGCGGATGGACTCAGGCTGCATCGCCGCCCTCATCCGCCATGGGCGGTGTTTCATGGTCGCCCGCCAGCACTTCGGCCACATGGCGCACCTTGATGTCGGAGCCCAGGCGCTTCAAGCGTCCTGCCATGTTCATGAGGCAGCCGAGATCGCCCGCCACCAGCGTGTCAGCCCCGGAGGCGATGATCTTCTCCACCTTCTTGTCCACCATGCGGGTGGAGATGTCGGGATACTTCACGCAGAAGGTGCCGCCGAAGCCGCAGCACACCTCGGCATCCGCCATTTCCGTGAGGCTGACCCCCGCCACCTGCCGCAGAAGCTGGCGCGGCTCGGTCTTGATGCCCAGTTCGCGCAGGCCGGCACATGAGTCATGATAGGTGGCACGGGCCGGAAATTCCGCCGCTAGTTTTTCCACCTTGATGACGCGCACCAGAAATTGCGTCAACTCATGGCAGCGCGCCGCGAGATCACGGGCCGCGGCATGGTCCTCCGTGTCCGGCGCGAAAAGCTCGGGATAGTGTTGCACCATCATGCCGGCGCAGGAGCCGGAGGGGATCACGACAAAGTCAAAATCCTTGAGCCGCGCCATGGTGCGGCGGGCCAGCGTCCGGGCTGTTTTTCTGTCGCCGGAATTGAAGGCGGGCTGGCCGCAGCAGGTCAGCCCCTCCGGCACCGTCACCGCGCAGCCGGCCTGCTCCAACAGCCTTGCCGCAGCAAAGCCTACGGCGGGACGCATCACGTCCACCAGGCAGGTCGGGAAGAGGGCTACACGAGGCACGAGGCGCATCTCCGGCAGATGCTTGGTTTTGCCCGTCCACTCCGAAGAGTTCAAGCCACTTGTGACGCGCAGGCTGAAGCCTGGCCCGGCCCGGCTGGACAAACCCGGCGGTCTCCGGCAATGGTCCCGCCATGACGCCCGACCGACCCTTGCCGCCCGTCTTTCTTCCCTGTGAAAACAAGGCCCGGGAATTTGACGCCAAATTGCTGCTGGCGGGAATCCTGGCAGAGCGTGGGCATGTGGTCTACGTCGGCTCGCGCAATCTCATGCATCTGGCTCTGGCGCGATTGCCGCGCGGCATCTATCTGGGCAAGGATGTGCGCCACTCCTCGCGGCATGTGGCGCGCCTGCTGCGCCTTCTGGGGCAGCGTTTCGTGGCCATGGATGAAGAGGGCCTGATCTATTATTCGCGGGCCGACTATGTGCGCCTGCGCGTTCATCCCCAGGTGTTGGCAGCGGCGGAAAAACTCCTGGCCTGGGGACCGGACAATGCCCAGGCCTGGCGCGAGGCATCCTGCTATGACGGCACCCCCATCGTCGAAACGGGCAATGGCCGCATGGACCTGCTGCGCCCCGATTTCATGGGCCTGCATCAGCGCGAGGCCGAGGCCATCCGCGCCCGCCATGGCCGCTTCGTTCTCATCAATACCAATTTCGGCTCACTCAATCACTTCTTCAAAAATCTGACGCCGCTGGCGCCACCGGAGAAACTGGGAGAAGCCGCCGACCCCTGGCAGGCCGAACTTTCCCGCCATCGCTATGCGGTGTTCAATGCCTTCACCGCGCTCGTTCCGCAGCTGGCGAAGGCCTTCCCCGAGCGTCACTTCATCATCCGGCCACACCCTTCGGAAAATCATGAGGTGTGGCAAAAGGCGGCGGGCGGGGCGGCCAATGTGGCGGTGATCAACCAGGGCAGCGTGGTGGCGTGGCTTCTTGCCTGTGACAGCCTCATCCACAACAGCTGCACCACCGGCATTGAAGCCTATCTGCTCAACCGCCGGGCTCTGGCCTATCTGCCGGTCAGGTCGGCCCGCTTCGACCTGCACCTGGCCAATGACCTCGGCATAGCCGCCGAAAGCGCCGATCAGGTGATCGGGCTGCTGCGCGAGGGCTTTGCCACAGGTGAGGCCGCCGCGGCGCGAAGCCCGGCGCGCGAGGCCGTCATTGCCCGCCACATCAGCAACACCGGCGGCAGGCTGGCGAGCGAAGCCATTGCGGATGAACTGGAAGGCTTGGCCTCACCAAGGGGAAGTCGGGTTCTCCGTCCGCTGGGCATGGCCTATGCCGAGGCGCGGGCGCTCATCAAGCGGCGCAACGCCCATCGCACCGGGCACAAGTCCAATGTCGCCTATACCCATCACCGCTTTCCACCGACGCCATTGGCCGAGGCCAGCCAGCGACTCCGTGACATCGGTTTGGGCCTGCGCCGCTTTCAGGGGTTGCGGGTCACGGCCTATGCGCCCGACGTGTTCATCGTCACGCGTCAGTAAACCAGGGCCTTTTCAATGGTCGGCGTCACCGTGGCCAGAACCTCGGCAATGCGCTGGCCGGCGTGGCCGTCGCCATAGATGTCATCGCGCGGGCGTTCAGTTTGACGCCACATGTTTGCGATGGCGGCGGCAATGGCGGTGGCATCATGGGGCACGTCCACGACATTGCGGCCGCGGTCGCGCCGGGTCTGGCGATCACCGATGTTGACGGCGGGCACACCGAGCCAGGAACATTCGCGGATGGCGACCGAGGAATTGCCGATGATGCCCCGGCTGTTGATCAGCACACTGAGGAAATCGGCGGGCGCCATGTTCTTGTAGAAATGGATGGGGGCTTCGGGATGAAATTCGCGAAAAGTGCGGATGGCCCTGGAGGTGGCATCCGAGCCTGCGTCGACATTGGGCCAGAACCACAGGGCGGGATGGCCGCAGGCCTGCACCGCCTTCAACGTCTCCTCGGTCTGGACGCGGGCCTGCTGATATTGTGTCGTGACCGGATGCTGCATGACCACGAGATAGGGCCGGGTCAGGTCGACCGGCTGGCCGACACCAGAATACTTGGCGGCGAGTTCTGCCATGTCACGCGGTTCGGCGGCCATGGCCTGACGGGCGAGGTCGATGGAGGGGCAGCCGGTCACGAAGACGCTTTCGGGCCGCTCACCCATGTTGCGCACGCGCGCCGCTGCCGGTTCCGACGACACAAGGTGGATGTCGGCGAGCTTGGTGTTGGCGTGGCGGGTCTTTTCGTCGATGGAGCCTGTAACCTCGCCGCCCTGCACATGCACCAGGGGGATATTCATGTAGGCGGCGGCAATGGAGGTGGCGATGGTTTCGTAGCGGTCGGCGATGGTGATCACCATGTCGGGTTTCAGGTCGGCGAAGATGCCGGCCAGTTCGACGATGCCAAGACCGGTGGACTTGGCCGAGGTGAGCAGGGTTTCACCCTCGATGATCATGTAGGCGGTGCGATCCACCCTGAAGCCTTCGCGCTCGATGACCTTGACGGCATTGCCATAGCGGTCGAGCAGGGCCGAGGCTGCCACGACGAGTTGCAGGTCCAGCGCCGGGTGTTCGCGGATGGCGGTCAAGGCCGACTTGATGCGCGAATAGGATGGGCGCGCCGTGATCACCACACAGACTTTACGCTTGCTCGTCACTGCACGTCCTCCGGCTTCAATACGTCATTGCGCTTCACGGCGCGATTCAGGGTGCGGCCAATGGTGACGTCCAATTGCGCCGCCGGAATGCCGGTGCCGGGCTTTTTCACACCCAGATGTTCACGTTTCAAGACTGTGCCCTGGGGCAGGTCCTGAAGCGCCACGACGCTTTTGAAGAATATCGCGCGCATGGGGACGACGCGCGGATCAATGGCCTCCTTGTTCAGGGGGGCAGCCTTCATGCGTTCCATGAAGCCCACGCCGTCCACCAGCACCTTCAATTCATCGGGCGTGAGGGAGGCCACCACATCAGGACCAAACTGGGTGCGGCTGAGGGTGAGGTGAACTTCGATCAGTTCCGCGCCATGGGCCGCAACCGCAGCGAGGCCGGGATAGATGGTGGCGGAATGATCGGAAATGCCCACGGCGCAGGAGAACCTCCGGCGCAGGTCAGCCAGCACGTTGAGACCGATGGCCTCCGGCGGCGAGGGATATTGGGTGGTGCACTGGAAGATGGCGAAGGGGGCGGCGTGGGCTTGCACCACTGCCACGGCGGCGCCGATCTCGGTCATGGGGCTCATGCCGGTGGAAAGCATGACGGGTTTTCCCGTCTGGGCCATGGCGGCGACCATGGCCAGGTTGGTCAATTCGCCGGAGGCCACCTTCCAGGCGGCAACTCCCAGACGCTCCAGCAATTCCACCGCCTTCATGGAAAAGGGCGACGACAGGAAGACGAGGCCCCGGTCCTCCGCGTGGACCTTGAGGCCCGCCCATTGTTCGGCGGTAAATTCCATGCGCCGCCAATAGTCGAAGCGGGTTTCGTCCTGACGCGAGAATTTCACCCGCCAGGGTTCGGCGGGGGTGGACTCCTCGGCGGCAATATGAGTCTGAAACTTGACCGCCGTGGCCCCGGTCTGGGCGGCGGCATCGATGTAAGCATGGGCCATGCCCAGCGAGCCGTCATGGGCCTGGGCCACTTCGGCAATCACGGCACAGGCGGCGCCGGGTTTCGGGTCTGCGAGCCAATGGGCGGGTTGGGTCATGGTCGAGATATGTCAGGTTGCCCCGGCCATGGGAAGGGGCGGCGGTTCATGTGTCCCGGCGGGCGATGACCAGCCGGGCGAGGTCGAGGTCAAGGGGGCTGTCAATGTCGATCGCGGTCCATTCCGGCACGATGACGGCACGGCAATCCGCGCTCACCAGCGCGTTCTCTTCGGTCAGCACCCGGCGCAGGGACGCATAACAGCCGCCGGAGCGGCGATAGACCCTGGGCAGGGACTGGCGCGGACGCGTATCCTCAAAGCCCTGGTCGATGAAGTTGATGAGCCGGTCGCCGCAGACCACGCGCTTCATGCGGAAGGGGTGCTTGGACTTTTCCTCGGCCACGGTGACCACGCTCTCCGACTGGCCCTCGGCGAGCTTGGCCAGGGCGGCGGCCAGATCTTCCGCCCGGGTGAAGGGACTGGTGGCCTGGAGCAGGGCCAAGGCGTCGTAGGGTGTGCCGGTGAGGCGCTCCATTTCGGCCAGTGCGTGCTGGGCAACCGGCAGGGAGGGCGTTGCGTCTTCGGCCAGCGCCGCGGGGCGCAGGAAGGGCACTTCAGCACCGTGAGCGCGGGCCACGGCGGCGATCTCCGCATCCTCGGTGGAGACCACGATATTGGCAAAGCACCGGGCGGCGCGCGCGGCGGCGATGATGTGAGCGATGAGCGGCTTGCCGCCGAGGTCGGCAATATTCTTGCGGGGGATGCCCTTGGAACCGCCACGGGCCGGGATCAGGGCCAGACTACGCAGGGATGGAGCCATGGCAGGCGCGGAACCTCGCTTCGGCGTTCAGACCGTCGCCCTCTGGCGCAGCGGCCGGTGGTACCGCCTCCCCGGCTCGAACGGGGGACCCCCAGATCCACAATCTGGTGCTCTAACCAACTGAGCTAAGGCGGCATCCAGCCGGGGGCATCCATAAGCCAAGACGGCGAAAAGGGAAACCCCTCGCCGCCAAAATTTTCGGGCCGATTCCGGGCGGTTCAGGGCCGGGTGACAGAAGGGCCCGTGTCACCACGGGCCCTTCGGAAAATGCCGGGAGGGAGACGCCCGGCGGGGTTGGAATGGCTTACTTGCCGAAGGGCTTGCCGACGTTGGCGAAGGACTTGGTCATGCTGTCCTGCACCGGCTTCACGGTTTCCTTGGCCAGCGCCACCGACAGCTCATTGAACTGGGCGGTCTGGCGCTGCAAAGCCTCGGCCTGGGCCTTGATGAAGTCCTGCTGCAGGTTCATGACCTCGCCCAGGTCGCGGACGCCGAGGGCGCGGCGGGCGAATTCAAAGGCGGCGTTCATGTTGTCCTGGGTGATCTCGATGGCCTTGAGCTGGAGGTCGGCCAGGCGCTGCTTGTAGGCACCGGCGGCGGCGTCCATCATCTGGACATTGCCGTGGGCCATTTCGCTGGCCTTTTCAAAGGCGGCCTGGGCCTGATCCACCGACTGGCGGGCCATGGAGGCAATGCCATCGGGCATGGCGGGGGGGGCGCCCGGGGGGGTTTGCTTCTTCCGCCTGGGGCTCTCCCGTGGGCAGGGAATGGGTGAGGGAAATCTGCCCCTCATATAGGCCGGTTCATTGTGCATTGCAACATAATTGTTGCGCTGCACAAAACCCATTAAATTACGTTGGCCTATGGTTAAGCATTGCTTGCCGGAGATGATAAAATCCGCGTAATTTCCCCAAGTGTCCTGCCTGCCCCTGCGGGCGGGCCGTTTGAGGTTAGGTGATTCCGTGACCAGCGCCCTGCCCCCCACTCTGGAAGATCTGCGCCAGTCGCCGCTCGCCGCCTGGCTGTGGGATGGCGAGCGCGGGCGTATCGTCTGGGCCAACCGGCCCGGCATCACCGCCTTTGCCGGGCAATCGCTGTTCGATCTGGTGGACCGGCCCTTCGACCGGGCCGAGCCGGGGGTGGAGCGCATCGCCGAGATGACGCGCAACCTGGCGCGGGGCGACAGCGCGCGGGCCGAACTTTCCTTCCCCTCCACCGGGCAGACCCAGGCCTTCCACTGCCGCTGCCACATTCACGCCCTGGCCGATGGCCGGGCCGGGCTTCTGGCGGTGGCCGAGCCGCCGGCGGTCACGGCGGCAGCCCTTGCCCCGGATCTGGTGCAGTCGGCCTTTGAACATATGGCCATGCCGGCGCTGCTCATGGGGCGGGACGGCAGCTTCCTCGGACTCAATGGTGAAGCGCGCGCCCTGGCGGGCGGGCGGGCGGATGGCTTTGCCGCCCTGCTGGGTGACGAGGCCCAGGCCAGGGAGCTTGTGGCGCGTCTTGCCGCCACGGCAACGGTGAGCGAGGTCGCGGCCCTGGCGACCCGCGTGGGGCGCCGCGACATTCGCCTCACCCTGCAACGGCTGGCCGAGGGCCAGGATGCGCCCATCCTGCTGCTCATGGACGATGTGACCGACCGGCGGCAGCTGGAGCGCCAGATGGACGTGGCCCCGCCCGTGGCCGGAACGCCGCTGGCGGAGGCCGAGGCCAAGGCCTTCGAGACGCTGGGGCATCAGATCAACCATGCGCTGGTGCGCCGCCCCGCCGCGCCCGAGGCGGCAGCGCCCGTGGCCGCGGCGGAACCGCCACCCCCGCCTGCCCCTCGGCGCCAGGCTGCCACCATTCCCGCCATCCTGACCCAGGCCATGGACCGGCTGGAGCGCGCGACCTTCATCATCGCGGGCGACGGCGTGGCCTACATCAACCGGCCGGGGCTGGCCGCCACGGGCCATGCCACCATGGAGGAGGCCATCAACGATGCGGCCCTGTGGGCGCTCCTGACCGGCACGCCATCATCCGGCCCGGTCGCGGCCGTGCTGGACAATGGCCAGCGGCTTTCGGGCTGCCTGGAGGTGATGAAGGTGGCCTGGCAGGGTGGACCCGCCCGCCAGTTGGTCTTCACCGCCGACAGGAACGCGCCGGTCATGTCTGAACCTGTTCCGGCACCCCAGCCCGCCGTGGTGCCGGACCCCTTTGCCGCTGCCGCTGCGCCGGTCGTGGACCCCTTCACCGCGCCGCCGCCTCTTTCGGCCCGTGCTGAGCCTCACCCTGCCTTAGATCCCTTCGCCGGTCCGCAGCCCGGCTCACCTGATGCCGGGGCTGATCCCCGCCCCGATCCCTTTGCGCCGCCCGCCGAACCGGCGGCGGCCAGGCCCGTGCCGGAGCTTAATCCCTTCGCCGCAGCCGGGCCGGCAACGCCTGCCATCGTCATCCCCGCGCCTCTGCCGGAACCGCCGGTGCCCAGCGCCACGGCGGATGACGAGTTGCGCGCCATTCTCGACACGGTGGCCGATGGCATCATCACGCTCGACGCCAAGGGCCATATCCACACCTTCTCCGCCGGGGCCGAGGCGATCTTCGGCTACCGGCTGGCCGAGGTGGTGGACCGGCCGCTGGCCGACCTGTTGACGCCCGACAGCCGCAAGGTGCTGAACGCCTATCTCGCCTCGCTCGACGGGCCGGGGCTGGCCTCGGTGTTCAACGATGGCCGCGAGGTCACCGCCGTGGTGCGCCAGGGCGGCGAGGTGCCGCTGTTCCTCACCGTCGGGCTGTTGCAGTCGCCGCGCTCGCTCGCCTCCTTCTGTGCCGTGGTGCGCGACATCACCCAGTGGAAGCGGAGCGAGGCCGACCTGCGCGAGGCGCGCGACCGGGCCGAAGAGGTGAGCCGCCAGAAGTCGGACTTCCTCGCCCATATCAGCCATGAATTGCGCACACCGCTCAATGCCATCATGGGCTTTTCCGACGCCATGCAGGGCGAACGCTTCGGCCCCCTCAATGACAAGTATCGCGCCTATGCCCACGACATTCACGAGAGCGGCGGCCACCTGTTGTCGCTGATCAATGACCTGCTCGACCTGTCCAGGGTGGAGGCGGGCAAGCTCGAACTGAATTTCACCTCGGTCGATCTGGCCGCCGTGACCGACCATGGCTTGCGCATGTTGCAGGAACCGGCGGCGGTGGCGCGGGTGGTCATGCGCCGCGCCTTTGCCGAGGGCCTGCCGCCGGTGGTGGCGGACCTGCGCGCCATGCGCCAGATCATCATCAACCTCCTGTCCAATGCCATCAAGTTCACCGAACCGGGCGGACAGGTCATCGTGGCGGCGGAACTGTTGCCGTCGGGCGAGCTGGCGCTGCGCGTCAAGGATACGGGCATCGGCATGTCGGCCAAGGATCTGAAGGCGGCGCTGGAACCCTTTGCCCGGGTGGAGACCGAGGGCCGGGGGCGGCAGGGCACGGGCCTTGGCCTGCCCCTCACCAAGGCGCTGACCGAGGCCAACCGGGCACGCTTCGAGATTTCCTCCGAGCCGCGCAAGGGCACGCTGGTGGAAGTGATCTTCCCGACCACGCGAGTCCTGGCGGAATAGCTATTTTGCCAGATCGGGCAGGTTCTCGTAGAGCTTCAGCGCCTCCGGGTTGGCCAGCGCCTCCTGGTTCTTCACCACGCGGCCATGGACGATGTCGCGCACCGCCAGTTCGGTGATCTTGCCGGACTTGGTGCGCGGAATGTCGGCGACCTGAATGATCCGGGCCGGCACATGGCGCGGCGAGGCACCGTCGCGGATTTCCTTCCTGATGCGTGTGACGAAGGCATCGTCCAGTTGCGCCCCTTCCTTCAACCGCACGAAGAGCACCACGCGCACATCGCCCTGCCAGTCCTGACCAATGGCGAGAGCTTCCAGCACGTCCGGGATGCGCTCCACCTGGGCATAGATTTCCGCCGTGCCGATGCGCACCCCGCCGGGATTGAGCGTGGCGTCGGAGCGGCCGTGGATGATGATGCCGCCATGGTCCGTCACCTCGGCGAAATCGCCATGGCACCAGATGTTGGCGAAGCGCTCGAAGTAGGCGGCGTGATATTTCCTGCCGTCGGGGTCGTTCCAGAACATGATCGGCATGGAGGGGAAGGGCCGGGTGCAGACCAGTTCGCCCTTTTCCTGTGTCACCGGCTGGCCCGCGTCATCGAAGACATCCACCGCCATGCCCAGCATGGGGCCTTGAATCTCGCCGCGCCACACCGGCGACAGCGGATTGCCGCCGACGAAGCAGCCGCAGATGTCGGTGCCGCCGGAGATGGAGGCGAGGTGGAGATCGGACTTGATGGCGTCATAGACGAAATCGAAGCTCTCATCCGACAGGGGCGAGCCGGTGGACATCATGCTGCGCAGGCTGGTGAGCTGGTGGGTGTCCTTCGGGCGCCAGCCGGTCTTCTTCAGCGCGTCGATATATTTGGCCGAAGTGCCGAAGAGGCCCATGCCTTCGGCGTCGGCATAGTCAAACAGAATGCGCTCGGACGGATGGAAGGGCGAGCCATCGTAAAGGAGAAGGGTTGCGCCGACCGCGAGGCCCGACACCAGCCAGTTCCACATCATCCAGCCGCAGGTGGTGAAATAGAACAGACGGTCGCCCGCCTTCACATCGGTGTTGAGCAGGTGCTCCACCAGATGTTTCAGCAGGATGCCGCCCTGACGATGGACGATGCACTTGGGAATGCCGGTGGTGCCGGAGGAATAGAGAATGTAGAGCGGGTGATCGAAGGGCAGCTGGACGAAGGTGGCGGGGCCATCGTCCTCGCCTGTCACGAAGTCCTCATGGGTGACGCCGTGGGGTATGGCGCGGGCCATGGCTTCAGCATCGCCGGTATAGTGGAAGACCACGGCGGTTTGCACCGTGGGCAGGTCCTTCAGCACGGCGGCGATCTTGGCGGTCATGGCGTGGGTCTTGCCGCCATAGTCATAGGCATCACAGGTGAGGAGCAGCCTGGGCGCGATCTGGCCGAAGCGGTCCAGAATGCCGCGCTCGCCGAAGTCGGGCGAGCACGAGGACCAGATGGCGCCGATGGAATTGGCGGCGAGCAGGCCGGCAATGGCCATGGGGTGATTGGGCACCACGGCGCAGATGCGGTCGCCCGCGCTGAGGCCGACGCGCCGGAAGGCGCGCTGTAATCTGGCCACGGCGCGGTTGAGATCGGCCCAGGACCAGGTGAGCTTCACCCTATCCTCGCCCCAGAAGATCAGGGCCGGTTCAGCATCGTTCCGGCGCAGCAGGTTTTCGGCATAGCTGAGGCGGGCTTCCGGGTAGAAGCGGGCCTCACGCATGTGGGCACCCTCGGCCAGAACGGTCTTGCCCTTGGCCGTGGCCTTGACGTGGGCGAAATCCCACACCGCGTCCCAGAACAGTTCCGGCTCGGAAACCGAGAAGGCCAGCACATCCTGATGACTGGCGAAGCTGGCCCCGGTGCGGCAGCCGAGGGCCGCCATGAAGCGGGCGAGGTTGGACTGCCGCAGCCGCACCTCGGAGGGGGTCCATAGCGGGTCTCTGGTCATGGGCGTGTCCGTTTTCCTGTGCTGTGCGGGCCTTGTGGCCCCTGGGGCGACCTTCTATCAACCGCCATGAAAGGGCCGCAAGTGGCGGATGGTATGGGGCGATGGCCTTCCTGAAAACAAAATCCGGCATGGCGGTGATCGCCCTGGCCGCCAGTCTTGTGCTGGCCCTGGTCTGGCTGCTGCTGGCACCCTCTGCGGTCAGCGCCAGGCTGGCCGACGAGTTGATGCGCCGCACCGGCCGCAGCCTGACGGTGGCGACGACGCGGCTTTCCCTGCTGCCGCAGCCCGCCGTGGTGCTGAAGGGGGCGAGGCTTGCCAGTGCCGCGGGCATGGAAGGGGCGCTGCTCAGCGCCGAGACGGTGCGGGTGCCGGTGAGCCTCGGCGGTCTTTTGACCCGGCGCTTCCGGGTGGAAAATATCATGATCGACGGCGCGGCGCTGGCGCTCAGCATCGATGGCAAGGGCCGCACCAGTTTTGCCAACAGCGAGGCCACGGGCGATAACGCCGCCGCGCCCGACAGCCCCGACGCGCCGCGCCGCCACAAGCCGCTCCATATCGATTTCAGCAACACCAGCGTGAGCTTCGCCGATGCCCGCAGCGGCAACCGCTTTGCCGCCGCCAATGGCGTGGGCAGTTTTGACTTCAACACGGCGGGCGAGGTCAATGTGCAGGGCACGGCGACAGTCGGCGGCGAGGCGGCGGCCTATACGGTTTACCTCGCCGATCTGGCCCGGCTGGCGGACGATGGCTCGCCCTTCGACTTCACCCTCAGGGGCCTGGGCGGGGCCTTCACCTACACGGGCCGGCTTTCCACCCGCACCACGCTCAACCTTGCCGGCCAGGCGAGCCTTGACAGCGCCGACCTGCGGCGCACGCTGAGCTGGCTCGGCTTGCCGGTGTCGGGCACGGCGGGGGTGGAGGAGGTCGAGGCCCATGGGGCGGGCGCCGCCGCGGGGGGGTACTTCACCGTCAAGGGTCTGGGGGCCGCCATGGACGGCATGTCGGCCCAGGGCACGGCCAGCGCCGATTTCAGCGGTGAGAAGCCCATGCTGCGCGCGCGCCTGGCGATGGAGACGCTTGATGTCACGCCCCATGTGTTGCGCAGCGGCGATGATCCCCTGCCGGCCGGCAAGGGCGACGCAACGCCTGCCGCCGCCTGGTCGGAACAGTTCTGGGATGCCTCGGGGCTGGCCGCGCTCAACGCCGAGGTTGCGGTGGCGGCGCGGCGGCTGGTGCTGGGGCAATTGACCATGGGCCCGGCGGAGGTGTCCGCCACCTTGAGCAATGGCCGGCTCACCGCCACCGTGACGACGCAGGGTCTGGAGGGCGGCACCGGCACCATCACCACGAAGCTCGACGGCACCGGACCCCTGCCCCATCTCGATCTGGATCTCGACCTCAAGGGCGTGGCGGCGGAGGGCTTCCTGCCCAAGCTTCTGGGCTTTGACTGGCTGGCGGGGCCGCTTGCCGTGTCCGCCAGACTATCGGCCGACGGCAATTCGCAGGCCCGGCTCATCTCCACCCTCTCCGGCACGGCTGACCTGTCGCTCAGCGACGGGCGCATCATCGGCATCGACCTCGACCGGCTGGCGGCGACGGTGGTAGCCGCGGTGAGCGATGGCTGGGGCATCGAGCCCGAGCGCATGACGGCGCTGTCCCGCGCTTCGGCCCATTTCACCCTGCGCGACGGCATTGCCGCGAGCGACGACATCAAGCTTGCGGGCACGGGCCTGTCGGTTGCGGCACAGGGTGATATCGACATTCTGCGGCGCGCGGTGAATCTCGCCGCACGGCCCAGCCTGACGGGCGGCGGCGGCGACCGCAAGCTGCCGGTGGCGGTGACGCTGGCCGGGCCGTGGGACGGACCGAAGATCAGCGCCGATACGGCGGGCACCCTGCACGACCTCGGCGTGGACAAGCGCGATGTGAAAAAGGCGCTGAAGGCGGGCAAGAAAATCCTCAAGTCGATCACCGGCAATTGAACCTTCAGCGGCGCGGTGGCATGTAGGGCCATGATCCGGGTTCAGGAACAGACCTTCGACGTGGGCCATGAGCTGGCGGGCTTCCGCGCCGCCCATGGCCGCGACGGCGCCACCGCGCTGTTTGTCGGCTCGGTCCGCGATGTCTCCGAGGGGCGCGATGTCTCGGCCATGACGCTGGAGCACTATCCCGGCATGACGGAACAGGCGCTGGCCGAGATCGAGGCCGAGGCGCAGGCGCGCTGGCCGCTGTCGGCCTCCCTCATCATCCACCGCTTTGGCCGCCTCATGCCGGGTGACGACATCGTGCTGGTCATCACCGCCGCGCCGCACCGCGAGGAGGCCTTTGCCGCCTGCCAGTTCCTGATGGACTGGCTGAAGACCAAGGCACCCTTCTGGAAGCTGGAGGAGGGCAGCGACGGCCCGCGCTGGGTTGATGCCAAGGACAGCGACGATGCCGCCGCCGCCCGCTGGAAGGACCAGCCTTGAGTTCTGGCCGGCCCTGGCGCTCTCGCCGTCCCTATCAGCCGGGACCGACCCGGCCCCTGTGGCGCAGCCTCATTGACCTCGCGGTGTTTCTGGCGGCCCTGGTGCTGGTGCTCGCAGCCCTGCGCATGATGGGGGTGACGGAGGTGCAGGGGTCGCGCGCCCAGGTGATAGACGGCGACTCCCTTACCCTCAAGGACCAGGAAATCCGCCTCAACGGCATCGATGCGCCGGAATATACCGAAAGCTGCAAGGACGCGGGCGGGCGCGACTACCCCTGCGGCAAGCAGGCGGCCAACGCGCTGCGCGGGCTGGTGCGCGGGCGCGCGGTGACCTGCCAGACGGGCGAGGCCGACCGCTATGGCCGGGCCGTGTCGGTGTGCTGGGCGGGCGAGGTGGAGTTGAACCGCGAGATGGTGCGCCTTGGCTGGGCCACGGCCTATCTGCGCCACAGCCACGATTACATCGGCGAGGAAAAGGAAGCCCGCGCCACCAAACGCGGCATCTGGCAGGGCACCTTCGAGGAACCGGAAGCCTATCGCGCCCGCAATCGCAGCACCGAGAGCCGACCGGAATAGCCGGGCAGGTTGAGATTGCGGTGCCGGAAGGTTCGGCATAACATCGCGGTGTGACGGCAATCGATTTCTCAATGAAGCCGCACGCCTTCGATCATCGGCGCCCCTTCTGGGGTGCGACGTATTGTAGGGAGGACGGAGGCAGCAAAGTGGTCAAGACCGGGGCTTCTTGCCGACCTTCTCGCTAGACTTCCGCCCTATACTCTTGCAATGGTTGCAGAAAGGACGGGCTGCTGCGTAAGCTGCAAGTTCCAGCTCAGCAACGAGGGTAGTACTTTGCAGGTTTCCCAAGATCACTTTAGGCGTGCCGCGCTGGAAATAGGGAAGAGCGGAGAGAACGACACGCTACCTTATGACATTGACGCTGGTTTCATTCGAGACAGGGCAGAAGACCTCTCAAGAATTTGTTTCAACTTGTTTGAGTCAATAAACGCGAGAACTCAGAAGAACGCTGCAGGGTATGTAAATGAATTGACGATTGGGGCCGAGCGACTGCTGACCCCTTCTGGCTCCCATGGGTTTAGAATAACCACAAGAATCCATCCATTCTGGAACCTTTACTTGAATGGATTAGGTATTGCCATCGCTGAGGCGAATGAGGCAAACCGCAGTCAAAGGGCGCACTCCTATAGGTTGGGTGGAGAAGCTCCCTCCTACTTCGACAGAACGAGGTCTTGGCGAACCTACAAAGAGGCTACCCTTGCAGAGGAGGCGCTGAAAGCGGCTGGCAGTGTTGTCGTGCAGACAGACATTTCGAGCTTCTATGAGCACATCTACCATCACCGGCTCGAGAACGTCATCCGTGATCTAGGCGCAGAAAATTCGACGGTTGCGGTTCAGGTTGACCGCATCCTAAGCAAACTTGCGGCTGGCAGGTCTTTCGGGCTTCCAGTCGGCGGTCAGTGCGCGCGCATCTTGGCAGAAGTGATGATGACGCCGATTGACAGGTCGCTTTCGGATGCTGGCATCATCTGGCATCGCTACGTTGACGACTTCACCTTGATATGCAGTTCCCAGCACGACGCATACAAGGCGCTTTCCGTCCTGTCCCACGCGCTTGCTGACTATGGACTTTCACTGAACAGAACCAAGACGACCATTTTGAGTGCCAAGCACTATTCCGACTATGTGGCTGCGCAGTTGGGAGACGGTGAAGATGCCAGCGTTGCCTTGCGAGAACTTGATTTGCATTTCGATCCTTATTCAGATGCAGCAAACGCTGAGTATGAGCAGCTTAAAAAGTCATTTGATGACATAGATGTCCAGTTTCTGCTCGATCTCGAAAAGGAGAAGTCGCAGCCTGACAGTTTCGTTCTTGCGCAGATCGGTCGCGCTCTGAAGTTTCAAAAGCCAAAGGTTGCCGCTCAATTGTGCGCTACTCTGCTGGACCCCAAGAACTTGGATTCATTCCGGGCCTCTTGGTCCAAGATAATGCGTGGTGTCTATTCGGTGCGAGCGAACTCTGATTTTGCGGTCGTGTTCCAGCAAATTGACGATCTTCTCGACCAAGTGCCGCAGTCAGCACCCCACCTCCTGATGCCAGAGGCGAACAACTTGCACTATCTGCGCGCGATACGCTTTGCGCGAACAGATGCGAGGGGGGCATATGTCCGGCGCGTATTCGACACCAGTTCCTCTCCTGCTGTAAAGCGCGCTTGCATTGATTGCTGGCGGCAATGGCCCGACAGAGCGAGCTTTAACCGCCTGAGGAACCAGTGGCAGAACCTGAGTCCAGATGAACAGCGCATGTTTTGGATAGCGGCTGGAGACTTTGGTGACGAAGGCGAGAAGACAAGGAACCAGCTTCGCCGATCACTCGGTCAAGCATGGCGTCTCGGCTTTGAACCTAACAATGGGCCTACGTTCGCAGGCTGTTTCGCGGAGTGGTCAGAAAATGGCGCTTAGGCGGCTCCCTTTTCGGGACCCAAGAACCGTTGCCCGGGACATCCCGGGGGTTCTGGATGTGCTGTTCCCACGGCTGAGTGGCGGGCTCGTGGCATCGCTCAACCGGACGGCATTCAAATTTGAAGGCTTAACTGCTGTTCCCGACGAGTTGGTTGAACAGAGCGCCCTTCAGAAGGCGATGCTGTTTGAATTGGCCATCGCCCGCGCAGAACGGCTCCTTTCCGGGAAGCTGGAACCTGATTGGGATGACTGTTTGCAAGTCGCGGCGAAACGGCAGGGCAGGCACTATGATGCCAAGGTTCCGGCGGTGATAGCTGAATGTGACAGGCAGGTGGCGGAGCACTCGGCTCAGAACCTTGTCGAAATGCTGCGGCGTGTGCAGGGGCAACACCCCAAGTTCAAGCTGAAGGCCAGCCCGGCGATCCCGGGGATGGGATGGATCGCAACTGGAGCGGCGGATTTCTCACTTGGTAGCATTCTTATCGAGGTGAAACATACCGACCGAAACTTTGTTTCGGGCGACTTCCGGCAGGTCCTGATGTATTGGGTCCTGAAGTATGCCTCCTCGATCGAAGGCGAGTTGGACGTGTGGTCCGATTGCCTGCTTCTGAACCCGCGTAGGAACTCGGCCTTGCTGGTGAATTTTGACAAGCTACTTCGCTCTGCTTCCGCGGGTTCCAGTCGCGTCGAAGTGTATGAGCTCCTGCGGTCCATTGTCGGCCATGACTTGGAGAGGAGGTAGAGTACCGTTGCGGGGAAGAGCCGGTCGGGATGCGAGTGATTCCGTGAAGGGTAACGTGGGGTAACGGCTCGCACAGACCGTTTGATCTGTAGTATAAGTGCTTGATTTTCTTGGGATGGATGGTGCTGCGAGAGAGGATTGAACTCTCGACCTCCCCCTTACCAAGGGGGTGCTCTACCACTGAGCTACCGCAGCAGGCCGGTTCAGATGGGCCGGACACATGCCACAGCCCGCGCCCCGGCGCAACCCTTACAGAGGTTTTGGCCATGATGGTTCAAAACCACGGCTCTGGCGGACGCTTCCGCCACGGCCTGGCTTGACAGGGGACCGCGGCTTCGGCCCAATGGCCAGAACACTCTTGCCAGCCAGTCCGCCCCATGACCCAGCCCGCCAAGCCGCCCGCCCACCCCGCCGTCCAGCGCAAGGCCCGGCTGGCCCAGGCGCTGCGCGCCAACCTGAAACGGCGGAAGGAGGCCGCCCGCCCGGCTGAGGCGGCTGATCCCCCGGTTTCTCCACAGGAAGACGGCGCCGGGACGGACCAAGATTAGGGATTGCCCCAAAGCGGCCATTTGTGCTTGTTAGCGGCAAATTTCCGGGTGCAGTGCACAAACCCGGCCACAGACAGGGATCTCCATGGACAGAATCCGCATTCGCGGCGGCAACCGGCTGAACGGCATCATTCCGATTTCGGGGGCGAAGAACGCCGCGCTGCCCCTGATGATCACGGCCCTTCTGACGCCGGAGACTCTCACCCTCTCCAACGTGCCGCGCCTGGTGGACGTGCTGCGCCTGCAGCGCATTCTGCAGAATCATGGCGTCGACATCACGGTGGCGGGCAAGCGCCCCGGCCAGACCACGGCCCATGGCGAGACGCTGAAGATTTCCGCCAGGCAGATCGTCGATACGACCGCCCCCTATGAACTGGTTTCCACCATGCGGGCCTCCTTCTGGGTGTTTGGCCCGCTGCTGGCCCGCATGGGCGAGGCCAAGGTGTCGCTGCCCGGCGGCTGCGCCATCGGCACGCGGCCCGTGGACCTGCACATCATGGCCATGGAGAAGCTGGGCGCCATCTGCGAGGTGGAGGGCGGCTATGTGAAGGCCAAGGCCCCCAAGGGCCTGAAGGGCGCCCATATCATTTTCCCCAAGGTGACGGTGGGGGCAACCCACGCGGCCCTGATGGCGGCGGTTCTGGCCGAGGGCGACACGATCATCGAGAATGCGGCGCGCGAGCCGGAAATCGGCGACGTGGCCGAGTGCCTGAACAAGATGGGCGCCAGGATCGAGGGCATCCATTCCTCGACGCTGAAGATCACCGGTGTTTCCAGCCTGCATGGCGCCACCCACGAGGTCATTGCCGACCGCATCGAGGCCGGCACCTATGCCATGGCGGCGGGAATGGCGGGGGGCGATGTGCTGCTCAAGGGGGCGCGCGCCGAAACGCTGGAGGCCATGATGGTGGCCATGCAGCAGACGGGAATCGACATCGAGGCCGTGGCCGAGGGCATTCGCGTGCGGCGCAATGGCAATGGCATTCAGCCGGTCAATGTGACGACCGATCCCTATCCCGGTTTTCCCACCGACCTTCAGGCCCAGTTCATGGCGCTGATGACCATGGCCAATGGCACCTCGATGATCCGCGAGACGATCTTCGAGAACCGCTTCATGCATGTGCAGGAACTGGCGCGTCTGGGGGCCGACATTCACCTGCACGGCGACGCAGCCGAGGTGCGCGGCGTGGCCAAGCTGACCGGGGCCGATGTGATGGCGACGGATTTGCGCGCCTCGGTGTCGCTGGTCATTGCCGGGCTGGTGGCCGAGGGCGACACCATGCTGCACCGGGTCTATCACCTGGACCGCGGCTTCGAGGCGCTGGAAGAAAAGCTCTCGGTCTGCGGGGCCGATGTGGTGCGGCTGTCGGGGGCCTGACATGCTGAAGCTGGCGGCGCGCGATCCCGACGATCTCGAGGTCATTTCGGCCCAGATGCAGGACGCACTGATCCGTCTGGCCGATGTCCGCTATGTGAAGAAGACCCGGCAATTTGTCCTGGTGGCCAATCGCTATGCCTGGGAGAGCCTGCCCGCCAAGGAACGCCACCGCAGCGGGCTGCACTTTGAGAATGTCCTGGCGGTGAAGCGCCATGGCTTGCGGCAGACCGACCCCGATGTCATCCTGTCGCTGATGAGCGTGAGCTTCGCGGAGACCGATGCGCCGGCCGGGGTGGTGACGCTGACCTTTGCCAATGGCGCGGTCGTGCAGCTCCATGTCGAATACCTCGACTGCCTGCTGAAGGATCTGGGTGGGGTGTGGGCGGCGGGCCGCACGCCGGATCACGGGGTCTGACCATGCAGCATCCGCCCGGCCCCGACCGCCTGATTGCCGTGGAACTGCATGAGAGCATCGGCTGCGGCACCTCGCCCGAGGCCGACCACGAACGGCGCGTGGCGATCTATGACCTGCTGGAGGAAAACACCTTCAAGCTGCTGCCCGATGTGGCGGGGCCCCATCGTCTCATTCTCTCCCCCCCCCATGGCCGCCCGCTGCTCGGCATCCAAAAAGAGCGCGGGGGACGGAGCACTCCCATCCGGCTGTCCCCGTCGCCCTTCCGCCGCCTCGTGAAGGATTATTTCATGGTGTGCGAGAGCTATTACAGCGCCATCAAGCTGTCCACGCCCGCCCAGATCGAAACCATCGACATGGCCCGGCGCGGCCTGCACAACGAGGGCTCCACCCTGTTGCAGGAGCGGCTGGACGGCAAGGTGGACATGGATTTCAACACCGCCCGGCGTCTGTTCACGCTGGTCTGCGTGCTGCACTGGCGGGGGTGACCCCCGTGCCGCAGCCCCTTCCCAGCGCCGTCCTTTTCGTCTGCACCCATAATGTCATCCGCTCGCCCATGGCGGCAGCGCTCATGCACCATTATTTCGGCCACCGCGTCTATGTCGCCTCGGCGGGCATCCGCCCCACCGACCCCGACCCCTTCGTGGGCGTGGTCATGGAGGAAATCGGCATTGACCTGTTCAGCCACCGGCCCCACCTCATCGAGGATCTGGAGGACATGAGCTTCGACGTGGTGGTGTCGCTGTCGCCCGAGGCCCACCACCGGGCGGTGGACCTGACCCGCACCATGGCCATCGACATCGAATACTGGCCGACGCTGGACCCTTCGGCCACCACCGGGTCGCGCGAGCATATCCTCGATGCCTATCGGGCGGTGCGCGACGGGCTGGCCCGCAAGATCCTGGCCCGTTTCCCGCGCGAGCAGGCCCGGGGGGTGTGAGGCACGGCCATTGCGGCAGGGCTTGAATTTCCGCCGGAACGGGTCCATGGGAACAGCCGCCAACCAATGGAGAGTGCATGGCGAAGGAAGAACTTCTGGAATTCGAGGGCACGGTGTCGGAACTGCTGCCCAACGCCACGTTCCGGGTGAAACTGGACAATAATCACGAGATCATCGCCCATACCGCCGGCAAGATGCGCAAGAACCGCATCCGGGTTCTGGCCGGTGACCGGGTGATGGTGGAAATGACGCCCTATGACCTGACCAAGGGCCGCATCAACTATCGCTTCAAGTAGGACACGGACCCGGTGAGCGACAATCGCGCCCGACTGGTCCTGGCCAGCGCCTCGCCCCGGCGGCTCACGCTCCTTGACCGGGTGGGGCTTTCGCCTGCCCTGCTCAATCCCGCCGATGTGGACGAGACGCCGCTCAAGCGCGAGACACCGCGCCGCCTCTCCATCCGGCTCGCCAAGGCCAAGGCCGAGAAGGCCAGGACCGCGCCGGAAGTTCTAGCCTTGGGGCCGCATGCCTTCATTCTCGCCGCCGATACGGTGGTGGGCCTGGGCCGGCGCATTCTGCCCAAGGCCGAGACCTATGAGCAGGCCGCCGACTGCCTGAACCTGCTCTCGGGCCGGTCGCACTGGGTTTATTCCACCATCTGTCTCATTCCACCCTCGGGCAAGGCCATCACCCGCTGCGTGGAAACCAAGGTGCGCTTCAAGCGCCTGGCGCGCGAGGATGTGGACAGCTATCTCGCCAGCAACGAATGGCGCGGCAAGGCCGGCGGCTATGCCATCCAGGGCCGGGCCGAGGCCTTCGTGCGCTATCTCGCGGGCTCCCATTCCGGCGTCGTCGGCCTGCCCCTGCAGGAGACAGTGGCGCTTTTGCAGGGCGCGGGCTTTCCGGTCTATCATAGCTGGATGACCACGCCCTCGGACATGGTCTGAAGACCATGGCGGACCCCACGCCGCTGAGGCCGCGCCGCGCCTGCCCCATCTGCAAGAAACCCGCAAGCCAGAAGGATTTTCCCTTCTGCTCGCCGCGCTGCAAAACGGTGGACCTGGGGCGCTGGCTGGGCGAGGCCTATGCCATTCCCGCCGCCGAGGCGGGCGCGCCCGGCGACGAGACGGACAAGGGCAGCGACGACTAGATCTGGCGTCTCAGCAATCAGACAGCGGGGACGCCGAGGAGGTCCCGCGCGGCGGGCACCTGCTCCAGCGCCCATTTCAGCCGGTCCTTGTCGAGCTTCTGCAACGCCGAGGGATCAACCCGATTGCCGGGGGAAATGCCCCTGGTGATGTCGGAGAGTTGCTGGCGCAGAATGGCGCCCAGCAACACCTCATGGGCCTCCAGCACGGCATTGAGCTGACGCTCCGGCACGTCCTTCCGGCCGCGCAGCGCCTCCAGCCGGAAGAGGGTGGAACGCTGGCTGAGACCATGGCGCAGCGCCAGCACGCGGGCGGTGGCGAAGATCGGCAGGATGCCGTTCTTCTTCAGGTCCATGCGGCCATCCTCGTCGGTGGCGAAGCGCCCGAACCAGCCGATGAGATTTTCCGATTGCGCGGCGGTCACACTCATCAACTGGGTGAAGGAGGCGGTGTGGGCCGCAACCGCGAGCGCCGACTGCATGAGATCGTCGGCGAGGCCGCGATCGCCGTGAACCGGCACGGCATCAAAGAAGATGTCGGCGTTGAGGATGTCGTGCGGGTTGGCCTTGGCCAGCCAGGCGGCCACCTGCTTGCGCCATGCGGCGGAGGTCCTGCGCCAGGTGCCGTTGCCCGCCATGAAGCCGCCCTTGCAGAAGGGCGCGCCCACCTCATAGAGGATGGCGTTCATGCGGGTGCCCACCCGTTCGAGCCAGGCATCGGCCACGGCTTCATCCGGCGCATCGAAGATGATGGCATTGTCCTGATCGAGCGCCAGCAGACTTTCGCCCCGGCCGCCGGAACCCAGCACCATGACGGCATAGCGCAGCCCTTCGGGCCGGGGGCTGGCCGCCGCCACCTCGGCTTCCGCCATGCGCGCGGCATGGGCGGTGAGGCTGCACAGTTCGGACGAGATGATGCCCGCGACATCGCGCGCGCCCACGCCCTCCTCCACCAGGGCACGGGCGGCATCGGCCAGCTTGCGCCAGACGGCGGCGAGGTCATTGACGCCCACCGCCTCGTCCAGCGCATCGGACAAGGCCACGGCCTCATCACCGCGCAGGCGCATGAGGTCGCGCTGGGTGAGAGCACCCGTGAGATCGCCCGCCGCATTGACCACGCCCATGTGACGGTAGCGCTTGCGCTGCATGCGGCCAAAGGCGACATAGAGGAAATCCGTCTCGGCCACGGTGGAGAGCGGGAAGGTGGCGATGGCGGAGATGGGTTTCCAGAAGGCTTTCTCGCCGTCTTTCGCAATGGCGCGGAGAATGTCGCGTTCGGTGACGATGCCGTGCGGCGCGTCGGGCTTGGCACGGGCCAGAAACACCGAGCTGATCTTGCGTCCGGCGATCATGGTCAGGGCATCGCGCACCGTCATGGCGGGATCGGCGAAGATGGGCGGCTTCGACATCACATCTTCGGCGCGGTGGCGATAGGGATAGGAGTCGACCCGCGCCAGGACCCCCATCTGCATGGCGTTGACGGTCTGGGGCCGCACCACGTCCTGCCAGCCGATGGAGGCCTGTTCGCGTTGCATGTCGGCAAGCTTGCGGCAGGCATCCTCGGCCTCGGCTAGGGTGCGGATGGAGCGCTCGCGCAGGGGGGGCAGCAGTTTCAGGAAGATTTCCGCCGTGAGGCGCGCATCGGCGAGGGCCCGGTGGCGCGCGCCCAGCGGCAGATCAAGCCAGGCGGCAATGGATTCGAGCGAGAAGTCCGGCAGGGTGGGATTGAGCAGGCGCACCAGGTCGCGCACGTCAAGCGAGCGCGGCTGCTTCCAGGCCAAGGCGGCGCGCTCATGCTCCTGCTTCAGCATGCCAAGGTCATAGCCCAGCGAGTAGCCGAGCGTGACATGGTCGCCCGCGAAGGCCTGATAGCGCTTGATGACGGTGGCGAAGTCATCGGCCTTCATCACCTCGCCGGTGGTGATGCCGTGAATGGCGGTGGACTCCGGCGGCACCTTTTCGCCGGGGTTCACCAGTTCCGAGAAGGTCACGGCGTCATCCAGCGCGCCATTGCTGAGGGCGGCGGCGCCCATTTCGATGATGCGGCCCTTCTTCACGTCCAGCGAAGTGGTTTCCGTGTCGATGACGACGGCGGTGAGCGAGCGCAGGGGGGTTGCCGAGGTGGAAGGAGCCAGACCGGGTTTCATCACATGCTCCGGCGGCGCGGTCAGCGGGGATCGCGCAGCAGCCGGCCTCCCTCCATCAGTTCCTTGCCGCGCGGGCGGCGCACATCGTCAATGAAGTCGGCCATGGCGGGTGACGGGCGCCGGGTGGCAAGGCTCACCACGACGAGGGTGAGGAAGCCCAGCGGCAGACCGAAGAGGGCGGAAGAAATATTCTTGATGCCGAACCAGTTGGCGATGGTCTGGGCATGGGCGTCGAGGGCGGCCCAGGCCGCGGGCTTCAACTCGGCGGCGGCCCCTTCATAGGCGGCCTTGAGGCTCTGGTATTTTTCGATGTCCGCAGGCGACGCACCCGACAAGCCCGACCACACTTCATAGAAGCCCACGGCGTAATAGCGTGTACCGAAGAGGTAATAGAGCGTCACCAGGAAGCCCACGGCCATGGCCGCCACGGCCCCCCACTTGTTGGCGCGCTTCCACCACACGCCCATGACCAGCGCCGGGAACAGGCCCGCCGCCGCCAGCGAAAAGGCCCAGGACACCATGGCCAGGATGTCGCCGGGGTGGGTGGAGGCGACGAAGGCCGCAAGGATGGCCACCACCACGAGGAAGGCGCGCGACACGATGAGGCGGCGCGCGGTGGGGGCCTGGGGATCCACCATCTTGTAGTAGATGTCATGCGACAGGGCGTTGGCGATGGCGAGCAGCAGGCCATCGGCGGTGGACAGGGCCGCCGCCAGGCCGCCAGCGGCCACCAGGCCGGCGATGACATAGGGCATGCCGGCGATTTCCGGCGTGGCGAGAACGATGGCGTCATGGTCCAGTGTCAGCGCCCGGTTGGTGATGAGGCCCGAGGTGTCGCCCGCCTGCTGCGCGGCGAGGTGAATGGCCTGCTGAAAGAGATCAGGCGCGGTGACGGCAGGGGTCTGGGCGATGGTGGTGAAGAGCCACTGCTTCAGTGGATCGGCCATCTGGTCCCAGGCGGCAAGGGCATCGCCGAGACCCTTGGCCTGAAGGGCGGGCGCAACGGCGGCCCAGTCCTTGGCACCGAGGAGAATGGCATCGCGCGCCGCAGTGATGGCACCGGCCAGACCATGCAGCGACAGGCCGTGAATCTTCACCAGATCGAGGTTGGAATAGGTGGTGATCCAGCCCGGCAGATGATCGAGGCTCTGGCCGATGACGTTGGTGTAGACCTCAAGCTTGGCGAAGGCGGCGTAGGACGGGGCGGTGACGTAAAGTATGAAAATGAAGAGCAGCGACCAGGCCACGGACTTGCGCGCATCGCGCACCGAGGGCGTGGTGAAATAGCGCATGAGAATGTGGGGCAGCGAGGCGGTGCCGACCATGAGGCAGAGGATGAGGGCGAAGAAATTCACCCGGTCATAGGACAGGAAGGGCGTGAGATAGGAGCGAAGATCGGCGGTGGTGGCAAGGCCCTGCTGGAGCATCTGCTGTTCGCGCGCGGCAATGTCCGACAGTGCCTGGCCATACATGAGCTGCGGCAGGGGCACGCCGTATTTCTGGGTCGAGAGGATGACGACCGGCACCAGATAGGCGACGATGAGGACGATGTATTGCGCCACCTGCGTCCAGGTGACGGCGCGCATGCCGCCCAGCATGGAACAGACGAGAATGCCGGCGAGGGCGGCATAGACCGCAATGTCGAAGGGAATGCCGAGGAAGCGCGAGGCGATGAGGCCGGTGCCATAGACCTGGGCCACCAGATAGGTGAAGGAACAGGACATGAGCACGATGACGCCGAAGAGGCGGGCGAGCGTGCCGCCGTAACGGGCGGCAAGAAAGTCCGGCACGGTATAGGCGCCGAACTTGCGCAAATAGGGCGCGAGCAGCACCGCCATGAGCAGGAAGCCGCCGGTCCAGCCGAGGATGAAGGCCAGGCCGTCATAGCCCAGGGCATAAAGCGTGCCCGCCATGCCGACGAAGGATGCCGCCGACATCCAGTCGGCCCCCGTGGCCATGCCGTTATAGACGGCGGGCACCTTGCGGCCCGCGACATAATATTCCGACACCTGGCTGGTGCGCGCCACGATGCCGATGAAGGCGTAGACGGCAACCGTGAAGGCGATGAAGATGTAGCCGAGCACGATGTTGGGCACGCCGAGATATTCGAGCAGCCCCACCAGCAGAACGACGGCGAGGAAGCCCACGGTATAGATGCCGTAGATCTTGCCGAGATTGTTGATGAAGCCGCCGTCGTTCTTGAAGGCCATGGCTCAGTCGTCCTCGGCGAAGCCATGGGCGCGATCAATCTGGTCCTGCCTGTTGGCAAACCAGAAGAGCAGCACCACGAAGGCGATGAGCGAACCTTGCGCCGCCAGCCAATAGCCGAGCGGAAAACCCAGGAGCACGATCTCGTTGAGGCGCGCCACCGGCAGATGAATGACGAAGGAGAAGAGCGCCCAGAGCGCCAGCATGACGGCCATGAGCCTGCGGGTCTGGGCCCAGTGGGCCTTGCCCTGATCGTCCGACATGCACTTCTCCCTGCGGGCTGACTTCGCCCTGCCCGCCACCTTTGCCCCCGGCTGCGGATTTGGCCAAGCCTAACATTGCGGGGAAGACCGCCTAATTGGACTTTGGGCGGAACGGCGTCTGGCACAGGCTTGTTCGCACTTGCAAAATATTTGTTCCGTATGCGGATGATATGGCGGCGGGAAGCCCCTTTCGGGCGGTTCCGACCCAGGCCAGGGCCCGGCTTCCTCGGGGCTGGACAAGGCTTTCGCCCTTGCCTATAAGCCCAACTCCACAGTGTGCCCAGGTAGCTCAGTTGGTAGAGCAGCGGACTGAAAATCCGCGTGTCGGTGGTTCAATTCCGCCCCTGGGCACCATTCCCCCTCCCTGCCCTGCCCGGTTTTTCCCCGCGTCATCGCTGCCGCTTTGCAAAGGCGTGCGCCGTGGCCTATCCATGGCCCGGAACGAGGTGAACCATGCGGGACGTGATTATCATCGGCGGCGGGCACAACGGGCTGGTCACGGCGGCCTATCTGGCGGGGGCCGGCCTCAAGGTCACGGTGCTGGAACAGCGCCATGTGGTGGGCGGGGCCGCCGTCACCGAGGAATTTCATCCCGGCTTTCGCAATTCAGTGGCGGCCTATACTGTCTCGCTGCTCAACCCCAAGGTCATCCGCGATCTCGATCTCGCCCGCCATGGTCTGACCGTGGTGGAGCGCGGGCTGTCCAATTTCCTGCCTTTGCCGGATGGCCGCTATCTCAAGGTCGCACCGGGCCGGACCAGGGCCGAGGTTGCCAGGTTTTCGACCCGCGACGCCGAGGCGCTGGACGCCTATGGCGAAAGGCTGGACCGCATGGCGGACACGCTGCGCGCCATGGTGCTGGAAACGCCGCCCAATGTGGTGACGGGCCAGGGCCTCATGCCGCTCATCACCGAGCTGGTGAGCAGCGTGCGGGTGGCCAGGCGGTTGCGGGGTCTCGGTCTCGACGGCCAGCGTGACCTCCTGGAGATCATGACGCGGTCGGCGGGGGCCTATCTCGACCAGTGGTTCGAGAGCGACCCTATCAAGGCGGCCTATGGCTTCGACGGCGTGGTGGGCAACTATGCCTCGCCCTATGCGGCGGGGTCGGCCTATGTGCTGCTGCATCACTGCTTCGGCGAGGTGAACGGGCGAAAGGGCGTGTGGGGCCATGCCACCGGCGGCATGGGGGCCATCACCCAGGCCATGGCGCGGGCGGTGGAAGCGCGCGGCGGCGAGATCCGCCTCAACACCGGGGTTGCGGAAATTCTGGTGAAGCAGGGCAAGGCGGTGGGCGTCGTCACCGCGGCGGGCGAGACGCTGGAGGCGCGCGCGGTCGTCTCCAACCTGCACCCCAAGCTCACCTTCGAGCGCCTGATGGACGGGGCCGTGCTGCCCGCCGATTTCCGCCAGCGCATCAAAACCTATCACTCCGGCTCCGGCACCTTCCGCATGAATGTGGCGCTCGCCGAACTGCCGAGCTTCACCTGCCTGCCGGGCAAGGAAAGGGCCGAACACCACACGGCGGGAATCATCATGGCGCCGAGCCTGGCCTATATGGAAAAGGCCTGGATGGACGCCAGGCAGCATGGCTGGTCCAGGGAGCCCATCGTGGAGGTTTTGATCCCCTCCACCCTCGACGACACGCTGGCACCGCCCGGCCGGCATGTGGCCTCGCTGTTCTGTCAGCATGTGGCGCCGGAACTGCCCGATGGCCGGTCGTGGGACGATCACCGCGAGGAGGTGGCCGACCTGATGATCGCCACGGTGGACCGCTTTGCGCCGGGCTTTGCCAAGTCGGTGATTGCGCGGCAAATCCATTCGCCGCTCGACCTCGAACGCAAGTTCGGCCTGGTCGCGGGCGACATCTTCCATGGCCAGCTGGGCATGGACCAGCTTTATTCGGCCCGGCCCGTGCTGGGCCATGCGGATTATCGCGCGCCGTTGAAGGGCCTCTATCTGTGCGGTTCCGGCACGCATCCCGGCGGCGGCGTGACGGGGGCACCGGGGCATAATGCGGCGCGCGAGATCCTCGCCGACTTCAAGCGGCGGCGTTAAGGGTCATCACTTGGGACAGTGCGCGGCCGCCACTTGCGCGAAGACATCGTCCTTGCCGGCAAATTTCTGCGGCGGGTTGGTGTTGCCCTTGATGAAGTCAAGCCGCAGGCCATGGGCAAAGCTGCCCTTGAAATAGGAAATATTGGGCATGGTGTAGGTCTTGGCCTTGCAGGCGATCACCACATCGGCGCGCAGCGACCGGTGGCCGCCCTGCATGCGGTGCTCGAAATTGACCAGGCCCTTGAAAGACACGGTGCCCTTGTCGGCCTTGATGCGGGCGGGCGAGACGAGCAGCTGCTGGCCCAGACCGGCATAGGCTTCCACTTTGCTCAGGCGATAGGGGGCCGAGTTCTTGTCGGGCTGCTTCTGGCCCGCGCCCATCAGTTCGGCAAAGCCTTCGCTGACGAAGAGCACGCGGTTCTCGTCCTTGCCCTTGAGGGCGAGGCGCGATCCATCCTTGTTCCAGACAGCCTTGCCCTTGGAGACGAAGGGCTTGTCGGACTTGCCGAGATAGGTTTCGATCAACTCGTAATGGGTGGTGCCGCCCGCGTCATTGAGGTGCAGCCAGGTTTCAATGCCCGAACAGTCGGCGCAGGGCACGGTGGCGGTGTAATAGCCATCCCAGTCCACGCTGGTGCGGGTCGAATCCTGGGCAAGGGCGGGAAGGCTGGCGGCGGTGCACAGGGCGGCGGCAAGGGCAAGGCGGCGGATCATGGGACGTGTCTCCAGGGTGGTGCTCAACCACGGCACAGGGGCCTTGGGCCAGGATTGTGTCAAAGCTCTGACCTTGTGGTAGAATAACCGCTGTCCTGCAAAAAAAGGCCTGGACGCGGAGGGGGTATTGTCATGAAGCTGCTCGATCTGCTGCGGAAGCTCGGCATCCTGTCCTACGGCGCGAAGGCCGGAACCTATACCTCGGCCAAGGACCGGCCCGTCGACATGGATATCGAGGCCGACATGACGGGAGGCTTTGGCCGCAGCGGCGGTGACGACAAGACCACGACCGGCGGGGGCGGCGGGTTCTGATCTCCGCGTCAGGGCGACATGCGCTTTGACGGCTCAAGGCCTTCGCTCTGACGTCTTGATGGCGCGCAACTTGCCAGACTTCTGCTGGTCCCGCAAAAGCCAGGTTATTTCAGAGCTTCCGCAGGAAGACATTGCGCACGCGGTGATCGGCGCCCTTGCGCAGAACCAGCGAGGCGCGCGGCCGCGTGGGGATGATGTTCTCGCGCAGATTCACCTGATTGATGGTTTCCCAGAAATGGCTGGCGAGCTTCAGGGCCTCGGCGTCGGAAATGTTGGCGTAGCGGTGGAAGTAGGACTTGGGATTGCGGAAGGCACCGGACCTGAGCGAGAAGAAGCGGTCCACATACCACTGGCGCAACAGCTTCTCTTCGGCGTCGATGTAGACGGAGTAATCGAAGAAGTCCGAGACATTGGGAATGCCCCGGCCATCGCGCGGGGGGCGGCCCGTCTGCAGCACGTTGACCCCCTCGACGATGAGAATGTCGGGCTGGTCGATGGTGACATGCTCGCCCTTCAGCACGTCATAGGAGAGGTGCGAATAGAGGGGGGCCTGAACGTGGCGCTTGCCCGCCTTGATGTCGGACATGAAGCGCAGGATGGCGGGCAGGTCATAGCTTTCGGGAAAGCCCTTGCGGCTCATCAGCCCGTCACGCTCCAGCGCGGCATTGGGCATGAGGAAGCCGTCGGTGGTGACGAGATCGACCTTGGGGTGGTTGGGCCAGCGCGACAGGAGCCGGCGCAGGATGCGCGCGGTGGTTGACTTGCCCACGGCCACCGAGCCGGTCATGCCGATGACATAGGGCACCTTGCGGTCATGGGCGTGGAGGAAATTGTTGGTGGCGAGGAAGAGTTCCTGGGTTGCCGCCACATAGAGATTGAGCAGGCGCGACAGCGGCAGATAGATTTCCTCCACCTCGCCCAGGTCCACCCGGTCGGTGAGGCCGGTGAGTTCGTCGAGGTCGGCCTGGGTCAGGGTCATGGGTGTGTCGGCACGAAGCTTCGACCATTCCTCACGGTCAAAGCGGCGGAAGGGCGAAACCTCGCGAGCGAAGGAATGATTGAGCATGACGATCAGCGGTCCTTGCGCGATGCCTTTTCGGAAAGGCCGCTCTGGCTTTCGCGGGCGGCGAGTTCGGCCATCACCTCATCGATCGATACGCCCGAGGCGGTGAGCAGCACGAGGAAATGATAGAGCACATCGGCGGCCTCGGCAGTGATGTGGCGGGGCTCGCGCTCCATGGCGGCGATGACCAGTTCCACCGCCTCCTCGCCGAATTTCTTGGCGCAGCGGTCCACCCCCTTGTGCAGGAGTTTTGCCGTGTAGGAGGTCTCGGGCGAAGCGCCGCGCCGGGCGGCGATGGTCTCGGCGAGTTTGGCCAGCGTGGTGAGGGAGTGGGTCATGGAAACCTCTTAAGCGAGACGCATGGCAAGACCCTCCGCCGCCATATGGGCCTTGGCCTCAGCGATGGTGAAGGTGCCGAAGTGGAAGATGGAGGCGGCCAGCACCGCCGTGGCGTGGCCGTCGCGGATGCCGGCCACCAGATGATCCAGTGTGCCGACGCCGCCCGAGGCGATGACCGGGATGGTGACGGCGTCGGCGATGGCGCGGGTCAAGGGAATGTTGAAGCCCTTGCCGGTGCCGTCGCGGTCCATGGAGGTGAGCAGGATTTCGCCCGCGCCGAGGGCTGCCACCTCGCGGGCGAAGCCCACGGCGTCAATGCCGGTTTCGCGCCGGCCGCCATGGGTGAAGATTTCGAATTTTCCGGGAGCCGTTTCCTTGGCGTCGATGGCGACAACCACGCATTGACTGCCGAATTTCTCCGCCGCCTCGCGCACGAAGTCTCGCCGGGCCACGGCGGCGGAATTGATCGACACCTTGTCGGCCCCGGCGAGCAGAAGGGCGCGAATGTCGTCCAGTGTGCGCACGCCGCCGCCGACGGTCAGCGGCATGAAGCAATGCTCGGCGGTGCGGCGCACCACGTCCAGCATGATGCCGCGATTCTCATGGGTGGCGGTGATGTCGAGGAAGCACAGTTCGTCCGCCCCGGCGCGGTCATAGGCGCGGGCCGCCGCCACCGGGTCTCCGGCGTCGCGCAGGTTGACGAAGTTGACGCCCTTGACCACGCGGCCATCCTTGACATCGAGACAGGGAATGATGCGCGCCTTGAGCATCAGCGCGCCCCGCGGATGAGGGCAAGTGCGGCGGCGGGATCAAGCCTGCCGTCATAGAGTGCCCGACCGGAAATGGCACCCTGCAATCGGGCGCAATCGGGTTCCAGCAGGCGCTTGATGTCATCGAGCGAGGCCAGCCCGCCCGAGGCAATGACGGGAATGGCAATGGCGTCGGCCAGCGCCAGCGTGCTCTCGATGTTGAGGCCCTTCAGGATGCCGTCGCGGTCGATGTCGGTGAAGACGATGGCCGCAACGCCTGCATCTTCAAAGCGGTGGGCAAGGTCAATGGCCGTGAGGGAGGAGGTTTCGCCCCAGCCTTCCACCGCCACATGGCCCGCCTTGGCGTCGATGCCGACGACGATCCGGCCCGGAAACCTGGTGCAGGCCTCCCTCACCAGCGCGGGATGACGCAGCGCCACGGTGCCGAGGATGACCCGGCTTATGCCCGCTGAAAGCCAACGTTCGATGGTGGCGAGGTCGCGGATGCCACCGCCCAATTGCACGGGAATCTTCACCGCCTTCAGGATGGCCTCGACGGCGCGGCCATTGACCGGACGGCCCACGAAGGCGCCGTTCAGGTCGACGAGGTGGAGCCATTCAAAGCCCTGCTGCTCGAAGGTCCGGGCCTGGGCCGCCGGGTCATCGTTGAAGACGGTGGCCTCGCGCATGTCGCCGAGCTTGAGGCGCACGCATTGGCCGTCCTTGAGATCAATGGCCGGAAACAGGATCATGGCCGCCACCTGAGAAAATTGGCGATGAAGGAGAGGCCGAGAGACTGGCTCTTTTCGGGATGAAATTGCGTGCCCACGATGTTGTCGCGGCCGACGATGGCGGTGATCGCCCCGCCATAATCGGTGGTGGCGAGGACATGGGCGGGGTTGGCCGCCGCCAGATGATAGGAGTGAACGAAATAGGCGTGCAGGCCCTTTGGCCCCAGCGGCAGGCCGGCCAAGAGCGGATGGGCGCCCGACACATCGAGCGTGTTCCAGCCCATGTGGGGGATCTTCAGCGTGGCGTCCGCCGGCTCGATCAGCTTCACGTCGCCCGGAATCCAGCCCAGACCTTCGGTCACGTCATGCTCCAGCCCGCGCGTGGCCAGAAGCTGCATGCCGACGCAAATGCCGAGGAAGGGCTTGCCGCCGTCCCGCATCGCGCGTTCCAGCGCCGTCACCATGCCGGGCACGGCGTCAAGCCCCCGGCGACAATCCTTGAAGGCCCCCACCCCCGGCAGCACGATGTGGCTGGCGCGGGCTAGGGCTTCGGGATCGGCGGTGACATCGACCGTGCCCTTGAGGCCATGGTCGGAAAGCGCCCGCTCGAAGGCCTTGGCGGCGGAGTGCAGGTTGCCGGAACCGTAATCGATGATGGCGACGCGGGTCATGCGCCCCCCGGTGAAAACAGGCCGAGCAGATCGGCGGGGGCAGGGCGAGCGACGATGGGCGGCGGCGGGGCTTTGGGCGCAGGCGTGGTGCGGCTGGCGAAGAAGCGCAGTTCCGCCTCGTCCGCGTTCGCGCCCGGCACTTCTCCCAGGAAGCGGAAGCCGCGTTTTTCATAGAGCCAGTCGCGCAATGTGGCCGCCTCCAGCCCCAGCCAGAGGGCCAGCAGATTGGCCAGCAGTCCCGGCAGAAGCGGGTTGACCCCCAGGGCCAGAACCTCCACCACGCCAAAGACCAGCGCCAGCCCCACGGCCAGAAGATAGTGGCGATGCCACAGGGCCCAGAGCGCGGTGAAGATCACCGCGCCCCAGGAAAACCTGTGCGCAACGAACACCGCCCGTTCCGCGGTGCTGTCTGCCTTGGGGGCCCAAACCGAATAGGTGGTCATCAGCCTGACAGCGTGCCTTTGGTGGAGGGAATGCGGTCCTTCTGGCGCGGGTCGATCTCCACCGCATCGCGCAGGCTGCGGGCCACCGCCTTGAAGCAGCTTTCAGCGATATGGTGGCAATTGCCGCCATAGAGAGTTTCCAGATGCAGCGTGATCCCGGCATTCATGGCCAGAGCCTGAAAGAACTCGCGCACCAGTTCGGTGTCAAAACTGCCGATCTTGGCGCGGCTGAAGTCGGCCTTGAACACGAGGTAAGGCCGGCCCGACACGTCAATGGCCGCGCGGGTCAGAACCTCGTCCATGGGAAGATGGCAGGAGGCATAGCGGCGGATGCCCTTGCGGTCGCCCAGCGCCTGGTTCAGCGCCTGACCCAGGGCAATGCCAACATCCTCCACCGAGTGGTGATCGTCGATGTGGGTGTCGCCCCTGGCCTCAACCGTCATGTCGATGAGGGAATGGCGGGCAAGCTGGTCGAGCATGTGATCGAAGAAACCCACCCCGGTCGCCATGGAGGACTGGCCGGTGCCGTCGAGGTTGACGGTGACGGAAATGGTGGTTTCGGTGGTCTTGCGGGTGATCACGGCCTGGCGCATGGGAAGGCGTCCTTTCGGGCGCGCTCATAGCAGAATGGGGGGGATATGGCTATATTCGCCGCCGTCTCAGGGTTAGGAAAAGGGATGAGGCTTTTAATCGGGCCGCCCCCTTCCCATATGGGGCGGCGTTAACCAGTACAGGCAGGGATTTCCATGGGCGACATTCCGCAGTGGCACGGCACCACCATTCTCACCGTGCGCAAAAAGGGCAAGGTGGTGATTGCGGGCGATGGCCAGGTGAGCCTGGGCCAGACCATCATCAAGGGCAATGCGCGCAAGGTGCGGCCCCTGGGCACGGGCGGGGTCATTGCCGGATTTGCCGGGGCCACCGCCGACGCCATGACGCTGTTCGAGCGGCTGGAGGGCAAGCTGGAGCAATTTCCCACCCAACTCACCCGGGCCTGCGTGGAAATGGCCAAGGACTGGCGCACCGACCGCTATTTGCGCCGGCTGGAAGCCATGATGATCGTGGCCGACCGGCAGGTTTCCCTCGTGCTCACCGGCACGGGCGATGTGCTGGAGCCGGAGAATGGCGTGACCGCCATCGGCTCCGGCGGCAATTATGCGCTGGCGGCGGCGCGCGCGCTCATGGACAGCGATCTCGACGCCGAGACCATTGCCCGCAGGGCCATGGCCATCGCCGCCGACATCTGCGTCTATACCAATGGCAACCTCACCGTTGAAACGCTTGAAGCCTGAGCATGACCGACTTTTCCCCCCGTGAGATCGTTTCCGAACTGGACCGCTACATCGTGGGCCAGACCGAGGCCAAGCGCGCCGTGGCCACCGCGCTCCGCAACCGCTGGCGGCGGCGGCAGATCGAAGGGCCCTTGCGCGACGAAGTGGTGCCCAAGAACATCCTGATGATCGGCCCCACCGGCGTGGGCAAGACCGAGATCGCGCGCCGGCTGGCGCGGCTGGCGCAGGCCCCCTTTCTGAAGGTGGAGGCCACCAAGTTCACCGAGGTCGGCTATGTCGGCCGCGACGTGGACCAGATCGTGCGCGATCTGCTGGAGGCGGGCATCGCCATGGTGAAGGCCGCGCGGCGCAAGGACGTGGCGGCACAGGCCCATCTGAACGCCGAAGGCCGCGTGCTGGAGGCGCTGGTGGGGGCCAATGCGTCGGAGGCCACGCGCGACAGCTTCCGCAAGAAGCTGCGCAACAGCGAGCTGGACGCGCGCGAGATTGAAATCCAGGTGGCGGACACGGGCCTGCCCGGCGGCTTTGATATTCCAGGCGGTCAGGCGCAGGTCATCAACCTGTCGGAAATGTTCGGCAAGGCCTTTGGCCAGCGCACCAAGGCGCGGCGCATGACGGTGAAGGCGGCGCACGAGGTGCTGCTGGCCGAGGAGAGCGACAAGCTGCTCGATCAGGACGCGGTGGTGCAGGAGGCGATTGCCGCGGTGGAGAACAACGGCATCGTCTTCCTCGACGAGGTGGACAAGATCTGCGCCCGCTCCGAACGCCAGGGCGCGGATGTGAGCCGCGAGGGGGTGCAGCGCGACCTGTTGCCCTTGATCGAGGGGACCACGGTTTCGACCAAATATGGCGCGGTGAAAACCGACCATATCCTGTTCATCGCCTCGGGTGCCTTCCACATCGCCAAGCCGTCGGACCTGCTGCCGGAGTTGCAGGGGCGGCTGCCCATCCGGGTTGAATTGAAGGCTCTGACCCAGGACGACTTCCGCCGCATCCTGACCGAGCCGGAGGCGAGCCTGATCAAGCAATATACCGCCCTCATGGCGACCGAGGGGGTGACGCTGACCTTCACCGCGGACGGCATCGCCGCCATTGCGCGCTATGCCTTCGAGATCAACGCCAGCGTGGAGAACATCGGGGCGCGGCGCTTGCAGACCATCATGGAGCGGGTGCTGGACGAGGTGAGCTATACCGCCACCGACCGCAGCGGCGAGACGGTGACGGTGGACGAGGGCTTTGTGACCAAGAACATCGGCGCCCTGGCCAAGAACGCGGACCTGTCGAAGTTCATTCTTTAAGGTTTCACACGTCCCTCGCACGCAGATGTGGCGCGGGTTCCAAGCCTGTCGCCGTAACGACCATGAACTAGCCGTCAGCCCTTCAGGTCTTCCGGCCGTGGCATGGCGATCACGTTATAGCCGCCATCGACGTAGTGGATTTCGCCGGTGACGCCGCCGGAGAGGGGCGAGAGGAGATACATGCCGGCGTTGCCCACCTCTTCCAGCGAAACGGGGCGGCGCAGCGGCGAATGGTTCTG
The DNA here is from genome assembly GCA_937872985.1 of uncultured Alphaproteobacteria bacterium. Taxonomy (GTDB): domain Bacteria; phylum Pseudomonadota; class Alphaproteobacteria; order Rhizobiales; family Aestuariivirgaceae; genus Aestuariivirga. The sequence continues at coordinate 47,349 of CALMUW010000087.1, forward strand.
CTGGAAGGCGAACATGGCGCGCGCATCGCCAATGCCCGCGCCCGCCAGGGTGCGCATGGGGCCGGGCGAGAGCGCGTTGACCCGCAGGCCCATGGGGCCATAATCCGCCGCGAGATAGCGCACCGAGGCCTCCAGCGCCGCCTTGGCCACGCCCATGACGTTATAGTTCGGCATGGTGCGTGATGAGCCCAGGAAGGTCAGGGTCAAGGCCGCGCCGCCGGGGTTCATCATGGCGGCGGCGCGCTTCACCGCCTCGGTGAAGGCAAAACACGAAATCACCATGGTGCGCGAGAAATTCTCCCGCGTGGTGTCGGCATATTTGCCCTTGAGTTCGTTCTTGTCGGAGAAGGCGATGGCATGGACGAGGAAATCAATGGTGCCCCATTCGCGCTTCAGCCCGTCAAAGGCGGCGTCCACGCTGTCGAGGTTCTCGACATCGCAATCATAGAGGAGCTTTGAGCCCAGGCTCTCCGCCAGGGGAGCGAGACGTCGGCCGAAGGCTTCGCCCTGATGGGTGAAGGCCAACTCCGCTCCCTGGGCGGCGCAGGCCTGGGCAATGCCCCAGGCCAGCGAATGATCGTTGGCCACCCCCATGATGAGGCCGCGCTTGCCCTGCATCACGCCGGTCATGCGCGTCAGCCCTTCAGGCGCTGGAACACCAGCGTGGCATTGGTGCCGCCGAAGCCGAAGCTGTTGGACATCACCGTATCGATCCTGGCGTTGTCGACGCGCTGGCGCAGGATGGGAACACCTTCAAACTCGGGATCAAGCTCTTCGATGTTGGCGCTTTCGCACAGGAAGCCCTCCTGCATCATGAGGATGGAGTAGATGGCCTCCTGAACGCCGGTGGCCCCCAGCGAATGTCCGGTCAGGGACTTGGTGGAGGAGATGGGCGGGATATTGTCGCCGAAGACCTCGCGGATGGCCTCGATCTCCTTCTTGTCGCCCACCGGCGTCGAGGTGCCGTGGGGGTTGATGTAGTCCACCGTGCCCGTGACCGTTGACAGCGCCATCCTCATGCAGCGCACCGCTCCTTCCCCGGAGGGTGCGACCATGTCATAGCCGTCCGACGTCGCGCCATAGCCCACCAGCTCGGCATAGATCCTGGCACCGCGCGCCCGGGCATGTTCCAGCTCCTCCAGCACGATGACGCCCGCGCCCCCGGCGATGACGAAGCCGTCGCGGTTCTTGTCATAGGCGCGCGAGGCCTTCTCCGGCGTGGCGTTGTATTTCGACGACATGGCCCCCATGGCGTCGAACAGCACCGACATGGTCCAGTCCAGTTCCTCGCCGCCACCGGCGAACATCACGTCCTGCTTGCCCCACTGGATCATTTCCGCCGCATTGCCGATGCAATGGGCCGAGGTGGCGCAGGCCGACGAGATGGAATAGTTGACGCCCTTGATGCCGAAGGGGGTGGCCAGCGTTGCCGAATTGGTGGAGGACATGGCGGCCGGCACGGCAAAGGGGCCAACGCGCTTCGGCCCCTTTTCGCGGGTGATGTCGGCGGCGGCAACCAGCGTCCGGGCCGAGGGGCCGCCCGAGCCCATGATGATGCCGGTGCGCTCGTTCTTCACGTCCTTTTCCGCAAGGCCGGAGTCGGCAATGGCCTGCTGCATGGCGGCATAGTTCCAGGCGGCGCCATCGCCCATGAAGCGGCGGGCGCGGCGGTCCACCTGTTCGAGGTCGAAGGTGGGCCTGCCCTGGACCTGGCTGCGGAAGCCGTATTTCACATGGTCCTCGGCGGTGGTGATGCCGGACCTGGCCTCGCGCAGGGAGACGATGACCTCGGCGGCATTGTTGCCGATGCAGGAGACAATACCGATTCCGGTGACGACGACGCGGCGCATGGTGTTCCTTTATGCCTTTTCCGGTTCGAACAGACCGACCTTCATGTCGGTCACCTGATAGACGGTCTCGCCATCGGCCTTCATGATGCCGTTGGCGACCGCAAGCTTGAGCTTGCGCAGGATGAGGCGGGTCACATCGACCTCATAGGTGACGGTCTTGATCTTCGGCGTCACCATGCCGGTGAACTTCACCTCGCCCACGCCAAGCGCCCGGCCCTTGCCCGGTTCGCCCAGCCAGCCGAGATAGAAACCGGTCAATTGCCACAGGGCATCAAGGCCGAGACAGCCCGGCATGACGGGATCACCGTGAAAATGGCAGGGGAAGAACCAGAGATCGGGCTTCACGTCCAGTTCCGCCACCACCTTGCCCAGCCCGGCGGAACCGCCGTCCCTGGCGATGTGGGTGATGCGGTCGAACATCAGCATGGGCGGCAGAGGCAATTGCGCGTTGCCCGGCCCGAACAGCTCGCCCCGGCCACAGGCCAGGAGTTCGTCATAGCGGAAATGGTCCTTCTGTGCCGACATGGAAACGGTCGCCCCTCCAAAACATCGTCTGTGCCGGTGGCCCGGCCCTGCCCCTCTTAACATGCCACTTTTCCGGGCAACACCCATTGTTCACCGGAATCAGCAGGGCTGTGACCTTGGCCAAAGGTTGAAAGTCCTTGGCTTTTGGCCGTTGTGTCCCGGCAGCGGGCAGGTCTGCCCCCTCCCGTCAAATGGGTCACTGAGGCAATTGCATATGGGGGCCGGGTTGCGTTATAATGTCGCCATGCCGACGACCCGCATTCACATCGAGAAGCTGCGCCAGGCGGGCCTGCGCCCGACGCGCCAGCGCGTGGCTCTGGCCCATCTCCTGTTCGGCGAGGGGGACCGGCACGTCTGCGCCGAGTCGCTCCATGCCGAAGCCATGTCCGGCAATGTGCGGGTGTCGCTGGCGACCATCTACAACACGCTGAACCAGTTCACGGCGGCGGGGCTGTTGCGCGAAGTGGCCATCGAAGGCGACCGCAGCTATTACGACACCAATACCTCGGACCATTTCCACTTCTTCCAGGCGGAAAACGGCGAGATGCTGGATATCGACGCCTCGAACCTGACCATCACCGGTCTGCCGGATCTGCCGCCGGGCAAGGAAATCGACCGCATCGATGTGATCGTGCGGATCAAGGACGCCAAGCCGCAGTAAAATCACCTGACACCATGAATGCCCGCCAGAAGCGGGCTTGCCATTGGCGTGTTGACGGGAAAGAGGATCAGTCCAGCTTTTCGCCGGGATAGACGCCCCAGAGCATGGCCTGCTCGACATAGCCGTCATAGCCGCCGGTGGCGACCCGGCACCATTGCCCGTCGCAGGTATCGACCTCAACCTGCACACCTGAGGAGAGCTTGGCCACGTCCCCGGAGTCATTCCGGCTGGCCTGGCGCATGGCGGTGGTCTGGCCCTGCTTCCAGGGCGCCACCAGCGCGGTGCGCTTGCCGGAGAGCATGGCTTCGAGAATCCAGCCCTCGGCCCCCTCGCTGTCGCGGATGCGCCGCCAGCTATCCGACTCGGCAATGATCTCCACCGGCATGCCCTTGCGCTGGAACACCCAGGCCACGGGATGATCGCTGGAGGGACCGCGGCGGACATTGACCTTTTCGGCCTTGAGCGACACGAAGCGCGGCAGGGGCAGGCCCGACGGGCCCAACTGGTCGGGCGGTGCCACCGAGCCGGTCTGGCTGCCGGCGGCGCGGGCGGCGGGAAGGCCGCCATCGGCGGGTTGCAGCAGCGACCAGGCCACGGCACCAGCGACCAGCAGGCAGGCGGCGGCAATGCCGATGGTGCCCCATCGCCGTTGCTGTTCGCCCTGCGCACCCACCATGGGTCTCTTTCCCGCTTGTGCCGCACCCGGATCAGCGTTTACACCGCCTGCCGTGCGTTGCCAACTTTCACCCCATGACAGGCTTGGCCGGTCGGGGTTAAGATTGGGTCAACAGGCCAGAAGCCGGACCGGAGAATGCCATGACCACACGGAAACCGCTCGTCATCGTGACCCGCAAACTGCCTGACGCGGTGGAGACCCGGATGATGGAGCTGTTCAACACCAGTCTGAACAGCGACGATCACCCCATGAGCAAGGCGGAACTGGTGGAAGCGGTGAAGACCGCCGAGGTGCTGGTGCCCACGGTCACCGACCGCATCGACAAGTCCATCATCATGCAGGCCGGACCGCAGTTGAAGCTCATCGCCAACTTCGGCAACGGGGTGGACAACATCGACGTCGAGACGGCGATCACGCGCGGCATCACGGTGACCAACACGCCCGGCGTGCTCACCGAGGACACGGCCGACATGACCATGGCGCTGATCATGGCGGTGTTGCGCCGCGGCGCCGGGGGGGGGCAGGTCACCGGCCCGGACAAGCAGTGGCAGGGGGGCGCGGCCCCCAGGGTGGTGGGGGCGGCCCCCAGCCGGCAGCGGCTGGGCATCATCGGCATGGGGCGCATCGGCACGGCCCTGGCCCGCCGGGCCAAGGTCTTCGGCATGCAGATCCACTATCACAACCGCAAGCCCGTGAACGCCAGGCTGGCCGAGGAACTGGAGGCTACCTATTGGGAAAGCCTCGACCAGATGCTGGCCCGCATGGACATCGTCTCGGTCAATTGCCCGCATACGCCGGGCACCTATCACCTGCTGTCGGCGCGGCGGCTGAAGCTCATGAAAAAGGACGCCATCATCGTCAACACGGCGCGCGGCGAGATCATCGACGAGAATGCCATGGCGCGCATGCTGGAGGCGGGCGAGCTGGGCGGTGTCGGCCTTGACGTCTATGAGCACGAGCCGGCCATCAACCCGCGTCTGGTGAAGGCCAGGCAGGCGGTGCTCCTGCCGCACATGGGTTCGGCCACGCTGGAGGGCCGGGTGGACATGGGCGAGAAGGTCATCATCAACATCAAGACCTGGGTGGACGGCCACAAGCCGCCGGACCGGGTCTTGCCCGCCATGCTGTAAGCTTAGGGCAACAGTTTCCCATTAATGGCTTTGGAGCACGTTCTCCGGCTCCGGGCGGTTGCCCTGCCGGGCGTCACCCGCTAAACCCATCCGCCAAAAGAGGGGCGCTCATCAGCCGCCCCGCCAGAGCAACGGGACATCCTCATCGTGAACGACACCGTCATCAACCACAACGGCAACCATGCCTTTGACAGCCTGCCGCAGCCCGGCCCGAACACGGCGGAGCAACTGGCCGCCGACCTGCTGAAGAAGCTGGCCTTTTCGGTGGGCAAGGATCCCGCCGCGGCCGAGGGTCACGACTGGCTGAAGGCCGCCATTCTGGTGATCCGCGACCGGGTGATCGGCCACTGGCTGAAGTCGGTGCGCGACACGGTCAACCATGAGACGAAGCGGGTCTATTACCTCTCCATGGAGTTCCTGATCGGCCGCCTGCTGCGCGATGCCGCAAGCAACCTCGGTCTCTATGACAATCTGCGCAGCGCCCTCGCCAGCCTGGATGTTGATGCCGACATCATTGCCGCGCTGGAGCCGGACGCGGCCCTGGGCAACGGCGGCCTGGGCCGTCTCGCCGCCTGTTTCGTGGAAAGCATGGCGAGCCTCGGGATTTCCGCCTTCGGATATGGCATCCGCTATCGCTATGGCCTGTTCCGCCAGATCATCATCGACGGCAATCAGGTGGAATTGCCGGAGGACTGGCTGGCCCATGGCAACCCCTGGGAATTCGAGCGCCGCGAGCGCGCCTTCGAGATCAGCTTCGGCGGCGTGGTGGAAACCCGCACCCAGGCCGATGGCACGGCGGAGAGCCACTGGAAACCCAACGACCGTCTGCTGGCGGTGGCCTACGACACGCCCATCTGCGGCTGGAAGGGCGGGCGGGTGAACACGCTGCGCCTGTGGAACGCGCTGCCCATCGACCCCATCAAGCTTGACCAGTTCAATTCCGGCGACCACATCGGCGCCCAGGCCGAGGAAGCGCGGGTGGAAGCGCTGACCCGGGTGCTCTATCCCTCCGATTCGTCGCCCGCGGGCCAGGAGTTGCGTCTGCGGCAGGAATATTTCTTCACCTCGGCCTCGCTGCAGGACCTGATGCGCCGCCACATGCGGCAGTATGGCACCATCCATAATCTCGGGGACAAGGCGGCCATCCAGCTCAACGACACCCATCCCGCCATTGCGGTGGCCGAATTGATGCGGCTTCTGATCGACCACTATCGGCTGCCGTGGGACGAGGCGTGGAACATCACGCGGGCCACCATCGCCTACACCAATCACACGCTGCTGCCGGAGGCGCTGGAAAGCTGGCCCGTGTCACTGGTCGAGCGCCTGCTGCCGCGCCACATGCAGATCATCTACGCCATCAACGCCGGGGTCATTGCCGACGCGCACAAGAAGTCCATGGTGGATTTCGGCTTCCTCGGGGCCATCTCGCTCATCGACGAGAGCAATGGCCGACGCTTGCGCATGGGGCAATTGGCCTTCGTGGGGGCGCATTCCATCAACGGCGTGTCGGCGCTGCATTCCGAACTGATGAAGAAGACCGTGTTCAAGGACCTGAACACGCTTTATCCCGGCCGCATCAACAACAAGACCAATGGCATCACGCCGCGGCGCTGGCTGATGCAGGCCAACCCGGGCCTGACCGGCCTCATCCGCGAGGCCATCGGTGACGGCTTCATGGACAATGCCGAACGGCTCACGGCCCTCGACGGCTTTGCCGAGGATGCCGCCTTCCGCGAGAAATATGCGGCAGTCAAATGGGCCAACAAGCTGAAGCTGGCCCAGCTCATTTCGACGCGCGCCGGCGTCCACGCCGATCCCGCCGCCATCTTCGATGTGCAGATCAAGCGCATCCATGAATACAAGCGCCAGCTTCTGGGCATCCTGGAAGCGGTGGCCATGTATAATGCCATCAAGGCCGATCCGGCGCGGACCTTTGTGCCACGGGTCAAGATCTTCGCGGGCAAGGCCGCCGCCTCCTATACCGAAGCCAAGACCATCATCCGGCTGATCAATGACGTGGCCCAGGTGGTGAACAATGATCCGGTGGTGGGTGACCGGCTGAAGGTGGTGTTCCTGCCCAACTACAATGTGACGCTGGCCGAAATGATTGTGCCCGCCGCCGACATTTCAGAGCAGATTTCCACCGCGGGCATGGAGGCCTCGGGCACCGGCAACATGAAACTGGCGCTGAACGGGGCGATCACCGTGGGCACGCTGGATGGTGCCAACATCGAGATCCTGGAACAGGCGGGGGCCGACAATCTCTTCATCTTCGGGCTGACCGCCGCCGAGGTGGCGGAAGCGCGCCTGCGCGGCCACAATTCGCGGGCCATCGTGGAGGGCAATCCGGCATTGAAGCAGGTCATCGACCTCATCGGCTCCGGCGCCTTCTCGCCGGCCGAGCCGGGGCGCTATCACGGGCTGGTGAACCGCCTGCTCGACCATGATTATTTCATGGTGACCGCCGATTTTGCCGCCTATCTCGCCGCCATGGCCAAGGCCGAGGAGGCCTGGCGCGACCCCGCCCGCTGGCAGGCCATGGCCATTCACAACACCGCGCGGCTGGGGTGGTTTTCCTCCGACCGGACCATCCGGCAATATGCCTCGGAAATCTGGAATGTGCCGGTGACATAATTCCGGTTGCGCTGCCCCGCCTCACGGTCTCATAGTGGGGGCCACGGGGTGGGTTCATGGGTTACAACAGGCTCAACCAGCAAGAAGCCGAAGCCATCGTCACCGGACGCCACGAGAATGTGTTTGCCGTTCTCGGTCTTCATGAAATGGACCAAGGTTTTGTGGCCCGCTGCTTCCTGCCGGGGGCCGAGGCGGTGGAAGCCTTCGACCCCAGGGGCAAGTCCCTCGGCACCCTCACCCGCATTCATGATGCCGGATTGTTTGAAGGACCGGTCAAGCTGAAGCAGCGCGCGCTGCTGCGGTTTTTCGCCAGGCGCGGGGGAGACACCTGGGAGGTGGTGGACCCCTACAGTTTCGGCCCGGTGCTGGGGCCCATGGACGATTATCTCGCGGTCGAGGGCACCCACTTCCGGCTCCACGAGAAGCTTGGCGCGCATCCCATGGTTCATGGCGGGGTGGCGGGCGTGCATTTCGCCGTCTGGGCGCCCAATGCCCGGCGCGTGTCAGTGATCGGCGACTTCAACCATTGGCATGGTGCGGTTCATGTCATGCGCAAGCGCATGGCCACCGGCATGCACGAGATCTTCATCCCCGCCGCGCGCGCAGGCCAGCTCTACAAGTTCGAGATCATCGGTCCCGATGGCGCGCTCCTGCCGCTGAAGAGCGATCCTTACGCCTTTGCCGCCGAACTGCGGCCCGGCACGGCCTCGCTCATCACCGATATTTCAACCTTCACCTGGACCGACCAGGACTGGCTGGCAAGGCGGGCCGAGCGCGACCATCGCCGTTCGCCCATGACCATCTACGAGGTGCACGCCGGATCCTGGCGGCGGGGCGACGACAACCGCTTCCTGACCTACGACGAACTGGCCGAGCAGCTCATTCCCTATGTGCAGTGGATGGGCTTCACCCACATCGAGTTCCTGCCGCTCAACGAGCATCCCTATGATCCGTCCTGGGGCTATCAGCCCACCGGGATTTATGCCCCCACCTCGCGCTTCGGCGATCCCGCAGGCTTTGCCCGCTTCGTCAACCGGGCGCATGAGGCGGGCATCGGCATCATCATGGACTGGGTGCCGGGCCATTTCCCCACCGACCCCTCCGGCCTGGCGCGTTTCGACGGCACGGCCCTGTATGAACACGAGGACCCGCGCCAGGGTTTCCACCCCGACTGGAATACGGCCATTTACAATTTTGGCCGCACCGAGGTCACTTCCTTCCTCATCAACAATGCGCTGTTCTGGTTCGAGGTCTATCACATCGATGGCTTGCGCGTGGATGCGGTGGCCTCCATGCTCTATCTCGATTATTCGCGGCGTGAGGGCGAGTGGATTCCCAATGTCCACGGCGGGCGCGAGAACCTTGAGGCCATCGCCTTCATGCGCCGCCTCAACGAGGTGGTCTATGCAGCCCACCCCGGCATCATGATGATCGCCGAGGAATCGACCGCCTTTCCCGGCGTGTCGCAGCCGACATCAGCCGGGGGGCTGGGTTTCGGTTTCAAGTGGAACATGGGCTTCATGAACGACACGCTGTCCTACATGGCGCGTGACCCCATCTATCGCCGCCACCATCACAGCCAGATCACCTTCGGACTGCTCTATGCCTTCTCGGAAAATTTCGTGCTGCCGCTCAGCCACGACGAGGTGGTGCATGGCAAGGGCTCGCTCCTCACCAAGATGGGCGGCGACGACTGGTGCAAGTTTGCCGGGCTGCGGGCCTATCTGACGCTCATGTGGGCGCATCCCGGCAAGAAGCTCTTGTTCATGGGCCAGGAACTGGCACCCTGGAGCGAATGGAGCGAGAGCCGCAGCCTCGACTGGCATCTCGAAGCCCATGCGCCGCACCGGGGCCTGCAATGGCTGGTGCGCGACCTGAACCATCTGCACCGCGACCTCGCCGCGCTGCATGGCCGCGACGCCGAGGGCGAGGGCTTCACCTGGCTCATCCCCGACGACCATGACAATTCGGTCTTCGCCTGGGCGCGCTTTGCCAGGGATGCGCCGCCCGTGGTGCTCATCGCCAATCTGACGCCGGTGGCGCGCGAGGGCTATGAAGTGCCCCTGCCCCGCGCCGGCACCTGGCGCGAGCGGGTGAACAGCGACGCCCAGGCCTATTGGGGGTCGGGCCTCGGCAATGGCGGCAGGGTCGAGGCCGAGGCCGTGCCGCACCGGGGCTTTCCGGCGCGGGCGCGGCTGCTGCTGCCGCCCATGGCCAGCATCATTCTCGAATTTGACGGGTATCACACAAGGGATCTTCACCCATGACCCAGGACAGGAAATTTGCGCCCCTTTCACGCGATGCCATGGCCTATGTGCTGGCGGGCGGGCGCGGCTCGCGCCTGATGGAACTGACCGACCGGCGCGCCAAGCCCGCCGTCTATTTCGGCGGCAAGACCCGGATCATCGACTTTGCCCTGTCCAATGCGCTCAACTCCGGCATCCGCCGCTTCGGGGTGGCCACGCAATACAAGGCCCATTCCCTCATCCGCCATTTGCAGCGCGGCTGGAACTTCCTGCGGCCCGAACGCAACGAGGGTTTTGACGTGCTGCCCGCCTCGCAGCGCGTGTCCGAGGACCAGTGGTATAATGGCACGGCGGACGCGGTCTATCAGAACGCCGACATCGTGCAGGACTATGCCCCCGACCACATGGTCATTCTGGCGGGCGACCACATCTACAAGATGGACTATGAAATCATGCTGCAACAGCATGAGGACCAGGACGCCGATGTGACCGTGGGCTGCCTGGAGGTGCCCAAGGCGGATGCCTCGGGTTTCGGCATCATGCATGTGGACGAGCGTGAGCGCATCGTCGACTTCATCGAGAAGCCCAAGGATCCGCCGACCCTTCCGGGCAAGCCCGACACCTGCCTCGCCTCCATGGGCATCTATGTCTTCCGCACCAAGTTCCTCTTCGATCTTTTGACCGAGGATGCGGCCGACCCGCATTCGTCGCACGATTTCGGCAAGGACATCATTCCGCATGTGGTGAAACACGGCAAGGCGGTGGCCCACCGCTTCGCCAAATCCTGCGTGCGGTCCAGTTTCGAACACGAACCCTATTGGCGCGACGTGGGAACGGTGGACGCCTATTGGGAAGCCAACATCGACCTCACCGCCACGGTGCCGGCGCTTGACATCTATGATCACGAGTGGCCCATCTGGACCTTCTCGGAAATCACCCCGCCCGCGAAATTCGTGCACGACGAGGACGGCCGGCGCGGCATGGCCATTTCCTCGCTGGTGTCCGGCGGCTGCATTGTCTCCGGCGCCAGCATCAAGCGCACGCTCTTGTCCACCGGCTGCCGGATCAATTCCTTCTCGCACATGGAGGAGGCCGTGGTGCTGCCCTATGTCCATGTCGGCCGCAAGGTCCATCTGAAGCGGGTGGTCATCGACCGCGGCGTGGTCATTCCCGATGGCCTGGTGGTGGGCGAGGATCCCGAGGTCGACGCCCAGCGCTTCCGCCGCACCGCCAACGGCATCTGCCTCATCACCCAGCCCATGATCGACGCGCTCAAGACATGATCGTTCTTTCCGTTGCTTCCGAGCTTTATCCGCTGGTGAAGACCGGCGGGCTGGCCGATGTGGCGGGGGCCCTGCCTGCGGCTCTGGCCGGGCAGGACGTGGGCATGGTGAGCCTCGTGCCGGGCTATCCCGCCGTGCTCACCGCACTGGCGGCGGCGGAAGTGGTGCATCACTTCGCCGACCTGATGGGCGCACCGGCGCGCCTGCTTCGCGGCACGGCGCATGGGCTGAACATAGTGGCGCTGGATGCGCCGCATCTCTTCAACCGCGCGGGCAATCCCTATCTCGGGCCGGACGGGCGCGACTGGCCGGACAATGCCCAGCGTTTTGCCGCCTTCGCCCTGGCGGCCGCACAGGTGGCGCGCGGCCTCATTCCCGGTTTTCAGCCGGATGTGGTGCACGCCCATGACTGGCAGGCGGCCCTGACGGCGGCGCACCTGCATTACGGCGGCGGACCCAGGGCGCTCGTCACCATTCACAACCTTGCCTTCCAGGGGCAGTTTGCGGCCTCGCTCTTTCCGCTGCTCGGCCTGCCGCCCCAGGCCTTCGCGGTCGATGGCGTGGAGTATTACGGCGGCGTGGGTTTCCTCAAGGGAGGGCTCGCCACGGCTTCGGCCATCTCCACCGTCAGCCCCAGCTATGCCCTGGAAATTCTGGGGCCGCGCGAGGGCATGGGCCTCGACGGGCTGCTCAGGGCGCGGGAGGGCGTGCTCCATGGCGTGCTCAACGGCATCGACACCGCCGTGTGGAACCCGGAACGCGACCCGCATATCGTCCAGGGCTATTCCGCCAGAACGCTGGGGAAGAGGGCCGCCAACCGCGAGGCCGTGGAACAGCGCTTCGGCCTGACGCCCGGCACAGGGCTGCTGGTGGCGGTGGTGAGCCGCTTCACCGCCCAGAAGGGCATCGACCTTCTGGCGGCGGCCATTCCGGCGCTGGTGAATGAGGGTGTGTCCTTCGCGCTTCTCGGCTCGGGTGATCCGGGGCTGGAGCAGGCGCTGGGGCGCGAGGCTGCGGCCTATCCGGGGCGCGTCGGCCTGATCACCGGCTATGACGAGGCCCTGTCGCACCTGATGCAGGCGGGGGCCGACGCCATTCTGGTGCCGTCGCGCTTCGAGCCCTGCGGCCTCACCCAGCTTTACGGCTTGCGCTATGGCGCGCTGCCCATCGTGGCGCGCGTCGGCGGGCTGGCCGACACGGTGATCGACGCCAATGAGGCGGCCATGGCCGCGGGCGTGGCCACCGGCTTCCAGCATGCGCCGGAATCAACCGATGCCCTCATCCATGCGGTGCGGCGCGCGGCCATGCTCCAGCGCCAGACCCGGCGCTGGCAGGCGCTGCAAAGGAACGCCATGGCGTCCGATGTGTCCTGGGCGCGCTCGGCGGCGCGCTATGCCGAAATCTATTCCTCGCTGAACAAGGCCTGACATGAGCAAGATCATCACCGTCGCCACCACGCCCTTTCCCGACCAGAAGCCAGGCACATCGGGCCTGCGCAAGAAGGTCACGGTCTTTGCCCAGCCGCATTATGCCGAGAATTTCATCCAGTCGATCTTCAACGCGCTCGAGGGCTTCCAGGGCAAGACGCTGGTGATCGGCGGCGATGGCCGCTATTTCAACCGCGAGGTCATCCAGACCGCGCTGCGCATGGCCGCCGCCAATGGTTTTGGCCGGGTGCTGGTGGGGCGTGGCGGCATTCTGTCCACGCCCGCCGCCTCGCACGTCATCCGCAAGCATGGGGCCTTCGGCGGCATCATTCTCTCGGCCAGCCATAATCCCGGCGGACCAGAGGGCGACTTCGGCATCAAGTACAATGCCTCGAACGGCGGGCCGGCGCCGGAAAAGATCACCGACCGCATCTTCGCGCTGAGCAAGTCCCTCACCTCCTACCGCATCCTCGACGCGGCTGCCCCCGACATCGACCGGCTGGGGGAAAAGACCCTGGGCGCCATGGTGGTGGAGGTCATCGACCCCGTGGCGGACTATCAGGCGCTGATGGAGCAGCTCTTCGACTTTGACGCCATCCGGGCGGCGCGCAAGCAGGGCTTCACGCTGCGCTTCGACGCCATGAGCGCGGTGACCGGTCCCTATGGCAAGGCGATCCTTGAGGATGCCCTGGGTTTTCCGCGCGGCACGGTGGTGAACGGCACGCCGCTGCCCGATTTCGGCGGCCATCATCCCGATCCCAATCTCGTCCATGCCAAGGATCTTTATGACCTGATGATGCGGGCCGACGGGCCGGATTTCGGGGCGGCCTCGGATGGCGACGGCGACCGCAACCTGATCATCGGCAAAAACCAGTTCGTGACCCCGTCCGACTCGCTGGCGCTGCTGGCCGCCAATGCCCATCTCGCGCCCGGTTATGCCAAGGGTCTGGCGGGTGTGGCCCGCTCCATGCCCACAAGTTGCGCGGTGGACCGGGTGGCGGCCAGGCTTGGCATCAGGTGCTATGAGACGCCCACCGGCTGGAAGTTCTTCGGCAATCTGCTGGATGCCGGAATGATCACGCTGTGCGGCGAGGAAAGTGCCGGCACCGGCTCTGACCATGTGCGCGAGAAGGATGGCCTGTGGGCGGTTTTGCTGTGGCTCAACATTCTGGCGCGGCGCGGCGAGAGCGTGCGCGAAATCGTGGCGGCCCATTGGCACGACTATGGGCGCAACTATTATTCGCGCCACGACTATGAGGAAGTGGATGCGGAAGCAGCCAATGGCCTGATCAAGGCGCTGCGCGACGGCCTGCCGGGCATGACGGGCCGCAAGGCCGGACCGATGACGGTGACGGCGGCGGACGACTTCGCCTATCACGATCCGGTGGATGGCTCCGACACCAGGGGCCAGGGCATCCGCCTTCACTTCGATGACGGCTCGCGCGTCATCTACCGCCTGTCCGGCACGGGCACCGCGGGGGCGACGCTGCGCGTCTACATCGAGAAATATGAGCGGGAAAACACCGGGCTGGAAACCCAGGCCGCACTTGCCGATCTCATCGCCTTCGCCAATGGCACGGCCGGGATTGCCGCGCGCACCGGGCGGCAGCGACCGAGCGTCATCACCTGATGGCAGCACCCCTCGGCATAACGCCGGGCCGCCCCCAGCCCCTCGGCGCGTCGTGCCGTGACGGCGGGGTCAACTTCGCCGTGGCCTCGCGCCATGCGGAAAGGGTTTTCGTCTGCCTTTTTGACGACACGGGCGAGACGCAGCGCCTTGCCCTGCCGGGGCGCGATGGCGATGTGTGCCACGGTTTCATCGCCGGGCTGGCCCCGGGCCAGGCCTATGGGTTGCGGGCCGAGGGGCCATGGGACCCGGCGGCGGGGCATCTTTTCGATGCGGCCAAGCTGCTGGTGGACCCCCATGCCACGGCGCTGGACCGACCCTTCCGCTGGCATCCTGATCTCGCCCGGCGCGGGGTCGATACGCACCCTCTGGTGCCGCGCGCCCTGGTGCAGGACACGCTTGCCCTGCCACGCCCGCGCGTGGCCCGTGCGCCCCACGTCATCTATGAAATCAATGTGCGCGGGTTCACCATGCGCCACCCGGAGGTGCCGGAAGCCCAGCGCGGCACCGTTGCGGCGCTGGCCCATCCCGCCGTCATGGCGCATCTGAAAAGGCTCGGCGTCGATACGCTGGAACTGATGCCGCTGGCCGCCTTCATCGACGAGCGTCACCTGCCGGGCCTCGGCCTTGGCAATGCCTGGGGCTACAACCCGGTGCAGTTCCTGGCCCCCGATCCGCGCCTTGCCCCCGGCGGCGTGGACGAAATCCGCGCCACGCTGGCCAAACTGCACGCCGAGGGTTTTCAGGTCGTGCTCGACGTGGTGCTGAATCACACGGGCGAAAGCGACCTTCTGGGGGCGACCCTGGCGCTGCGCGGGCTGGACAATGCCGGTTATTACGCCTGGGCCAAGGGCGAGCCGGTCAATGACACGGGCTGCGGCAACACGCTGGCGCTGCATCAGCCGCTGGCCTTTGCCTATGGCCTGGCCGCGCTGCGCCACTGGGCCAGCCTTGGCTTCGACGGCTTCCGCTATGACCTGGCCACCGTCATGGGGCGCGAGGCACAGGGCTTCAACCCCGACGCCGCCTTCCTGACGGCGGTGGTGAATGATCCCGTGCTGGCGGGCTTGCGCCACATCGCCGAGCCCTGGGACGTGGGGCCGGGCGGCTATCAGCTCGGCAATTTTCCGCCGGCCTTCGCCGAATGGAATGACCGCTACCGCGACGAGGTGCGCCACTTCTGGCGCGGCGATGCCCATGCGCATCAGAGTTTTGCCACCCGCCTTGCCGGCTCGTCCGATCTGTTCGGGCCACGCCACCGGCGGCCTTCGGCCTCCATCAATTTCGCCGCCGCCCACGATGGCTTCACCCTGGCCGACGTGGCACGCTTCGAGCACAAGGACAATTTCGCCAACGGCGAGGACAATCGCGACGGCAACAGCTTCGAGCCGTGCTGGGTGAGCGCCACGCCGGAGACCGACGTCGCGGCCATGCTGGCGACGCTCTTCCTGTCGCGCGGCACGCCCATGCTGACGGCGGGCGATGAGTTGGGCCGCAGCCAGCAGGGCAACAACAATGCCTATGCCCAGAACAACGCGTTGACCTGGACAGACTGGCAGGGGGCCGACCAGCGCCGCCTCGACCTCGTGGCCGGACTCGTGGCCTTCCGCGCCCGCCATGCCGCCTATTTCGCCGACCGCTTCCTCACCGGGGCAGCCGACGATCCGTGCAGCCCGCCCGATGCGGAATGGTTTTCGGCCACGGGAGGGGCGCTGACGGCGGCGGGCTGGGAGGCACCTCACCTCGATGTGCTGGTCCTGGCGCTGGGGGCCGAGACGGAGACGGCGCGGCTCCTCCTCCTCTTTCATCGCGGCCCTGAGGTCTGTGACATCACCCTGCCGCCCGCCGCCGAGGGTCTGGTCTGGGCGGTGGCCGATCCGCTGTTTGCCGGGGCGATTACCCTGCGGGGTGGCATGGCCAGCCTCGCGCCGCGCGCCGTGGCGGCCCTGAAGGAAGCGGCCCCGCACGGGGGCAAGACGCGCGCCTGCGACCGCATGGTGCGGGCGGTGGCCGAGGCGGCGGGTCTGGCCAGCCAGTGGCGTGACCTCGATGGCCGCTGGCACCAGACGCCCGTGGCGACGCTGCGCCATCTGCTGGGCGAGTTGAGGATTGACGCGGAAACGCCCGCGGCGGCGCGCGCCGCCTGCCGGGCGCTGGTGCAGCGGCAGGCGCAGAAGCGCACCCATGTGGTGACGGCGGACGCGGCAGTCAGGCTCAACCTTGGTGACGGCGCGGCGGGCTTTCCGGCGCGGCGCCTGACCCTCACGCTGGACAGCGGTGATGCCCTGACCATCACCCGGCCCGGCGGCCAGGCCGAGCTTGCCCTGCCGCCGCTGCCCATGGGCATTCATCAGGTGGCGGATGACATGGGCGCGCTCACGGTGATTGCCGCGCCCGCGACCTGCCATGTGGCGGAGGATATCGCCGCCGGTCAGAAGTGTTTCGGCCTGGGCACCCATCTCTATGCGCTGCGCGACGGGCGCGACTGGGGCATCGGCGATTTCACCACGCTCAATTGCTTCATGGCGGAGACGGCGCGGGCGGGCGGCAGTTTTGCCGGGATCAATCCGCTGCATCTGCTCTTCATCAACGACCGCGAGCGCGCCAGCCCCTATCAGCCGGACGACCGGCGCAAGCTGGACCCCATCTATCTCGATGTGAGCAAGGTTCCGGGGGCCAGTCCGACCACGGCTGAAATGCATGAGGCCGCCCATCTCCGCAGTCTCAGGCATGTCAATTATTCCGCCGTCTGGGCGCTGAAGGACAAGGTGCTGGCCCGCGCCTTTGGCGGCGGCGACGCCAAGGCCTATGCCCAGTGGCTGCAACAGCAGGCCGAAGCGCAACTGGCGGCGGCGGTGACGGCCACGGGCCTGCGCCATGGGCTGTACCGCGACCTGGCCCTTGGCGCGGGCCTGGACAGCGCCGAGGTGACGGGCGATGCCGCTCTTTATGTCACGGGGGCGTCTTTGGGCGCGCCGCCGGACGTCTTTGCCCGCGACGGTCAGGTCTGGGGCCTGCCGCCGATGAACCCCTTCGAACTGGAGGCGCGCGCCTATGCGCCCTTCCGCGCGCTCCTGGCCGCCAACATGCGCCACGCCGGCATGGTGCGCATCGACCACGTGCTGGGCATGGCGCGGCAGTTCTGGGTGCCCCATGGCGCGGCGGGGTGCGATGGCACCTATATGACCATTCCGCTCGATGTGATGGCGGCGATCATCGCCATTGAAAGCCAGCGCGCCCGCTGCATGGTGATCGGCGAAGACCTGGGCACCGTGCCCGAGGGCCTGCACCGGGTGATGCGCCAACGCCAGATCTTCTCCTGTGTGATGATGTGGTTCGAGCGCGATGGCCTGACCTTCCGCGACCCCGCGCATTATCCGCGCGAGAGCCTTGCTGCCCTGTCGTCGCATGATCTCAAGCCCTTCATGGGCTGGCGGGCTGGCGCCAGCGCCGATGACGTGACCGCATTGGAACAGGCGGCGACGGCGCGGGGCCATGATGCAGCCGGCCTGATGGCGGCGGCGCATGGCATGGTCGCGGCCTCGCCCGCGCTTTTCATGCAGGTGCAGGCCGATGACCTCACGGGCGAGACGGCACCGCTCAATGTGCCGGGCACCGACCGGGAGAATCCCAACTGGCGGCGGCGGCTGGCGGCGGATGTCGCTGCCATCACCGGAAATCCAACGGCGCGCGCCGTGCTGGCGGCGGTGCGGGCGGGGGGCCGGTGATGCGTTTCAAAATCCTGTCGGCGGAAGTGGTGGCCCAGGTCTGGTCCAGGGTTTACCGCGTGGTGGTGCGCCAGACGCGGGCCGATGGGCGGGAGGAAGACCTTGTCCGCGAGGTGGTGGACCATGGCGGGGCGGCGGCGGTGCTGCCCCTTGATCCGCAACGCGGCACCTGCCTGCTGGTGCGGCAGATGCGGGCGGGAGCGTTTTTTGCGGGCCATCACGCGCCGCTGCTGGAGGTCTGCGCCGGCCTGCTCGATCACGATGATCCCGAGACGTGCGCCCGGCGCGAGGCGCTGGAGGAACTGGGCTGCCGGGTGCATGACTTGACCTTTGTCATGAAGGCCTTCGCCACGCCGGGGGCGCATACGGAATTTCTCCACTTCTTCACCGCTACCTACGGGCCAGAAGACCGCATCGCGGCGGGCGGCGGGGTTGAACACGAGGGCGAAGACATCGAGGTGGTGGAGATGGCGCTGGCGGATGCCCACGCCCTCATCGCCACGGGCGGCATTGTGGACGCCAAGACCATCATCATGCTGCAGCACGCCTGGGCGGCGCACAGCGCCTATAACGGTTAATCCGCCGTAACGAAAAAATTGCCGCAGGGCCGGATTTTTTCTTGAACCGGACCCGCGAATCCATCATATGCGCGCTGCCCAAAGTCGCACGTGCCTTTAAGGTCTCCCCAAAGCAACGACGGTGCGGGCTTCTGGTCTCTTCCGGTTCTTCCACAGGCCGGGGTTACTGAGAGGCTTCACGTTCTTGCGCCCCATGTGCGGCCGGCTTTCCGGTCAATCCAAGGCGAAACAGTTATCTCCCGGACGTTCTGCCGCGTTTCCATCGCGCGGCGAGCCACCGGGAGCGCTGGCTCATCTGTTCACTCTTTCGCCGGAGGATCGGACCCATGGCCGCCACGCAACGCATTCTCGACTTTCTTGCCACCCGCCGCCCGGAAGGGCCGTGCCTCGTCGTCGATCTCGAGGTCATCGCCGACAATTACCGCGCCTTCACCCACGCCATGCCCGATACCCGCATCTTCTATGCGGTGAAGGCAAACCCGGCACCCGAGGTGCTGAAGCTTCTGGCTGACCTGGGGTCGAGCTTCGACACGGCCTCGGTGCCGGAGATCGACATGGCGCTGGCGGCAGGGGCCACGCCCGACCGCATCTCCTTCGGCAACACCATCAAGAAGGAGCGCGACATCGCGCGCGCCCATGAGCTTGGCATTGACCTCTATGCCGTGGACTGCATCGAGGAGGTGGAGAAGGTGGCGCGGGCCGCGCCGGGGGCGCGCGTCTTCTGCCGCATCCTCACCGATGGCGCGGGCGCGGAATGGCCGCTGTCGCGCAAGTTCGGCTGTGACCCCGCCATGGCCAGGGACGTGCTGCTGCATGCCCATGCGCTGGGCCTTCGGGCCCATGGCATTTCCTTCCATGTGGGCTCGCAGCAGACAAGGCTCGAAGCCTGGGACGTGGCGCTGGGCCAGGCCAGGGACATCTTCGACGCGCTGGCGGCGGCGGGCATCACGCTTGCCATGGTCAACCTGGGCGGCGGCTTCCCCACGAAATATCTCAAGGCCGTGCCGGGCACCAATGCCTATGCCACTGCCATTCACGATGCGCTGGCCAGGCACTTCGGCAATGATCTGCCGGAGACCATCATCGAGCCGGGCCGCGGCATGGTGGGCAATGCCGGGGTGATCAAGGCCGAAGTGGTGCTGGTGTCGAAGAAGCACGCCGACGACAATCAGCGCTGGGTCTATCTCGACATCGGCAAGTTCGGCGGCCTGGCCGAAACCATGGACGAGGCCATCCGCTATCCCATGACCACGGCGCGCGACGGCGAGGCCACGGGCCCCTGCATCGTCGCCGGGCCGACCTGTGACTCGGCCGATGTGCTCTATGAGAAGACGCCCTATCCCCTGCCGCTGACGCTGACGGTGGGCGACCAGGTGCTGATCGAGGCGGCGGGCGCCTATACCACCACCTATGCGGCGGTGGCCTTCAACGGCTTTGCACCGCTTCAGGCCTACGTCATCTGAGCTTCACAGCAGCATCGTAGGGCAGGCTCGTGAACGGGCCTGCCGGTCCTTTTTCTTCAGGTTGGGAGTTCTGTGCCATGACCCTGATCCGCGATGAAATGCCCTTCGATGTGGCGCGCCGCGAGGCCCTGCTGAATCAAGCCTTTGGCGCCTGCCGCTTCACCAAGACCTCGGAGCGGCTGCGCGCGGGGCGGCGTGCCGCCGCGGGTCTGGCCTTTGCGGCGGTGGACGAGAATGAGCGGCTGATGGGCACGCTCCGCCTCTGGCATGTGCGGGCCGGAACGGCGGGCGAGGCGCTGCTGCTGGGGCCGCTGGCGGTGGCGGCGGCGGCGCGGGGTCAAGGTCTCGGTGCCGCCTTGATGCGCCATGGCCTCAACACCGCCCGGGTGCTGGGCCATCGCGCCGTTCTGCTGGTGGGCGATGCGCCCTATTACGCCCGCTTCGGTTTTGCGCCGGAACTCACCCGCGGCCTTGTCTTGCCCGGTCCCATGGAGCGCGCCCGTTTTCTCGGGCTGGAACTGGAGCCCGGGGCGCTCGCCGGGGCCAGGGGTCTGGTCCGGGCCACGGGGGCCATGGCGGAGGGTCAGGCGCGGGCAGCATGAGGTGAGCCATCGGCACGGCGGCCAAAACCTGCTATGGCCCCCCCATGACCGACTATCTCTCCTCTGCCTTCACCACGCTGCTGGTGATCACCGATCCGCTGTTTCTGAGTGCCGTGTTCCTCGGCCTCACCCAGTCCATGACCGATGCCCAACGGGCCGACGTGGCCCGGCGCGCCGCCTTCAATGCCTTCGTGCTCTTCGTGGCGGCGGGCCTCATTGGCGCGCAGCTTCTGCACTACCTCGGCATTTCGCTGCCGGCCTTCCGCATCGCGGGCGGACTTCTGCTGTTGTCCTCGGCGGCGGAGATGGTGTTCGACCGGCGCGGTCAGCGCAAGGAGGACATGGCCGACAGGGCGGTGAACCTCGACCATGTGAAAAACATCGCGGCCTTCCCGCTGGCCATTCCGCTCATCGCCGGACCGGGCGCGCTCACGGCCATCATCCTGCTGGCCGGCAAGGCGGAGGGCGATGTGACCCGGCTTGGCGCATTGCTGGGTGTGGTCGTCGCCGTGGTTTTTCTGTGCTGGCTGGCCATGCGGCTCGCCACGCGGGTGTCCGGCCTGCTCGGGGTCACGGGCCGCGTGGTGGTGACCCGTCTTCTCGGCATCATTCTGGCCGCTCTGGCGGTGCAGTTCATCATCGACGGCCTGCGCCTCGCCTTAGCGCGGAATGCGCTTTGATTGCATCAAAGCGTCCGCTCTGACTTCTTGATGGCGAGCAACTTTTCTGACTTTTGACGATTCCGTCAAAAGTCAGGTTGCTATAGCGCGGAATGCGCTTTGATTGCATCAAAGCGTCCGCTCTGACTTCTTGATGGCGAGCAACTTTTCTGACTTTTGACGATTCCGTCAAAAGTCAGGTTGCTCTTGCGTAACAAAAGGCCCGGGTGTTGCCACCCGGGCCTTCATGTCAGCTTTGGCTGAACTTACTTCTTGCGCAGAGCGTCGCGGATGTCGGCCAGCAGCTCTTCCGTCTTGGTCGGGCCGGGCGGCGGCGGCGGCGGCTCGGCCTTCTTCATGCGGTTCGAGACCTTGACCATCTGGAACAGGATGAAGGCCAGGATCAGGAAGTTGATGAGCACGGTGAGGAAGGCGCCGAGGCCAAGAACCGGGCCCTGCTTGACGGCGTCAGCATAGGCCGGGGCATTGACCACCGAAGACAGCGGCAGGAAAATGTTGTCGAAGTTCACGCCACCGGTGATGGCACCGACGACGGGCATGATGAGCATGTTGACGATGCCGTCAACGATCTTGCCGAAAGCGCCACCCATGATGACACCGACAGCGAGGTCAAAGGCATTGCCCTTGAACGCAAAGTCCTTGAATTCTTTCCACATGGAGAACCCCCAAGTTTTCTGTTCTGTTTTGCGGGACCAGATTCGTCGCTCGCCCCGCCCCTGAATAGGCCAATAGTCGAATCTGTAAAGCCCAAACTGCGGGCTTTTGCCCAGCAATCTTGCCGCTGGACGGGGGTGAGCGCTGGGGTAAGATGACCATCTGCAAGGGGAATTTCGCCAATGCTGGTCAGTTGGGGCGTGTTGCTGGCGGGGCTGGCCTATGTCGGCCTGCTGTTTGCCGTCGCCACCTGGGGCGACCGGGCCAGTGCGGCGCGCCAGGGTTCGCGCGGGCCGCGCCCCCTGATCTATGCCCTGTCGCTCGGCGTCTATTGCACTTCCTGGACCTATTTCGGCTCGGTGGGCGAGGCCACCCGCACCGGCTTCGGTTTCTTCGCCATCTATCTCGGGCCGATTCTTCTGTTCGTTTTCGGCTGGCGCCTCATCAGCCTGATCGTGGCCATCGCCAAGCGCGAGAACATCGCCTCCATCGCAGACTTCATCGCCGCGCGCTATGGCAAGAACCAGTCGCTGGGGGCACTCGTCACCGTCATCGCCGTCTTCGGCGTGGTGCCCTATATCTCGATCCAGTTGAAGGCCCTGTCATCGTCGCTGGAAACCATGATGCTGGCGTCGGGCTGGACCGCGTCGGCCCTGTCCGCCGGACCCATGGGGTCCAACCTCGCGGCCCTGGTCACGGTGGCGCTTGCCGCCTTCGCCATCCTCTTCGGCACCCGCCACATCGACACCACCGAACATCAGGACGGCATGATCATGGCGGTGGCGGTGGAATCGGTGGTGAAGCTCATGGCGCTCATCATCGTCGGCCTCTTCGTCACCTTCACCATGTCGGGCGGCCCCGGCCATTTCATCGACCTGATGGAGGCGCGGCGCGACATCGGCGCGGTCTTCACCACCGCACCCGACTATGGCCGCCTCATCACCATGGTGGTGCTTTCCACCTTCGCCATCATCCTGCTGCCGCGGCAGTTTCATGTCATGGTGGTGGAGAACAGCTCGCGCTCCGACGTGCGCCGCGCCGCGGTGCTTTTTCCCATCTACCTCGTGGCCATCAACATCTTCGTGGTGCCCATCGCCATCGCCGGCATGGGCATGGCCTCGGGCGCCGATGCCGACACTTTCGTGCTGGCCCTACCGGTGGCGGCGGGCAATACGGTCATGGCCATGGTGGCCTATATCGGCGGCGTCTCGGCGGCCACCGCCATGGTCATCGTCGAGACCATCGCGCTCTCCATCATGGTGTCCAACAATCTCTTCGTGCCGCTGTTTCTGGCGCGCAACCGCATCATCGGCGCACCGCAGGAGGACATGGGCCAGTCCCTGCTGGTCATCCGGCGCTGGACCATCGCCGGCATTCTCATCCTGGCCTATGCCTATTACTGGATGGCCGGCACCTCGGCGGCGCTCGCCCAGACGGGGCTTCTGTCCTTTGCCGCCGTGGCGCAATTCGCGCCTGCCTTCTTCGGCGGCATGGTGTGGAAGCGGGCCACCGCCCTGGGGGCCTGGGCCGGCATTGCGGCGGGATTTCTGGTCTGGGCCTATACGCTGCTCATTCCCTCCTTCGTGGAATCGGGCTGGGTGGCGCATCACCTGATGCAGGATGGCCCCTTCGGCATCGCGAGCTTGCGGCCGCGCCAGCTCTTCGGCTCCACCATGCATCCGCTGACCCACGGCGTGTTGTGGAGCCTGCTCGCCAACATGGCGTTCTACGTCGGCTTCTCCTTGCTGCGCCGCCCCAGCCAGATCGAACTGTTGCAGGCCCATGCCTTCTCGGCCCAGGACGCGCCGGGGGCGGCGGGCACGGGCTTCCGCATCTGGCGCTCCACCATCACCAATGGCCAGGTGGAGGACATGGTGGCGCGCTACCTGGGGCCGGAGCGCACGCGGGCCGCCTTTTCCGGCATGGCGGCAGAACGCGGCATCGACGATGATCCGGCGCAGGAGGCCGATGTGCGGGTGTTGCGCTTCGGCGAGCATCTGCTGGCCTCCGCCGTGGGGGCGGCGTCATCGCGGCTGGTCATGGCGCTGCTGATGGAGCGCCACAGCAAGGGGTCGCGCAATGCCCTGCAACTGCTCGACGATGCCTCGGCGGCCATTCAATACAACCGCGACCTGCTGCAGTCGGCCATCGACAATGTGCCGCAAGGCATCGCCGTGCTCGACCGCGACCTCTCGCTCAGCTGCTGGAACACCCAGTTCCGGGCGCTGCTCAACCTGCCGGAGGAGATGGCGCGGGTGGGCGTGCCGCTGCATGAGATCGTCGCGGCCCTGCTCCGCCGCACGCTGTCGCCAGAACTGGTGACGCCCGAGGTGGTGGAGGAACGCTGCCTGCGCCTGGCCGAGCACAATGAAACCTTCCGCGAGCGCCTGACCGAGAGCGGCACGGTCATCGATCTCCAGTCCGACCGCATGCCCGGCGGCGGCGTGGTCATCACCTTCAGCGATGTGACCGAGAGCGTGCGCGCGGCAGAGGAGTTGCGCGAAGTGAACGAGACGCTGGAACGCCGGGTGATGGAACGCACGGCGGAACTGACCAAGCTGAACGATGAGTTGGTGAAGGCCAAGGCCGAGGCCGAGGCCGCCAACCTGTCGAAGACCCGCTTCATCGCGGCGGCCAGCCACGACATTCTGCAGCCCCTCAACGCCGCGCGCCTCTTCACCTCGTCCTTGGCCGAACGCGAGAAGAAGCCGCAGACGGCGGAATTCATCCGCAATGTCGACGCCTCGCTGGAGGCGGTGGACGACATCATCACCACGCTTCTGGACATTTCCAAGCTCGACGCCGGGGCGGTGAAGCCCGAGCTCCAGACCTTTGCGCTCCAGGAACTGTTCGAGGCGCTGGAGCGCGAATTCCGCCCCCTGGCGGCGGCGAAGGGACTCAGCCTCGGTATCGTCAAGACGCGGGCGCTGGTGCGTTCCGACCGCAAGCTCGCCCGGCGCATTCTCCAGAACCTGCTGTCCAACGCCATCAAATACACCCGGAGCGGAAGGGTGCTCATGGGCTGCCGCCGCCGCAACGGGCAGATCGTGGCCGAAGTGCATGACACGGGACTGGGCATTCCCGCCGACAAGCTGAAGACGGTGTTCCGCGAGTTCGAGCGCCTGGGCCAGGACAAGGGTGAAGAACCGGGCCTGGGTCTGGGCCTTTCCATTGTCGAGCGTCTGGGCAAGGTGTTGAAACATCCGGTGACGGTGCGCTCGACGGTCGAGGTCGGCACGGTCTTTGCCGTGGCCATGCCCCAGGTGCGGGGCGAGGCGGCCCAGATCGTGGCCGCCGCCGCACCGGCGCGGCCCGCAGCCCATTCGCTGGCGGGATTGACCGCGCTGGTGGTCGACAATGAGCGCACCATCGTGGAAGGCATGACGGCGCTGCTTGAAGGCTGGGGCGTCACGGTGGAGCAGGCCTATAGCGCGGCGGAGGCGGTGCATGTGGTGGAGGCGGTGGCGCCGACAATCCACGTCATCGTGGCCGACTACCACATTCACCGCGAGGACGGCATCGTGCTCATTGAAAGCCTGCGGCAGCGCATGGGTCTGGCCGTGCCTGCCGTGCTCATCACCGCCGAACAGTCCAGGGCGGTGCAGGACCAGGCGGCGGCGGCGGTCATCCACTATCTGCGCAAGCCGGTGAAGCCTGCGGCACTCCGCGCCATCCTGGCCCAGGCGCTGAGCCAGAGACCGGAACGGGTTGCGCTTACCTAAGCCGAAGCGTCGCCGTCGATGCGGCCTGCGGCGATGACCGCCTGGGTGCGGCTGTCGACATCGAGCTTTTGCAGGATGGCCGAGACATGGGCCTTGATGGTGGCCTCGGAGACATTGAGCTTGAAGGCGATCTGCTTGTTGAGCAGGCCCTCGCGCAACATCATCAGCACACGGACCTGTTGCGGGGTGAGGGTGGCGATGCGGCGCGCCAGTTCGTCATTCTCGCGGTCGCGCTCCGAGATCTGGGCGGCGGCCTCCGGCGCCCAGATGTCGCCGTCCAGCACCACGCCCACGGCCTTGCGTATCTGCTCGGCGGAGGTGGATTTCGGAATGTAGCCCGAGGCACCCAGATCAAGCGCACGGCGGATGACGGCGGGATCTTCGGTGCCCGAGACGATGACCACCGGCACGGCGGGGAACTGGGCGCGCAGATAGACAAGGCCCGAGAGGCCCTGCACCCCCGGCATCTTCAGGTCGAGCAACACGAGATCATAGTCGGCATCCTTTTCCAGAATGCCGTTCAACTGGTCGAGGCTGCCGGCCTCGCCGATCCGGTCAGGCGCGAAGGTGGTGGAGAGAGACGCCTTCAGGGCATCACGGAACAGGGGGTGGTCGTCAACAATCAAAACCCGCCGCTCAGCCATGCCATCCTCGCCACATAACTCAACCTGCCAAAAATCTAGCCGCATGTTACACTTTCGCCAAGTTTTGATTGCGCGCCGGAGGAAGATTGATGAACGAACCCCAGAAAATGCGGCAATTATTTCCGGCAATCGCGCCCCATGATACGGGTCGGCTGAAGGTCTCGGCCCGGCACGAACTTTACTATGAGCAATATGGCAGCCCCGGGGGCAAGCCGGTGGTGATCCTGCATGGCGGACCGGGGGGCGGCATCATCCCCATCCTCAGCCGCTTTCATGACCCCGCCCATTACCGCATGGTGCTCTTCGACCAGCGCGGCTGCGGCCGGTCCACGCCGCACGCCGAGCTTTCGGAAAACACCACCTGGGATCTGGTGGCCGACATGGAGCGGCTGCGCCAGCACCTGGGCATCGAGCGCTGGCAGGTATTCGGCGGCTCTTGGGGCTCCACCCTGGCGCTGGCCTATGCCGAAAGCTACCCGGAGCGGGTGAGGGAACTCATCGTGCGCGGCATCTTCCTGCTGCGGGAGAAGGAAATCCGCTGGTTCTATCAGGAGGGGGCGAGCGCCCTGTTCCCCGAGGCCTGGGCAGAATATCTCGCCCCCATCCCGGAGGCCGAGCGCCACGACCTGGTGGCGGCCTATCACCGCCGCCTCACCGGGCCGGACCGGACGGAACAGATCCGCGCGGCCAAGGCCTGGTCGGTGTGGGAGGCCAACACCTCCTCGCTGCTGCCGGACGCGGCGCGCAGCTTGTCCTTCCTCGATGATCACTTCGCCCTCGCCTTCGCCCGCATCGAGTGTCACTATTTCTTCAACAAGGGATTCTTCCACGAGGATGGCCAGCTTCTGGCCAATGCCCATCGGCTGGCGGGCATTCCCGGCGCCATCGTGCAGGGGCGCTATGACGTGGTCTGTCCGCCCATGTCGGCCCATGCCCTGCATCTGGCCTGGCCCGAGGCCTCCTATGACATCATCGCCGATGCGGGACATGCCTCAAGCGAGCCGGGGATTGCCGACGCACTCCTGCGCGCCACCAAAAGGTTCGCCGGGCAGAGTTGATCGACGGCCCACTTTTCGCCGTAAAATGACCCGCGCTTTGCCGCATCTTCGCTGCCGTTGCGCCCCCTTGTGGGATCACGCTCTCCCCATCGAGAGGCGGGAATGGGGATCCCCTGCAAACCAGTTTGATCCGTACGGCTCCTGTCGCCGTCCCGAGTTGTGCGGGCCATGACCCGCCTGTGCCACACGGTACAGGCGGGTCGCTTTCTTTCCGGCATGTGTTTGGCCGTGACGCCGTGGGGCGAGCCGCGCAAAAATTCGTTCCTGTTTTATTCCCGAATCGTTTATCCTCCCGGCATGAGCTTCGACACCGTCGTCTTCATCATCGGCCAGCGCGCCGTGACCCTGCTGGAACTGGTGCTCTGGCTGGGGGGGCTTGGGCTTCTCCTGCTGGTGCTGGCGGTGATCTTCGCCTGGCGCGGCGCGCGGGGCCGGGCCAGCGAGCGTCAGGCCATGGAGCTGCGCGCCCAGGAGCTTGAATACCGTCTGGCCGAGGTGGCGGGGTCGCTGAAGAATTTCGCCGATCAGGCCCAGGGCCAGCAGGCGCTGATGACCCACACCCTGAATGAGCGCCTCGATCAGGTGTCCCTGCGGGTGGGCACGGGTTGTCGGACCAGGCCGAGCGCACGGCGCAGTCGCTGAGCCGCCTGCATGAGCGGCTGGCGGTCATCGACACGGCGCAGAAGAATCTCACGGCCCTCTCGTCGGAGATGGTGAGCCTCAAGGACATTCTCGCCAACAAGCAGACACGCGGCGCCTTTGGCCAGGGCCGCATGGAGGCGATCATCCGCGATGGGCTGCACGCCACGGCCTATGTTTTCCAGCCTACGCTGTCCAACGGCACGCGGCCCGACTGTCTCATCAAGCTGCCCGATTCCACCCTGCATCTGGTGATCGACGCAAAGTTTCCGCTGGAGGCCTATAACGCGCTGAAGGACTGCCGCCAGGAGGGCGAGACGCGGGCCGCCGAACAGCGCCTGCGCGCCGATGTGCTGAAGCATGTGAAGGACATCGCCGAGAAATATCTCATCAATGGCGAAACCCATGAGACGGCCATCATGTTCGTGCCATCGGAGTCGATCTATGCCGAGCTGCACGAGCGTTTCGAGGACGTGATCCAGAAATCGCACCGGGCCCGCGTCATCATCGCGTCACCGAATGTGCTTTTGCTGCTGGTGCAGACCATGCAGGCGATCTTCAAGGATGTGGCCATGCGCGAACAGGCCCACACCATCAAGGCCGAGGTGAACAAGCTGCTTGATGATGTCATGCGGCTGAAGGAGCGTGTGTCCGATCTCCGCCGCCATTTCGACGCGGCGGGCCAGGACATCGAGAAGATCGGCATTTCCTCGGACCGCATCGCCAAGCGCGGGTTGCGCATCGAAAACCTCGAAGTAGAGGAAGCGCCCGCCCTTGCCGGCGACGGCAAGCGGCCGCGGCTGGTCAGCCGCAACGACTGATGCCGCCTGTGACCACGGCACCCTTGCCGCGCCGGGCCAAAGCCGCGATCATGGCGGCCTTCTGACGGTGACCCATGAACCTGACCCCGCATTCCGACCATCCCCTGCGCCAGAGCCTGAGCGATGAATTGCATGGCCGCCCCGGCCAGCCGATCACGGCCCCGGCGCGCATTCTGCACCTCGCCTTCGTGACCGCCGAGGGCGACGGCGATCCGCGCGCCGCGCTGGCGGCCCTGTGTGAGCGGTTGAATGTCTCGCCGCCCGGAGGCAACAACCTGCATCACACCATCATGCTGAAGGACGGGCGGCTGCGCTTCGAGCGGCACGGCGAGTTTTACCGCCTGAGTCTGGTGACGGCGGGCAAGCCCCGAGCCTCGCCCTTTCCGCCGTCGCTGCCCGCCGACTGGGCCCGCGACCTGCCGGGGCGGCGGCTGGTTTCCATGGTCACCGACATTTTGCCGAAGACGGTGAAGGCCCCCGGCGAAGCGCAGATGATCAGGCACTTCGGCCATGACGACCTTGCCGCCTCACGGGTCAATGACGGGCGGGCGCTGGTCATCACCGATTTCCGCATCGGACCCGATGGCCACACCCATGTGGTGATCTATGACCGGGGGCTGGCGCCCCGGCGCATGGGACGGCTGGTGCGCCGCCTGCAGGAGATCGAGACCTATCGCATGATGGCGCTTCTGGCCTTGCCGGTGGCGCGCAGCCTGCAAAAGGACCTTGCCCCCCTGGAACAATCGCTCATCACCACCATGGTGGGCGGGGCGGCGGCGGCGGAACAGGAGCAGCTTGAAACCCTGAGCAAGATTGCCCGCGGAGTCGAGACCATGTGCAATCTCTCCACCTTCCGCTTTGCCGCCACACGCGCCTATGCCGCGCTGGTGGCGCAGCGCCTGAAGGAGCTGGAGGACGAGCGCATCTCGGACTTTCCGCGCATTTCGGTGTTTTTCGCCCGGCGCTTCGATCCCGCCATGAAGACCTGTGAAGCCGCCGCAGCCCGCATTGACGATCTGGCCGAGCGGGCCGAGCGGGCCTCCAACCTGTTGCGCACCCGCGTCGACATCGCGCTGGAACACCAGAACCAGCAGTTGCTGCGCTCCATGGAAACACGCGCCCGCCAGCAGTTGATGTTGCAAGAGACGGTGGAGGGCCTGTCGGTCGTCGCCATTTCCTATTATCTCTACGGCATCGTTTCCAAGTTTGCCGCCGGCCTGTCGGAATATCTCACCGGCCATGCCATCAAGGAGATCGATCTCATCCTCATTCCGGCCGTGGTGCTGGTGGTGTGGCTGGCGCTCCGCGCCATGAAGAAGCGCATTCACGCGGCGGCCAGGCACGACTGACGGTCACAGTGCGGCGGCCACATCGGCGAAGGTCTGGAGTGCGGCCGCGCCCTTCGGCGTCAAGACATAGACGCCGCGCGCCTGCCGCTCGAACCAGCCATAGACATCATCCCGCAGCATGGTCCCGGCGCGGACGACCCCGGTCTGGCTGCGCAGCACACTCACCTTGAGCGGGCCAGCCACCAGCGCACGGGCCAGGCGCAGGGCATCCTGCCGATAGGCGGTCATGACCGGGCGGCGGGTCTGGCCGCCCTGGTTGCCGTCGCCCTGGCGGTGCTGGAATTCCCGCAACAGGCGGGCGCGCCGGGCGGCATTCTTCCGGGGCGCATAGGGGCCGGGATCAAGCCGTGCCTCCACATGGTTGCCGTGAACCAGCAGCAGGCCAAGCCCCAGCCTGCGGCACAGGCGCAGGATGGGCGCCCAGTCGCGCTGGCTTTTTTCCGGCACGGCGAGATAGACGAGATCGGTCAGGGCCAGCCGCTCCACCCCCTGCAGAACGAGTGTCAGGGTGAAACCGGTCTTCAGTTCCACGATGACCGGCGGCTCGTCGCCGCGCCGGGCCATGACATCGCAGGCCCCGACCTCGGCCTTCACCTCATAGCCCTGGCCCTCGAGAAAGCGTTTCACCGCCGGATAAAGCTCAACCTCGCGCAAAAAACCTCCCCGGATTGCGGCCGGGGAGGTTACGCCGATTCGGCGGGATGGTGCTGCCTACTTGCTCAGGTAGATGCTGGCCATGACCGCGTTCTTGATTTCGTCGAAGGCGGCGGCGATGTCCTTGTCGTCATCAACCACGAAGAAGTTCTTGGCGGCATCGCTGGCGCAGTTTTCCAGGCGCTTGCGAGTGGTCGTATCGGCAAGGTCATAGGCGAGCGTGATGATGGTGATGCCGGAGGCCTTGGCCTTGCTGCACAGATTCTCGAGATTGTCCTCGCCCTGAGCCACGGTGCGCACCCCGCCCGGACCGAAGGCCGGCTCGGTCTGCATGCCGTCGGTCAGCACCACCATGTATTTGCGGGTTTCCTGATCATTATAAGCCGCACCCCCGACGAAGGGCGCATTGGGCGACAGCAGATGGTAGCCGAACTCGACGCCGAGCGCGATGTGGGTCCAGGCATAGGGGGTCATGGCATTGAGCTGGTCGCGCACGCCGGCAAAATCGTTGGTGAGGGGACGCAGCTTCAGGCCATGGCCGGCGTAGGGTGCGCAGCCCTCGCTCAGGTGGTCGGGCGCCTGGGGCTGACCCCACTTGGTATCGTCGCTGGCGGTGGGCGTATTGTCCGAGATATTGGCGGGATAGGGCCGGTCCTGGGTGCAGCCGGTCCAGCTTGAACCCGCGGTCTGGCCGACGACATATTCACCCGGCAGGCTCACATAAACGTGGTGCGAGAAGGGCACGAGGCCAAACTTCACCTTGTCGGGCTGGGCGGTGGACAGGTCGTTCACCAGCTTGGTGGCGGCCTCGCGCATGGCGACATATTTCACCTTGCTGCCCGCCGTCTCGTTCATGGAATTGGAATAGTCGAGCACCAGGGCGATCTCGGCCTTCTTGCCCTTGGGAATATTGACGGCGTTGTCGGCGGAAACCTGCAGCGTGTTGATGTTGGCAATGCGCATCAGGGTCGTGGGGATGGCGGTGTCGACGGTGCCGGCAACGGAGTCGGGCGTGACGGTGAAGGACACATGGAACGCCGTGGCGTCGAGGCCGGAATTGACCATGTTGACGGCGAAGGTGTCTTCGCCGATCTGCTTGCGCTCTGCGGTGGTGGCGTTGTCGGCCACGGCGGCGGCAAGGCTCGCGGCGTCCAGGGCGCCCTGAATGTCGGACTTGAGGTTGGAATAGCGGATGAGATCGATCCCCACGCCTGCCGCCAGAACCATGGGCACGGCGCCGAGACCGGTGAGAAGCGCCACGGTGCCACTCTGGGCAGTGGTGAAGTCCTTCACCAGGCGGGCAAGGCGGGAACGCAGGGTCATCGGGGGCTCCATTGTCTCATTCCGGAACGGGCCGGCGGGGTTTGAGCGCTACGGAGCAAGGGCCGGTCCCCTCTGACCCTGGGGCCGGGGCGGCGTGAAATGAAGGTTTAGAAAGTCTTAAGAGGGCGGTTCAAAACGATTCAAAACCGCCTGAAACGGGTCACACCGGGCGGCGGGCGCGGATAGCTGCGGTTAACGTGCCCTCGTCGAGGTAGTCCAGCTCACCGCCCACGGGCACGCCATGTGCCAATCTGGAGGTGGCAACGCCCGATCTCTGCAGGCGCTCGGTGATGTAATGGGCCGTGGTCTGGCCCTCCACTGTCGCATTATTGGCCAGCACCACCTCGCGCACCGCCCCGCCCTCGCAGCGGGCAACCAGCGGCGCAATGGCAAGGTCCTCGGGCCTCACCCCCTCCATGGCCGAGAGGGTGCCGCCGAGCACATGGTAAAGGCCGTTCCACGCCCCGGCGCGTTCCAGCGCCCAGAGGTCGCCCACCTCCTCCACCACGCAGATGACGCCGCGGTCGCGCGCCGGGTCGGCGCAGACCGAACAGGGGTTCACCGTATCGACATTGCCGCAGACGGCACAGAGTTCGATCTTCTCGCCCGCCGCCGCCATGGCCCCGGCCAGGGGCTGCAACAGGCGCTCGCGGTTCTTGATGAGGTGGAGCGCGGCGCGCCGGGCCGAGCGCGGGCCAAGCCCCGGCAATTTGGCCAGAAGCTGGATCAGACGCTCAATCTCGGGACCGGCGGTGCGGCGCATGGAGGTGCGGGGGACCGGCTCAGAAGGGCAGCTTCATGCCCGGCGGCAGGGACATGCCGCCCGTCACCTGCTTCATCTCCTCGGCCACGGCGGCCTCGGCCTTCACCTTGGCGTCGTTGCAGGCGGCCACGATCAGGTCTTCGAGAATATCCTTCTCGTCGGCCTTGAGGAGAGTTGGGTCAATGACGATGCCGGTCATCTGGCCCTTGCCGGTGAAGGTCACCTGCACCAGGCCGCCGCCGGACTGGCCGGTCACCGACACATGGTCCAGTTTCGCCTGGGCCTCGGCCATGCGCGATTGCATGGCCTGAACCTGTTTCATCATTTCACCGAGATTCTTCATCGCTGTCTTCCATGGTGGGGGTCAGGGTTTCCGGTTCCCGGACATCGGTGATGGCCGCGCCGGGAAAGCGTTTGAGAATGGCGGCGACATCCGGGTTGTCGCGGGCGCTGCGGAAGGCGGTGTCGCGCGCGTCCTTGCGCTGCTGGGCGATGGGCCGCTCGCCGCCCTCGCGCGCCAGCAGCACCATCCAGCGCCGCCCGGTCCAGGCTTCGAGCTTGCGCGCCATTTCATTGGCAAGCTGGGGGCTCGCCCCCGGTTCCAGACCCATTTCGATCTGGCCGGGCGTGACGCGAATGGGGCGCACGTAACGCTCCAGATCGCTCTTGAACTTGAGGTCGCGCTTTTCCAGCGCCAGGGCAATGATGTCGCCGAGGGTGGTGAAGGCGCGGGGGGCCTCCGGCGGTTCGACGGCTGCTTCCGGCGGCAGTGACCGGGCCAGCGCGGGAGCGGCGGCAAGGGGCGCCACCTCGGGCGCCGGTTGACCTTCGGCGCTGGCGCGGGGCATTTCCGCCCTGGGCCGGGCGATGGGCGTGGCGGGGGCCGGTGCGGCGGCAGCATCTGCGCGCGCCAGACGGAGCAATTCGTCCGTGGGCGGAAGATCGGCGGCATGGGCGAGGCGGATCAGGGCCATTTCGGCGGCCATGAGCGGCTGGGCGGCGTCGCGCGTCTCGGCAATGCCCTTGAGCAGCATCTGCCAGGCGCGGGTGAGATGCACCATGGCCAGGCGCCGGGCGTGGTCCGCGCCCGCCTGTTTTTCCGCTTCGGTGCGGGCGGGATCGGCGAGGGCGCCGTCGCGCACCACCTTGATGCGCGTCACCCAATGCACGAAGTCGGCGAGATCGGTGAGAATGGTCTGGGGGTCGCCGCCGGCCTCGTGCTGGGCGGCCATTTCGGCCAGCGCGCGGGCGGCATCACCCGCCATGACACACTCGAAAAGCGTGATGACGCGGCTGCGGTCAATGAGGCCCAGCATGGCCGCCACATCGGCGGCCTTCACCTTGCCGTCGCCATAGGCAATGGCCTGATCGAGCAATGACAGGCCGTCGCGCACCGAGCCTTCGGCGGCCCGCGCGATGAGGCGCAGCGCCTCGTCCTCGGCTGCCACCTGCTCCATGGCAGCGATCTTGCCATAGTGCCGGGCCAGCAGCGCGGCATCGAGACGGCGCAGGTCGAAGCGCTGGCAGCGCGACAGGATGGTGACCGGCACCTTGCGGATTTCGGTGGTGGCGAAGATGAACTTCACGTGCGGCGGCGGTTCTTCCAGCGTCTTCAGCAGCGCGTTGAAGGCGCTCTTCGACAGCATGTGAACTTCGTCGATGATATAGACCTTGTAGGCCGCCTGGACCGGGGCATAGCGCACCGAGTCGATGATCTCGCGCATGTTGTCGACGCCGGTGTTGGAGGCGGCGTCCATCTCGATCACGTCCATGTGGCGCGATTCCAGAATGGCCTCGCACTGGGGCGTCAGTTCCGGCATGGCCATGGTGGGGCCGCCGGGATAGTTCAGCGCCCGGGCGATGAGACGGGCCGTGGTGGTCTTGCCCACGCCGCGCACGCCGGTGAGCATATAGGCCTGGGCGATGCGGCCCGTAGCGAAGGCATGGCCCAGGGTGCGCACCATCGCGTCCTGACCGATGAGGTCGGAAAAATCCTTCGGGCGGTATTTGCGGGCGAGAACGCGGTATCCCGAGGCATTCGCGCCGCTTGCGGTTTCTGTCATGGCGAAGCCGGGAGAATAGAGGTGGGAGGCTGGACAAACAACCCGCAAGAATCTCGTTGGGGCTGCTACCTTCCGGTCCTGACCCGGTTGGCGAGCACTGCGCCTGCTGCCAACCTCCCGGGGGTTATATCGGGGTTTTGCGGGCTGAAAGCAAGGCCCCGCGCGGCAGGCGATTGACGGGACAGATGCGCACGCTTATTGCGGTGGCCATGACGGTCCGGACCATCATCACGCTGCCCGACGAAAAGATCCTGCGCCAGGTGTCCAAGCCCGTGGCGGTGGACGCGGCGGCGCGCAAGCTCTTCGACGACATGCTGGAGACCATGTATGACGCGCCGGGCATTGGCCTGGCCGCCATTCAGCTTGGCGTGACGCTGCGCCAGCTGGTGGTGGACATTGCCAAGGAGCCGGAGGCGAAAAAGCCCCTGTTCATGGCCAACCCCGAGATCGTCTGGGCGTCGGATGCGCTGAACGTCTATGAGGAGGGGTGCCTCTCCATCCCCGACTACTACGAGATGGTGGAGCGCCCCGCCGAGGTGAAGGTGCGCTACCTCGACCGCCAGGGCGAGGGCCAGGAAATTCACGCCAGCGGTCTTCTGGCCACCTGCCTGCAGCACGAGATCGACCACCTGAACGGGGTTTTGTTCATCGACCATATTTCCAAGCTGAAGCGCGACCGCGTGCTCAAGAAGTTCAGCAAGGCGGCGCGGCTCGGGAAGCTCTGACCATGCGCCTTGCCTTCATGGGAACGCCGGATTTTTCCGTGCCGGTGCTGGCGGCGCTGCTGGACGCCGGGCACGAGATTTCTTGTATATACAGCCAGCCGCCCCGTGCGGCAGGCCGCGGCATGAAGGAAAAACCATCGCCGGTTCAAGCCTTTGGAGAGGCGCGGGGGATTCCGGTGCGGACCCCTGCCAGCCTGCGCGGATTGGCGGAGCAGGCGGATTTTGCTGCGCTGCACAATGACGCTGCCGTGGTGGTGGCCTATGGCTTGCTCCTGCCAAAGCCGGTTCTGGAGGCGCCCAGGCATGGCTGCTTCAACGTTCATGCCTCGCTGCTGCCGCGCTGGCGCGGGGCCGCCCCCATCCAGCGCGCCATCATGGCGGGAGATGACACGAGCGGCGTCTGCATCATGCGCCTGGAGGAAGGACTCGATACCGGTCCCGTTCTGTTGCGGGGCGAAGTGGCCATCAGCGACCGGACCACGGCGGCCAGCCTGCATGATGACCTGTCCGTCCTGGGGGCCCGGCTGATGGTGCAAGCCCTTGAAAATCCTTCTGATCCCGGTGTTCCCCAGGCCACTGAGGGCGTGACCTATGCCCGGAAGATCGACAAGGCGGAAGCCCGGATCGATTTCACCCGCCCGGCGCGGGAGGTCTTGCGCCATGTCCACGGCTTGTCCCCCTTCCCCGGTGCATGGCTGGAGGTGAAGGGCGCGCGCCTCAAGGTTCTGGAGGTCTCCCTGGCCGAAGGGGGTGGCCTACCCGGACGCTTCCTCGATGACGACCTGACCATCGCCTGTGGCGCTGGCGCGGTGCGGCTGGAGCGCCTCCAGCGCGAGGGCAAGGGCGCCATGGCGCGGGCCGATTTCCGGCGCGGCTTTGCCATCCTGGCGGGCACGGAGGCTGGCTGATGCCGCGCTATAAACTCACCATCGAATATGACGGGCGCGGATTTTCCGGCTGGCAGTCGCAGGCCGAAGACCTGACTATACAGGCCGTGGTGGAAGAGGCCGCGGCGCGGATCAACGGTGCCCCCGCCACGGTGCAGGCAGCGGGCCGCACCGACGCCGGGGTCCATGCCACGGGCCAGGTGGCCCATGTGGACCTGATCAAGGATTGGGAACCCTTCGTGCTGTGCAATGCGCTCAACGCCAACCTGCGGCCGCATCGGGTGGCGGTGGTGGCGGCCGAACCGGTGAACGGCGAATTCCATGCCCGTTTCACCGCGGTGAAGCGCCACTATCTCTATCGCATCCTGAACCGGCGGGCGCCCCCGGCGCTGGACCGGGGCCAGGTGTGGCATGTGCCGGTGCGGCTCGATGCCGAGGCCATGCACGAGGCGGCCCAGGTGCTGGTGGGCCACCACGATTTCACCACCTTCCGTGCCGCTCAGTGTCAGGCGCAGTCGCCGGTGAAGACGCTGGACCGGCTCGATGTCATGCGCTTTGGCGAATTCATCGAAATCCACGCCGAGGCGCGCAGCTTCCTGCACAATCAGGTGCGCTCCATGGTGGGCTCGCTGAAGCAGGTGGGCGACGGGCGCTGGAACCAGCGCGATCTGGCCCGGGCGCTGAGGATGAAGGACCGGGCGGAATGCGGCCCCGTGGCCCCGCCGGACGGGCTTTACCTCATCGCGGTCAGCTACTGAAATAGGCCTCGAGGATGCGGCGATAGACCCGCGCCGTGGTGTGGAGATCGGCGATGGCCAGGCGCTCATCGGTCTGGTGGATGGTGGCATTGGTGGGGCCGAATTCCACCACCTCGCAATAATCCTTCACAAAGCGCGCATCGGACGTGCCGCCCGAGGTGGCCAGCCTGGGCGTCACGCCGGTTTCGCGCTCCACCGCCTCGGCCACCAGCGAGACGAAGGGGCCGGGTGCGGTGATGAAGGCTTCCGCCCCCTCCACCGTCCGGGTTTCCCAGACGCCGCCCATGGCGGATTTGACGGCTTCCACCTCGCCCGCGACCAAGGCGCGGAGCGAGGCGAAGTCATGCGCGGTGGAAAAGCGGATGTTGAATTTCAGCGTGGCGCGCTGGGGAATGACATTGCCCGCCGGGTTGCCGACATCGAAGGAGGTGATGGCCAGGGTCGAGGGATCGAAATGGGCGTTGCCGCGATCGATCTCCAGGGCAGAGAGGCGCTCCACCAGGCGGGCCAGCTTGGGAATGGGGTTGTCGGCCTTGTCGGGATAGGCGGCGTGGCCCTGACGGCCCGTGACCGTGACAATGAAGGAGAGCGAGCCGCGCCGCCCTATCTTCATGGCGTCGCCGACGCGGTCGGTGCAGGAGGGTTCGCCCACCAGACAATGATGCGGCAGCCGGCCCTGCTCCTTCATCCAGGCAAGCACCTTGACCGTGCCGTTGATGGCGGGGCCTTCCTCATCGCCCGTCATGAGCAGCGAGATCCTGCCCTTCGGCCTTCCGTGCACGGACAGATAGTCGGTGAGCGCGGCCACGAAGGCAGCCACCGAGCCCTTCATGTCCGCCGCGCCCCGGCCATGGACGAAGCCGTCGGCGACATGGCCGGCGAAGGGTGGAAAGGTCCAGTCGGCGGCAGTGCCCTCGGGCACCACGTCGGTGTGGCCGGCAAAGCAGAAGTGCGGCCCCTCGCCCCCCAGTTCGGCATAGAGATTTTCCACGTCAGGCGTATCGGGGGCGGAAAACGTCAGCCGCTGGCAGGCAAAGCCCAGGGGCTTCAGCATGGCCGCAAGCATGGTGAGCGCCCCGCCCTCCTGCGGCGTCACCGAGGGACAGCGGATGAGCGCCTGCAACAGCGGCACGGGATCGGTGGGCATATTCTTCATGGACGCAGGCGCACACTCAATCCCGCAGCAATTCGTTGATGGAGGTCTTGGCCCTGGTCTTTTGGTCCACGCGCTTGACGATGACCGCGCAATAGAGCGACGGCGCGGGAGAGCCATCGGCAAAGGGCTTCTGCGGCAGGGAGCCGGAGACCACCACGGAATAGGGCGGCACGCGGCCCATGTGGACCTCGCCCGTCACCCGGTCCACGATCTTGGTGGACTGGCCGATGAAGACGCCCATGGAGATGACCGAGCCTTCGCCCACCACCACGCCTTCCACCACTTCGGAGCGAGCGCCGATGAAGCAATTATCCTCGATGATGGTGGGCCCGGCCTGCATGGGTTCCAGCACCCCGCCGATGCCGACGCCGCCGGAGAGATGCACGTTCTTGCCGATCTGGGCGCAGGAGCCGACGGTCACCCAGGTGTCCACCATGGTGCCTTCATCCACGTAGGCGCCGAGGTTTACGAAGCTCGGCATGAGCACCACGCCCGGCGCGATATGGGCCGAGCGG
Organism: uncultured Alphaproteobacteria bacterium; assembly: GCA_937872985.1. GTDB lineage: Bacteria > Pseudomonadota > Alphaproteobacteria > Rhizobiales > Aestuariivirgaceae > Aestuariivirga. Next base: position 86,190 of record CALMUW010000087.1, read on the forward strand.
CGCACCACGCAATTGGGCACGGCGCGGAACCCGGCTGAGCGGAAGCGCGCCTCATCCCAGCCGTCGAACTTGGAGGGCACCTTGTCCCACCAGCCGGACTGGCCGGGGCCGCCGGCAATGTAGCCCATGTCGTTGAGGCGGAAGGACAGCAGCACGGCCTTCTTCAGCCACTGGTTCACATGCCAGCCCTCGGGGCGCTTTTCGGCCACGCGCGCCGCACCGGCGTCGAGCAGGTTCAACGCCGCATCCACGGCCGCGCGCACCTTGCCCCTGGTGGCGAATGAAATACTGGCGCGGTCTTCCCAGGCGGCGTCGATGGTGGTCTGGAGGTCGGTCATGGCAGATCCCTGAAATGTCCGGGGCAAAGTAAACCGGGCGGGGCTTCTGTCAATGCCGTTCCGCCGAAAGCGTGGTGAGAAAGACCGCAAGGTCGCCCGTCGCGTGGTCCACATGGGGCGGCAGGGTGGCTCCCCGCTCCTCCTGCCAATAGGCTCTGGCGTTCAGCAGATTGGCGTCGTGATTGTCGGGCGAGGTGACGAGCACCGTGGTCATGCCGCGCTGGTGGGGGATTTCGAGATTGCGGGCGATATCCTCGAACATGGCCGAGGTTTCGGCCCGCACCGCATGGCGGGCGAAGAAGGCATCATAGGCGGGGGCTTGCGGCTTGGGCGCGAAGTCGGCGTGCACGATGTCGAAGATGTCACCGAAGTGATGGGTGACCCCGAGGCGAGAGAGCACCTGGCGCGCATGGGGCACGGTGCCTGAGGTGAAGATGAGCTTCCGCCCCGGCAGGCCATGGAGGGCGGCGTCCAGCGGCGCATCGGGCTGCACCGGCGAATAGTCGATGTCGTGGACATAGTCGAGGAAGCCGTCCGGCAGAATGCCGTGTTCGCTCATCAGCCCGCGCAGGGTGGTGCCGTGGCGGTGAAACAGCTCCTTCTGGCGCTGCCTGGCCTCCTTCACCTCGATGCCGAAGAGCCTGGAGACGAATTCGCCCATGCGCTGGTCGATCTGGTCGAACAGCCGACAGGACGCCGGATAGAGCGTGTTGTCGAGATCGAAGATCCAGGTGTCGATGTGGGCAAAGCCCCTCATACGCCCGCCCGCGACACGCGCGTGCCGACGCCGTGGGGAGTCAGAAGCTCGAGCAGCACCGAGTGGGGCACCCGGCCATCGAGAATGATGACGCCCTCGACGCCCGCCTCGACCACGGCGACGGCGCTTTCCACCTTGGGAATCATGCCGCCGGTGATGGTGCCATTGCTGATGAGATCGGGCACGTCGCCAATCCTCATCTCACTGATCAAGTTCTTCCTGTTGTCGAGCACGCCCGTGACATCGGTGAGGAGCAGGAGGCGCTTGGCCTGGGTGGCCGCCGCGATGGCGCCCGCCGCCGTGTCGGCGTTCACATTGTAGGTCTCACCCTCCCAGGACACGCCGACCGGGGCGATGACGGGAATGGCGTCGGACTTCATGATGGTGTCGAGGATTTCGGTATTGATGCGCGCCGGTTCGCCGACATAGCCGAAGTCCACCGTCTCGATCTTGCCGGTGGCGGGATCGGTCCTGCGCTTCACCATGCGCTCGGCGATGAGGAGGTTGCCGTCCTTGCCGGAGATGCCGACGGCCCGGCCCCCCGCCTGCTGGATGGAGGCGACGATGGACTTGTTGATGGCCCCGGCCAGCACCATTTCCACCACATCCATGGTGTCCTTGTCGGTGACGCGCAGGCCTTCGCGGAACTCGGCCTTGACTGCCAGCTTGTCGAGCATGCGGTTGATCTGGGGGCCGCCGCCATGGACCACGATGGGGTTCAGCCCGCAGACCTTGAGCATGACCATGTCGCGGGCAAATTGCCGGGCGAGTTCCGGGTCCACCATGGCGTGGCCGCCGTATTTCACCACGATGACCTGATCGTCATACCGTTGCAGGAAGGGCAGCGCCTCGGACAGGATGCGGGCGGTCTCGGTGACGGGAATGTCGCGCTCACTCATGGGGCCAGCCTCCAGCGATTCTGCAGGGCTTATAGGGCAATTGCGCCAGAGATAAAGGGAAACCTCAGGCGGCGAGCAGCCCGGCAATGACGGCGCGCATCTCGTCCAGACCCTGCTGCTTTTCGGCGGAGGTGGCGAGCACGACGGGATAGGCGGCGGGGCGGCGGGCAATGGCGGCGGAAACCCTGGCGTGAACCTCGACCAGTTCGGCGGGTTTCACCTTGTCCGCCTTGGTGAGGGCGATCTGATAGGTCACCGCCGCCTCGTCGAGCATGGCGAGCATTTCAAGGTCGGCGGTCATGAGGCCATGGCGCGAATCCACCAGCACGAAGACGCGGGCAAGGCCCGGCCTGCCCCTGAGGTAGGCGCGCAGCAGCGCCTGCCACTTCTTCACATCGGCCTTGGGCGCCTTGGCAAAGCCATAACCCGGCATGTCGACCAGCGTCATGCGGCCTTCGCCCAGGTCGAAGAAGTTCAGTTCGCGGGTGCGGCCCGGCGTGTTGGAGGCGCGCGCCAGATCGCGCACGCCGGTGAGCGCGTTGATGAGCGAGGACTTGCCGGCGTTGGACCTGCCGGCAAAGGCAATCTCCACCCCGGCGAGCGGCGGCAATTGTTCGAGCCTGGCCACGCCGAGACGAAAGCGGGCGGGCGCAGAAAAGAGCCTGCGGCCCGCCGCCAGATCATCGGCGGAGAGGCTCAGCGCGGGCGCGCTCACGATGCTTCCGTCTTGTTCTTTTTCAGGAAGGGAATGGACTCGCGGATGTTGCCGAGAATGTCCACCTCGGTGCCGTGCTTCTTCATGATGTAGCTCTGCTGCAAAATCGACAGCAGGTTGGACCAGGCCCAGTAGATCACCAGACCCGCCGGGAAGGAGCCCAGCGTGAAGGTGAAGATGACCGGCATCCAGTTGAACAGGCTCGCCTGGATCGGATCAGGCGGGGTGGGATTGAGCCGCATCTGCACCCACATGGTGATGCCCATGAGCAAGGGCCAGATGCCGATCATCAGCATGGCTGGCGGATGCCAGGGAATGAGGCCGAAGAGATTGAACAGGCTGGTCGGGTCCGGGGCCGAGAGGTCGTTGATCCAGCCGAAGAAGGGCGCATGGCGCAGGTCGATGGAGGTGAGGATCACCTTGTAGAGGGCGAAGAACACCGGGATCTGCACGAAGATGGGAAGACAGCCGGACAGCGGCGAGACTTTCTCGCGCTTGTAGATCTCCATCATCTCCTGCTGCTGCTTCATCTTGTCTTCGGGATAAAGCTCCTTCAGCCGGGTCATTTCCGGCTGGAGTTTCTTCATCTTGCTCATGGAGGCATAGGACTTGTTGGCGAGCGGGAAGACGGCCAGCTTCACCAGCACGGTGACGATGAGAATGGCGATGCCGAAGTTGCCCACGAGCTGATTCACCAGATGGAGCAGCCGATACATGGGCTTGGTGAGGAACCCGAACCAGCCCCAGTCGATCATCAGGTCGAACTTGTCGAGGCCGTGACGGTCGCCCACGGCGGCAATGGTGTTGACCTCCTTGGCCCCGGCATAGACCATGTCCTGATAGGAGGCTTCGGTGCCCGGCCCCACGGTGAGGGGGGCGGAGGCGATGTAATCGGCCTGATAGATGTCGCGGCCCCCTTGATTGAGGTGCTGATAGGTGGCGACGTTCCGGGTCTTGGGGTCGGGGATGAGGGCGGTGGCCCAATATTTGTCGGTGAAGCCCAGCCAGCCGCCGGTGGCGGAGGTGCGTTGTGCTTCGGTCTTCTTGCCGATGTCCTTGTAGGTGAGTTCGGTCAGCTCGCCATCCTGCACACCCAGCATGCCCTCGAAGAAGACATAGTAGCCTTGGGTATAAGGCGTGTCCTGGCGCTGGCTGCGGGCATAGGGAATGACGGAGACGGGCTGAGCGGTATTGTTGCGCACCGTCTGGGTGACGGTGAAGACATAGTCCTCGCCCAGGCCGATGGTGCGCGCGAAGAGCAGGCCCTGGCCATTGTCCCAGGTGAGGGTGACGGGCTTGTCCAGGCCGAGCACGGTGCCGGCGGGTGCCTGCCACCCGGGCCTGGGATTGGGGGGGGCGACGGGGACACCCCCCCGGGCCACCCCGCCCCGCCCCCCCAAAAA
>CALMUW010000088.1 GCA_937872985.1 uncultured Alphaproteobacteria bacterium
GGCGCGCCACCGGCATGAAGGACGGCGATTTCGGCAAGCCGATCATCGCCGTGGTCAATTCCTTCACCCAGTTCGTGCCCGGCCATGTGCACCTGAAGGACCTGGGCCAGATGGTGGCGCGCGAGATCGAAAAGGCAGGCGGCATCGCCAAGGAGTTCAACACCATCGCCATCGATGACGGCATCGCCATGGGCCATGACGGCATGCTCTATTCCCTGCCCTCGCGCGAGGTCATTGCAGACAGCGTGGAATACATGGTCAACGGCCACTGCGCCGATGCCATGGTGTGCATTTCCAATTGCGACAAGATCACCCCCGGCATGATCATGGCGGCGCTGCGCCTCAACATCCCTTCCGTCTTCGTGTCGGGCGGACCCATGGAAGCGGGCAAGGTGGTGCTGTCGGATGGCAAGACCCATGCGCTCGATCTGGTGGACGCCATGGTGGCCGCCGCCGACGACAAGGTGTCGGACGCCGATGTGGCGACCATCGAGCGCTCGGCCTGCCCCACCTGCGGCTCGTGCTCCGGCATGTTCACCGCCAACTCCATGAACTGCCTGACCGAGGCTCTGGGCCTGTCTCTGCCCGGCAATGGCTCCATGCTGGCGACTCACGCCGACCGCAAGGCCCTGTTCATCGAGGCGGGGCGGCTCATCGTCGAGATCACCCGGCGTTATTACGAGAACAATGACGAGAGCGTGTTGCCGCGCGCGGTGGCGAGCTTCGGGGCCTTCGAGAACGCCATGATGCTGGACATCGCCATGGGCGGGTCCACCAATACGGTGTTGCATATCCTGGCCGCCGCGCACGAGGCGCAGGTGAACTTCACCATGGATGACATCGACCGGCTGTCGCGCAAGGTGCCGTGCCTGTGCAAGGTGGCGCCCGCCAAGTCGGACGTGCACATGGAGGACGTGCACCGCGCCGGCGGCATCATGGCCATCCTCGGCCAGTTGGAGCGCGCCGGACTGTTGAACCGGAACTTGCCCACGGTCCATTCCGCCACCATTGGCGATGCCATCGACCGCTGGGACATCTCGCGCGCCAATGACGAGGCGGTGCGGAAGTTCTTCCTCGCTGCACCGGGCGGCGTGCCCACGCAGGAGGCCTTCTCGCAATCGCGGCGCTGGGAGGGGCTGGACCTCGACCGTGCCATGGGCGTGATCCGCGATGCCGAGCATCCCTTCTCCAAGGATGGCGGCCTTGCCGTGCTGACCGGCAACCTGGCGCTCGACGGCTGCATCGTGAAGACGGCGGGCGTCGATGACTCCATTCTCAAGTTCAGCGGGCCGGCAGTGGTGTTTGAAAGCCAGGATGCGGCGGTGAGCGGCATTTTGAACGGCGGGGTGAAGGCGGGCGATGTGGTGGTGATCCGCTACGAGGGACCGCGCGGCGGCCCCGGCATGCAGGAGATGCTCTATCCCACCAGCTATCTGAAGTCCAAGGGCCTGGGCAAGGCCTGCGCGCTGATCACCGATGGCCGCTTCTCCGGCGGCACGTCGGGCCTGTCCATCGGGCATGTGTCGCCCGAGGCCGAAGAAGGCGGTTTGATCGGTCTCGTCGAAGCAGGCGACATGATCGAGATCGACATTCCGGCGCGGCGCATTCACCTGGCGGTGGACGAGGCCACGCTGGCCAAGCGGCGGACCGCCATGGCGGCCAAGGGGGCCGAGGCCTGGAAGCCCGCCGAGACGCGCAAGCGCGCGGTATCCACGGCGCTGCGGGCCTATGCCGCCTTTGCCACCAGCGCCGCCAGAGGCGCGGTGCGCCACGTGCCTTGAGGCATGGGACCGGGCGGCGATCCACGCACCATTCTGCGCCAGCTCTTCGATGTGGCGGTGCAGGCCGCCGACCCGAAGGCGGCCCTGCGGAAACATCTCCCGGCGCGGCCGCGCGGGCGCACCGTGGTGGTGGGCGCGGGCAAGGCCGCGGCGCGCATGGCCGAAGCCTTCGAAGACCTGTGGGATGGGCCAGTCTCCGGCGTGGTGGTGGACCGGCATGGGGCGCGGGCCGATCTCACGCACATCAGGTTGATGACGGCGGCGCATCCCGTGCCCGATGCGGCGGGGCTTCGGGCATCGGCGGCTCTCCTGGCGGCAGTCAAGGGTCTGACCGCCGATGATCTGGTGGTGGCGCTGATTTCGGGTGGCGGTTCGGCGCTGCTGCCCTGCCCGGCGCCGGGTCTGTCGCTGGATGATGAGGCGGCGGTGAACCGGGCGCTGCTGGCCTCGGGCGCTTCCATATCCGCCATGAATGTGGTGCGCGCCCAGGTGTCCGCCATCAAGGCCGGGCGGCTGGCGCGGGCGGCCTTTCCGGCGCGGGTTCACAGCCTCATCGTGTCGGATATTCCGGGCGATGACCCCGCGCTGGTGGCCTCAGGCCCCACGGTGCCCTTTGTCTCACGCGCGGCAGAGGCGCTGGAGATTGTCGCCGCTTACGGAATGGATATGCCTCAGTTGGTGCTGTCATATCTTCAGCAGGCGGACGATCCGCCGGGGCCGGATGATCCCATGTTTGCGCGCAACGGGGTTCACGTCATCGCCTCGGCAAAACTGTCGCTGCAAGCGGCAGCCCGGACGGCAGAGCGCCTTGGTTTCACATCGACCATTCTATCCGATGCCATCGAGGGTGAGGCCAAGGATGTGGGACAAGACCACGCGCGCCTGATCCGCGAGCGGCTGACCTCATCAGCAGCGCCGCAGATCATTCTCTCCGGCGGCGAGACCACGGTCACACTGGGCCATGCTCCGCCCGGCAAGGGCGGGCGCAATACCGAATATTTGCTGGCGCTGGCACTTCACATCGCGGGATTGTCCGGGGTTCACGCGCTGGCGGCGGACACGGACGGCATTGACGGCTCCGAAAACAATGCCGGGGCCTTTGCCGACGGCGGCACGGTGGCGCGCATTGCGCGGGCGGGCGGCGACGCCGCAGCCCTGCTCGCGGCCCATGACGCGTGGAGCGCCTTCACCCTCATTGACGATCTCGTGGTGACCGGCCCCACCGGCACCAACATCAATGACTTCCGGGCGGCTGTGCTGTGGCCCGCCGGTGCAGGAGATCACTCAGCGCACTGACCGTGGCCACCTGATCAAAGCTCGGGATGATGGCCGCCGCCCCGGTGAAATCCTCGGCCAGCGTATAACGTCCGGGCGAGATGACGGTCGCAATGCCCGCCGCCGTGGCCGAACGCAGGCCGTTGCGTGAGTCTTCCAGTGCAACGCAGTTTTCCGCAGGCAGGCCGAGTTGTTGCAGCACGGCGAGGTAGACATCGGGCGCGGGCTTCTTCTTCGGCACCTCGTCGCCCGCCACGATGACGTCAAAAACCTCCGTGGCCGGACGATCCAGCGTTGCCTCGATCAGGGCATCGACGTTGGGCCGGTTGGTGGTGGTGGCGATGGCGAGCTTCAGGCCCCGCGCCTTGGCGTCAGCGATGAGATCGGCGATGCCGGGACGCAGGGCGATCTCGCGGCGCGCGATGAGGCCGGTATAGGCCCTGGTCTTGCGCTGGTGCAGATCAGCCAGAGTCGCCGCCGTCATCTCCTGACCGATGCTGTCGGCATAGGCCTTCATGCGTTCCTTGCCACCGGTGGTCTTGAGCAATTGCTCGTAGAGGGCCTCGTCCCATTCCCAGCCCAGATTGATGGCGCGGAAGGTCTCGTTGAAGGCGCGCAGGTGAACGTTTTCCGTTTCCGCCAGCGTGCCATCAACGTCGAAGATGATGGCCTCAAGCGCCATGGTGCGCCTTGTAGGCCTGGTCGGCGGCCTGGCGGATGGCCGTGATGTTGGCGGCATATGATTGCTCGGTACCGCCCTTGAAAACGGCGGAACCGGCCACCAGAACATTGGCACCCGCCGCCGCAACCAGCGGCGCGGTTTCCGGCGTGGCCCCGCCATCGATTTCGATGTCGATGGGGCGGCGGCCCACCATGGCTTTCACCCGCTTGATCTTGTCCAGCATGGCGGGAATGAAGGCCTGGCCGCCAAAACCGGGGTTCACCGTCATGAGCAGGATGAGGTCGAGCCGGTCCAGCACATATTCGATGACGCTCTCCGGCGTGCCCGGGTTGAGCGACACGCCCGCCTTCTTGCCGAGCGCACGAATGGCCTGAAGCGAGCGGTCGAGATGCGGTCCGGCCTCGGCATGGACGGTGATGATGTCGGCCCCGGCGTCGGCGAAGGCCGCGATATAGGGATCGGCGGGCGCGATCATCAGGTGGCAGTCGAAGATCTTTTTCGTCCCTCCCCCGGTGGGCCTTATGACCGGCGGACCAAAGGGGATGTTGGGCACGAAGTGGGCGGCCCTCACGTCGGGGTGGGACCAGTCGGCGCCCGCCCGGTCAATGGCTTCCACCTCGTCGCCGAGGCGGGAGAAATCCGCCGACAGCACGGAGGGGGCAATGATGGTGGTCATGAAACTCTCCTCAGGTTGCCGGCGGTCATGGTCACGCCTTGGAATTGATGCGCAGCTTCTCGCGCCAGCCGGGGAAAAGCTTGTCGGCATCGTTGGGGAAGCTCTGGAAGGCGCGGCCAAACTCCTTGTGGTCCTTGGCGAACTCGATGGGGTCGGCCTTGGCGCGCCAGCACTGTTCCGCCTGGCGCAGCGACTTCGCCCCCGCCGCACCACCGTCGACATGGCCGAAGGCACCGCCGCCCGCCGTCATGATCAGGTTGGAGTGGCCGAGGTTGGTGAAGAAGCCGGGCATGCGCAGCGCATTCATGCCGCCGGAAATGATCGGCGTGGTCGGATTCATGCCCAGCCATTCCTGGTGGTAGTAGGGCCCGTCGGCACTGTCATCGGTGATCATGTAAGCCATGGCCTTGTCGGCGGCCTCGCCTTCCATCTTGCCGAAGCCCATGGTGCCGGTGTGAATGCCGGAGGCACCCTGCAGGCGCGCCATCTTGGACAGCACGAAGGCGGTGTAGCCGCGCTTCGACTGCGGCGAGGTGACGGCACCGTGGCCGGCGCGATGATAATGCAGGTATTGCTTGGGAAAGCGGCGGCGCGCCGTGGTGATGGCGGCGGGGCCAGCCACATAGCCATCCACCAGAAAGGCCACGTGATCGGCGTTCTCGCCGAAGGTTTCGAGGATGTATTCGCCGCGCGCCAGCATCTCGTAATGATCATCGGCGGTGATGTTGAAGGAGAAGAGCTTGGCTTCGCCGGTCTTGTCCTGCGCCTTCACCATGGCGTCGCGCACCAGCTTCACCGTTTCCTTGAAGGGGGCGAAGACCTGGTTGCCCTGGGGCTCGTCATTCTTGATGAAGTCGCCGCCCAGCCAGAAGTCATAGCAGGCATCGGCGAAGGGCTTGGGACGCAGGCCCAGCTTCGGCTTGATGATGGTGCCGACGATGAAGCCGCCGTCCACCACCGGGCGGCCCAGCACGCGCCACAGGTCGCGGATGGTGGTGGCAGGGCCGTCAAACAGCTTCAGCAACGCGGGCGGCATGTAGAAGTCGTGCATCTTGCCGTATTCGATGTCGCCCATGCCCTGGTTGTTGCCGATGGTCAGCGTCAGGAAGGAGGCAATCATGGCGCGGCCGTCGATGACGTTGCGGTCAAACAGCTCGATCGGATAGGCGATCTTCATGAGCTGCTTTTCTTCGTCGATCTCATAGACCAGCGCGTCCACGCCCTTGGTGAAATCGTCGGTGGTGGAAACGTCCACGTTGGTGCCGGTGGAGCTTTCAGCCGCGAAGTGGGCCGCCGCCGAGAGATAGCCCTGGCCCGGCTTCTGCTTCATGATGTAGGCGCAGAGGACGTGGCGGCCGTTCTCGATGAGGTCGGCTTCCTTGAGCTTCAGGTTGGCATAGCGGGATGACTGGTCCATGATGGTTCTCCTCCTCTCGTGGTTCAGGCGGAAATCTTGGGATCGAGCGCGCCTTTGGCGTAAAGCTTGGCCATTTCGCTCAGGGGAATGACCTTGATCTTCGAGGCGTTGCCCGCCGTGCCGAAGGCCTCGAAGCGGTCCTTGCACACCTGGGTCATGCCGTCCATGGCGGGCTTCAGGAACTTGCGCGGATCGAATTCGGCCTTGTTCAGGGTCGCAACCTTGCGGAAGGCGGCGGCGGCGGCAATGCGCAGGTCGGTGTCGATGTTGACCTTGCGCACGCCCATCTTGATGCCCTTGACGATTTCTTCCACCGGCACCCCATAGGTTTCCTTCATGGCGCCGCCGTATTTGTTGAACTCGGCCTGCAATTCCTCGGGCACGGAAGATGAGCCGTGCATCACGATGTGGGTGTTGGGCAGGCGCTTGTGGATTTCGCCGATGACCTTCATGGCGAGAATGTCGCCGGTGGGCTTCTTGGTGAACTTGTAGGCCCCGTGACTGGTGCCGATGGCCACCGCCAGCGCGTCCACCTTGGTGTCGGCGACGAAGCGTTTGGCTTCGTCCGGGTCGGTCAGAAGCTGCGAATGGTCGAGCTTGCCTTCGGCACCGTGGCCATCTTCCTTGTCGCCCATGCCGGTTTCAAGCGAGCCCAGCACACCGATTTCGCCTTCGACCGACGCGCCGACCATGTGGGCGAGGCGCGACACTTCCGCAGTGATGCCCATGTTGTAGGCATAGTCGGCGGGGGTCTTGCCGTCTTCCTTAAGGGAGCCGTCCATCATCACCGAGGTGAAGCCGTGCTGGATGGCCGACAGGCAGGTGGCGACATTGTTGCCGTGGTCCTGATGGATGCAGAGGGGAATGTCGGGATAGATCTCGACCAGCGCTTCCATCATCTTGGCCAGCATGATGTCATTGGCATAGGAGCGCGCGCCGCGCGAGGCCTGGATGATGACCGGGCTGTTGGTGGCCTTGGCGGCCTCCATGATGGAGAGCCCCTGCTCCATGTTGTTGATGTTGAAGGCGGGAACGCCGTAGCCGTGCTCGGCGGCATGGTCGAGAAGCTGGCGAAGGGTGATGCGGGCCATGATGATGTCCTCTTTTTTGGAATCGGGGGTTGGGTTCAGGCTTTCCGTTTACGCTCAATCAGCCGATAGATCATCGGGGTGATGATGAGCTGCATGGCAAGGTCAAGCTTGCCGCCGGGAATGACGATGGAATTGGCGCGCGACATGAAGGAGCCATGGATCATCGACAGAAGATAGGAGAAGTCGATGCCGCGCGGATTGCGGAAGCGAATGACCACCATGCTTTCATCCGCCGTGGGAATCCAGCGGGCGACGAAGGGATTGGAGGTGTCGACTACTGGCACGCGCTGGAAGTTGATGTCGGTCTCGGTGAACTGCGGACAGATGTAGCGGATGTAATCCGGCATGCGGCGGAGGATGGTGTCGGTCACCGCCTCGGTGGAATAGCCGCGCTGGGCCCGGTCGCGGTGGATCTTCTGGGTCCATTCCAGATTGATGACCGGCACCACGCCAATCTTGAGATCGGCATGCTGGGCGACGTTCACTTCCGGCGTCACCACCGCGCCATGCAGGCCCTCGTAGAGCAGGATGTCGGACTTGGGCAGGTCGCGCCACTCGGTGAAGGTGCCGGGGGGCGAGCCATAGTGCTCGGCCTCCTTGGCGTCGTGGACATAGGTGCGGGTCTTGCCGCTGCCGGTGGCGCCATAGGAACGGAAGGTCTCTTCCAGCGTGTCGAGGATGTTGGCCTCGGGGCCGAAGTGACTGAAGTGGTTGTTGCCTGCGGCTGCCGCCTCGGCCATGGCGGTCTTCATGCCGGCGCGGTCGAAGCGGTGGAAGGCATCGCCCTCGATGTAGGAGGCCTCGATGTTCTCGCGGCGGAAGATCTGCTCGAAGACATGCTTCACCGTGGAGGTGCCAGCGCCCGAGGAGCCGGTGACCGATATGATGGGATGCTTGATCGACATGGGGCGTATCCTCAGTTTCTGAACAGCCCGCGCTCGCCGAAGAGCGGGGCGTTTTCGGGAAGGGAGTCGGTGTTTTCGAGATAGGCCGTAAGGCGCAGGACCTCATCGGCGGACCCGAAGACCAGCGGCGTGCGGGCGTGGATCTGTTCGGCGCTCTTTTCCAGAATGCGGATGTGGCCGTCGGTGGCCTTGCCGCCCGCCTGCTCCATGATCATGGCGATGGGGAAGGCCTCATAGACCAGGCGCAGGCGGCCCTGCTCATAGCCTTTGCGCGTGTCCGAGGGGTAGAGATAGATGCCGCCGCGCACCAGGATGCGATAGGCGTCGGCCACCAGCGAGGCGATCCAGCGCATGTTGAAGTCAACTCCGCGCGGCCCCATGATGCCGCGCTGGCAATCCTGCACATAGGTGCGGATGCCATCGGACCAGTGGCGCTTGTTCGACATGTTGATGGCGTATTCCCGGCAGGTGGCGTCGACCATGACCTTGCGGGCGGTGACAAAGAACTTGCCGGTGGAACGATCGAGGGTGGCCATGTGGGTGCCGCAGCCCAGGGTGAAGACCAGCACGGTCTGCGGGCCATAGACCACGAAGCCCGCCGCCAGTTGCCCGGTGCCGGGCTCAAGGAAGGAGGCGGCCCCCTTGTCGGCGGCGCGGATGGAAAAGATGGTGCCGATGGCGGCATTGGTGTCGATGTTGGAGGAGCCGTCGAGCGGATCAACCGCCAGGGCAAGGGGCGCGCCCGCGGTCACGGCCACGGGCTCGGGGTCTTCCTCGGAGGCAAACCAGGCCACCGGCTGGCCCTTGAGACAGTCGTGCAGAACCTGGTTGGAATGCAGGTCGAGAAACTTCTGCACGTCGCCGCCGCCCTCCTGCGCGGTGGCCTTGGCCATGTCGCCCGCCAGCGACCCCTTGGAAATGGTGTCGGACAGGGCGACGGCGGCATCGCAAAGCGCCAGCAACACCTGGCGTACTTCCGCGCCATGTTTCAGATCCTTGCAGGGAGTCTGCAGAAACAGTCCGAATTCCTCAGCGGTGCGCGTCATCGGTGCCTCCTGAGAGCAACCTGACTTTGACGCGATCGTCAGAAGGCAGACACATTGCTCGCCATCCCTAACCTGGAGCGCCGGCGGTGATGCCATCACGGTCCGACTGCTCCGGTCCCCTTTTGCGGGTCTCGGTTGGCGGCACCCTGCGCCCCTTGCCTATAAAAGTAAATTTGAATATTCTTCTCTTGTCATTCAGAAGAACTTAATTCATGCGCCACCTGACCCTGAAGCAATTGCGCGCCTTTGCCGAGACGGTGCGGCACGGCTCGATCACGGGCGCGGCGCAGGCTCTGAACGTGACCCCGCCCGCCATCTCCCTGCAGTTGAAATTGCTGGAGGAAATGGCCGGGCTGCCGCTGCTCATCCGTGATGAAAAGGGTTTCCGGCCCACCGACGCCGGGCAGGTGGTGGTGGAGACAGCGCAGCGGGTGGAAGCGGTGATGCGCGACGGCGGCGAGGCCCTGCGCTCGCTGCGCGGCGGGGTGCATGGCACGGTGCATGTGGGGGTCGTGTCCACGGCCAAGTATTTCGCGCCGCGGGCGCTGGCCGCCTTCCGCAGCCTGCACCCGGAGATCGAGTTGAAGCTTTCCGTCGGCAACCGCGACGAGACGGTGGCGGCGCTGCGCAATTATGACCTGGACTTCGCCGTCATGGGGCGTCCGCCCAAGGATTTCGCGGTGGAGCAGGAGCAGATCGGTCCCCACCCCCATGTGGTCATTGCGCGGCCCGACCATCCGCTGGCCAGGGAGGCGGAGGTGTCGCTGGAGATGCTGGCGCACGAAACCTTTCTGGTGCGGGAGGCCGCCTCCGGCACACGCGCGCTGACCGACCAGCTTCTGGCCCGCATGGCGCGCGGCCCGGTGATCGGCATGGAGATCTCCTCCAACGAGACCATCAAGCAGGCGGTGATGGCCGGCCTGGGCGTGGCGCTGATCTCGGCCCACACGGTGGCGAATGAGGTGAACGAGGGCAAGCTTGGCATCATCCAGGCCGAGGGCCTGCCCATCGTGCGCATGTGGTATGTCGTACGCCGCGCCGATCGGCCGCTGCTGCCCGCCACGCGCGCGCTGTGGCGCTATTTCGTTGAGGAGGTGGGCGCGATGCTGCCGCAAATCAGCGGCATGTCGCTGAGCGACGAACTGTAATTGATGGCGAGGAACTATCTGACTTTTGTTGGGTCCATCCAAAAGTCAGGTTGCTTTAGAGCAACCGGCGGTCAGTTGGAATCAACTGCCGCCGATAAGTTGCTCGAAAATCAATATGTTGGCGCAACTTTTCTCTCTCAAATCGTTCCGATTTGATCGTCCGTTGCGCTAATCGTTGAGCAGCAGAAGGTCCTTGGCGGCAAAGGTCAGGTCCACCTTGTCGCCGCGCTTGGGCGGCGCCTGATCGGGGTCGTTGAAGGTGTCGACCAGCAGGTTGGCGCCGGCCACCTTGGCCCGCATGCGGATGACCGAGCCGAGGAAATGCACATCGGCAATGGTGCCGGTGACGCTGCGGTCGCGGCCCTTGCGCTTGCCCAGCGACACGGCCTCGGGCCGGAGCGCCAGGGCCACCACGCCGTCCTTGGCGTGGTGGGACAGGTCAATCTCCGCGCCGACATCGACCTTGTCTTCGCCGATGGCGACGATGCCCTTCCTGGGATCGAGCACCTTGGCATCCAGCACATTGAGGGTGCCGACGAAGTTGGCGGCAAAGCGCGTGGCGGGATGGTTGTAGATTTCGAAGGGCGTGCCGATCTGTTCGGCCTTGCCGTCATGCATGACCACAATGCGGTCCGACATGGACAGCGCTTCTTCCTGATCATGCGTCACGAAGATGGTGGTGATGCCGAGCTTGCGCTGGATGGAGCGGATTTCGTCACGCAATGACACGCGGATCTTGGCGTCAAGGGCCGAGAGTGGTTCGTCGAGCAGGAGCACCTGGGGCTTCACCGCGATGGCGCGGGCGAGCGCGATGCGCTGCTGCTGGCCGCCCGAGAGCTGAAAGGGATAGCGGTCGCCGAACTGTGACAGCTTGATGATGTCGAGCATCTCCTGCACGCGCGCATCAATCTCGGCCTTGGGCACGCCTGCCACCTTCAGGCCGAAACCGATGTTCTGCTTCACCGTGAGATTGGGGAACAGGGCATAGGCCTGGAACACCATGCCGATGTTGCGCTGGTTCGGCTTCAGATTGGTGACATCGCGGTCACCGATCATGATGGTGCCGGCGGTGGGTTCCTCGAAGCCCGCCACCATGCGCAGCATGGTGGTCTTGCCGCAGCCGGAGGGGCCGAGAAAGGAGACGAACTCGCCCTTGTCGATGTCGAGGTTGAAGTTCTTCACCACCTGCACGGGGCCGAAGCTCTTCGACACGTCCTTGATGCTGAGAAAGGTTTCGGCCATGGGATACTCAGTGTTGGGGGGTGGTGGCGGATTTGGGGGCGTAGCGCGACAGGAACTGGATGAGCGACATGCAGCCCCAGGTGATGACAAAGGAAATGACCGCCAGCGCCGCCGGTTCATAGGCGCGGTTGGCGCCCATCAATTGCAGATAGGGTCCGAAGGCAGGCGCATTGAGCAGGCTTGCTATGGTGAATTCGCCGATGACGATGGCGAAGGTGAGGAAGGCGCCAGACAGCACCGCGATCAGGACATTGGGCAGGATGATGCGGGCAATGATGGTGGTCCAGCCCGCGCCGAGAATCTGCGCGGCTTCGGTGAGCGTGCGGACATCAATGGTGCGCAGGCCGGTATCCACGGCGCGATACATGTAGGGCAGCGCCAGGGTGGCATAACCGATGATGAGCAACAGGTCGGTGCCGCGCGAGGTGCCGAGGAAGGGCAGGACCGAATTGGACCCATACATGCGGATGTAGCCGAAGACGATGACGATGGCGGGAATGATAAGCGGCAGAAGGGTGATGAATTCCACCACGGGCCGCATCTTCGGCAGTTTCAGCCGGATCCAGTAGGCGGTGGGCACCACCAGCAAGACGCCGAGCAGGATGGTGAAGACGGCAACGATGACGGAATAGGAAAAGGTGTCACGGAAGCGCGGATCAGCCAGCACCACGCGATAGGCCTCCAGCGAATAGCCTTCGCGTTTCATGCGCAGCGAGAATTCCAGCGTGGCGATGAGGGGCAGGAAGAAATAAATCGACCCCAGCAGCATGGTGATCCAGGGCCAAATGCGGGTTTTTTTCATTTGAGCCACCGTTCCGAACGCATGCGCAGCCAGATGTAGAAGATATTGGCAAGCCCGGTGATGACGATCATGCCGAAGGCCAGCGCATAACCGAGGTGCGGGTTATAGAGCACGTCGCCGCGGATCTGGGCATAGAGCAGGATGGGCACGATGTTCAGCGACGAGCCGGTGAAGGCATAGGCCGTGGCGATGGCGCCAAAAGCATTGGCGAAGAGGAGGATGAAAGTGCCGAGCAGCGACGGCCACAGGACCGGCAGGGCGACCATGCGCCAGAACTGGGCGTTGGAGGCCCCCAGGGTGGCGGCGGCTTCGGCCCATTCGCGTTTCAGGCCATCGATGGCGGGCGTGATGATGACGATCATCAGGGGGATCTGGAAAAACAGATAGACGCTGATGAGGCCCCAGGAGTTGAGCGGGTTGAAGCCCATGCGGTAAATGTCGAGGCCCAACACATGGTTCAAAAACACCGTGACCAGACCGAGGCGACCCATGGTGGCCAGGAAGGAGAAGGCCAGGGGCACACCGGCGAAGTTGGAGGCCACGCCCGAAAAGGTCAGCGTGGCCGAGCGCACCCAGGGGGCCAGGCCGCCACGGACGATGGCGAGGGCGATGAAGAACCCGGCCAGCGCGCCGAGAAGCGCCGAAATGGCGCTGATCTTGATGGAAATCCAATAGGCGGCGACGATCTTCGGGTTGTTCCAGAGCTGGACGATGCTGTCGAGCGAAAAGGCGCCGCTGTTGTCCTGAAAGGCGCCGACCACGAGATTGAGGGTCGGCATGATGAGGAAAAGAAGGGCGAAGACCAGGAAGGGCACGATGCCCAGCCACGCCAGCGGCAGGCGCTGACGCGCCGCCGCTGTGGGAAGTGTTGCATCGGTCATTGATCCCCGCCCCGTCATGCGCAACCGGGCCGCTCAGACGAGCGGCCCGGCCAGCCGTTTCAGATGTTACTGGACGTTGGCGCCCACCACGGAGTCCCACCCCTTGGTGATGGCTTCCTTGGCGGCCTTCTGCTCATCCAGCGTCGGGAAGGCAGCGGCCTCATAGGCGGCGGCCGGCGGCAGCTTGGCCATCACGTCAGCCGGGATCTTGCCGTTCTTGGCCATGTCGTTGAAGCGGATGGGGTGGCAATAGCCCTTGAGCCAGCCGAGTTGGCCTTCATCCGAGTAAAGGTATTCCATCCACAGCTTGGCGGCGTTCGGGTGGGGCGCATAGGCCGAGATGGCCTGCACGTAGACACCCGCGACCACGCCGCTCTTCGGCACGACCACGTCCACCGGCGGGTTGCCGTTCAGCGTGTCGCGGCCCGAGAGCGCGTTGTAGTCCCAGTTGATGAGGATGGGGGTCTGGCCCTGGGCCAGCGTGGCCGGCTTGCCGATGACCGGCACGAAGTTGCCCTTGCCGTTCAGTTCCTTGAAGAACTCAAGGCCGGCCTTGCCAGCGGCTTCACCGGCAGCGGCACCCTTGGACAGGCCAGCGGCATAGACGCCCTGGATGGCCTGGTTGGAAGCGCGCGGATCACCCGCGAGAGCCACGGAGTTCTTGTATTCATCCTTCAGCAGGTCGGCCCAGTCGGCGGGGGCATTCTTCACCAGGTCCTTGTTCACCATGAAGGCGAGCACGCCGTAGTAGTCGCCATACCAGAAGCCTTCGGCATCCTTGGCGCTGTCGGGAATCGTATCCCAGGTGGAGACCTTGTAGGGCTGGATCAGGCCTTCGGCCTTGGCGGTCGGGCCATAGGACAAGCCGACGTCGATGACGTCAGGTGCCTGCGGACCCTTGTTGTCCTTGTTGGCCTTGATGGCTTCCACTTCGTCGCTGGAGCCCGCGTCGGGGTTCAACTCGTTGACCTTCAGACCATACTTGGCCTTGAAACCTTCGATGACCGCGCCATAGCCGCACCAGTCATGGGGCAGCGCGATGACGGTGAGTTCGCCTTCCGCCTTGGCGGCGGCGACGAGGTCCGCCGATTGGGCGAAAGCCAGCGACGATGTCGTCATGAGCGCGGCGGCCGTGAGGGAAAGAATCTTTCCCGTGAATTTCAGCATGTCCTTCTCCATTTGTAAGACGCTTCCAACACCTTGGCGGGTAGCCACGGATTATTTCATTGTGATGACGTGTCGGCTTCCTCAACCTCCCGCAGGCGCAGGGGCTTGATATAAGCTCATTTCAGAAGACGTGGCAATTCGGCAACCACAGCTTTCACAATCTCATGTTGCGCTGCAAAATAAACGATCCATCATGCAGCGCTGCACAATTCCCATCACATCCATGAAACGCTCCCTTGCGCAAAGCGCATTGGGCCAGACGGGCAAACCATGTATGATGGGAATGAGCGGGTCCGCCCGTCCGGCGGAAGAGGAGGGTTTGTCTGATGCGCGTCACGCTGCATACCAATCATGCCATGCGCCTTCTCATGTATTGCGCGCTCCGGCCCAATGAGCCGGTGTCCATCGCCAAGGTGGCCGCCGCCTATAATATTTCCGAGAACCATCTGACCAAGATCGCCCAGTCGCTGGCGCAGGGCGGCTTCGTCACCACGGTGCGCGGGCGCACCGGCGGCGTCATCCTGGCCAAGCGGCCGGAGGAGATCAACGTGGGCCAGGTGGTGCGCACCACCGAGGAGAACCTCGACCTCACCGAATGTTTTGCGCTGCTGACCAATACCTGCGTGCTGGCGCCCGAGTGTGAATTCCGCCAGATCCTCAACAAGGCGCTGAGCGCCTTCATGGCGGTGCTCGATCAATATACGCTGGCGGACATGGTGCAGAAGCGCGAGCCGCTGAAGGCGCTGCTCGGTCTTGGCGCAGCGGAGCTCAAGGCGGCGGCGCAATAGCGCAACCTCCTATCGCGCAGAGATTGTCACCGTAATGCGAAAGCTGTCGCCGGAGAGCGTGGCGGGCGGGCGCGGGTAGGGCTGGGCCCGGCGCGCCGCCGCAAGAATGGCCGCATCCAATCCGCCCTGCCCGGAACTGCCGATGACCGCGGCGGCGGTGAGCCGTCCGGCGCGGTTGACGGTGAGCGCCAGGCGCGCCGCCCCCGCCCTGCCGTTCCAGCCGGGGCTGAGGCGGGCCACATGGCGCATGAGCGATTGCCGATATTGACCATCCCCGGCGCTGGCCGAAGCTGACGGCGGGCGGGCGGCGGCGATGCCCGTGCCGCGGTTGGGCGAGACCCGGCCCATGGGGCGGACGGGCGCACGGGCAGGCGCGGGCTTGCTGACCGTGCGGCGGGGTATTGCCTTTGTGATGGCCCGGCGCGGCTGGGCTGGCGGGGGAGGGTTTTGTGCGGCGGCTTGAGCCCGGAGCGTGGGCGGCGGTTGGGG
>CALMUW010000089.1 GCA_937872985.1 uncultured Alphaproteobacteria bacterium
CGTTCGCGCATTCTTGTGGATGTTCATCCGGGTTCTCCTGAGGTTGCTGTCGTTTTGCAACATCAGTCTCCGACGGAACGCCCGGATGGACAACCTATTGAAAGCTCACATCTAGCGCAGCCTGACTTTTGCTGGACTCACAGAAGTCAGATCAGTTGCTCGCCATCAGGAAGTCAGAGCGGACGCCTTGCTGCCATCAAAACACATGCCGCGCCAGGTTCCATCGGCCTTCACTCCGCCTCACCCCTTAACGGGCCATTTACCCGCAGCGCCCCATAATGGGCCATGTGACCCTTCGTGCGCGAAGGGCTGGGCCGGCAATTCAGGGGTTTCCATTGAGCAGTCACGTCGATTTCGAGGACGAGGCACCGTCCAACGTCGCGCCAACCACGCTGTTTGGCCGCTTCATGTTGCCGGACAGTTCGGAGTTCCCCTGTCAGGTCGTCAATATCACCACGGAAGGCGCCACCTTCGTCACCAATGACGTGCCGCCCGTGGGCCTCGACATCGTGGCCTATCTGGAAGAACTGGGGCGCATCGAAGCGCGCAGCGCCGGGGCGGCACCCAATGGTTTCCATGTCACCTACACCATGACCGGCGCCCGCCTGGAGCGCTTGCACGCCCGCATCAAGTGGCTGGAAAACAAGCGCAACGGCAACGGCTCGGAAAACCGCCGCCACCAGCGCTATGAGCCGCGCGAAAGCTCATCCCAGATCACCCTGCCGGATGGCCGGGTCTACCAGTGCGAGGTCATCGACATTTCAGTGTCGGGGGCGGGTCTCAAGGTCGACGTCATGCCGGCCATGGGCACCTATCTGATGCTCGGCAAGATGCGGGGCCGCGTGGTGCGCTATATCGAGAACGGCATCGCCATCGAATTCGCCAGGCAGCTCGATGCCCAGCAGTTGCAGACGCAACTGGCGAGCTGATTACAGGTCCACCACTTCCACCACACCCGGAACGGCCTTGAGGGCGCCCTTGATCTGCGGCGTCATGACGAAGCGCGCGCCCAGCGCCACGTCGATCTCGCGGCCCTGCGGCTCGATGAGCGTGATCTTCACCGGGGCGCGCCCGCGCGGGTCCAGGCGCTGGGCGATGGAGTCGAGCGGCGCGGCATCGCGCAGGAAGATCTGGATGCCCTGGGCGATGGCGGCCGCCGTGCGGTCAAGCTTTTCCACCGCCTGAAGCCGGAGCTTGATCTCCTCGCCGTCGACATCGGCCTCGATGCGGGCGATGACCGCCTGCCCCGGCTCCAGCAGGTCGCGCATGGTGGCCAGGGTGTCGGCGAAGCAGATGGCCTCGAACTGGCCGGTGGGATCGGAGAAGCCGACAAAGGCATATTTGTTGCCGGTCTTGGAGCGGCGCTCATCTCGCATGGTGATGGTGCCCGCCAGCCTGGCTGCGGTTGCGCCCTTGGTCAGCACCTTGGCGCGGAAGGAGGCCCAGCTTTCCACCCCGGCGCGGGCGAGCGATTTCATGTAATCATCAAGCGGGTGGCCCGAGAGGTAGAAGCCCACGGCCTCGAACTCCTGCGCCAGCTTTTCCATGGGCAGCCAGGCCTCACGCACGGGCAGCACCATGTCGGCGGCGGCGGCACCGCCGGAACCGAAGAGATCATGCTGGCCCGCCTCGGCCTCGGCCGTGGTGCGGCTCGCCGTGGCGAGGATGGTCTCGATACCGGCCAGAAGCTGGGCGCGGGTGGGGGTCAACTCGTCGCAGGCTCCGGCCTTGATCAGGCTTTCCAGCGCCCGCTTGTTCACCTGTGAGGGATCGATGCGGCGGGCGAAGTCCGACAGGCTGGTGAATCGTCCGCCGGCCGCGCGCACTTCCTCGACATGGCGGATGGCGCCCTGCCCCACGTTCTTCAGCGCCGCCAGCGCATAGAGAATCGCCCCGTCCTGCACGGCGAAGTCCACGCCGCCGTGGTTGATGGAAGGCGGCCTCACCTTGAGGCCGAGGCGCTGGGCCTCATCGCGGAAGACCTGGAGCTTGTCGGTGTTGCCCATGTCCAGCGTCATGGAGGCGGCGAGGAATTCCACCGGGTGATTGGCCTTGAGCCAGGCGGTCTGGTAGCTGATGTAGGCATAGGGTGCGGAGTGCGACTTGTTGAAACCGTATTCCGCGAACTTGGCGCAGGCGTCGAAGACCAGGGTGGCGGTTTCGGGGGAAATGCCCCGCTCGGTCGCGCCATTCATGAAGCGCTCGCGCTGCTCGGCCATTTCCCTGGGGTTCTTCTTGCCCATGGCGCGGCGCAGGATGTCGGCATGGCCGAGGGAAAAGCCCGCCATGTCCTTGGCCACCTGCTGCACCTGCTCCTGATAGGTGATGACGCCGAAGGTTTCCTTCAGGATGGGTTCGAGCAGCGGGTGGAGATATTCCACCGGCTCCTTGCCGAGCTTCCGGTGGCAATAGGTGGGGATATTGGCCATGGGGCCGGGGCGGTAGAGCGCCACCAGCGCGATCAGATCCTCGAAGCGGTCGGCGTGCATCTGGCGCACGGCGTCGCGCATGCCCGCGCTTTCAAGCTGGAACACGCCCACCGTGTCGCCCTGGGCCAGCATGTGAAAGGTCTTCGCGTCGTCCAGCGGCACGCGGCTGGTGCGGAAGCCGGGCGCGCGCGCATGGATCAGGCGCTCGGCCTTGTCGATGACGGTCAGCGTCTTGAGGCCGAGGAAGTCGAACTTCACCAGGCCCGCCTTCTCGACATATTTCATGTTGAACTGGGTGGCGGGCAGGCTGGCGCGGGGATCGCGGTAGAGCGGCACCAACTGTTCCAGGGGCCGGTCGCCGATGACCACGCCCGCCGCATGAGTGGAGGCATGGCGGTAGAGGCCCTCCAGCTTCTGGCCGATCTCCAGCATGCGCGCCACCACGGGATCGCGGTCGCGCTCCTCGCCGATGCGCGGTTCGGCGGCGATGGCCTCCTTCAGTGACACCGGGTTGGCCGGGTTCATGGGGATCATCTTGGAGATGCGGTCCACCTGCGGATAGGGCATCTGCAACACCCGGCCCACGTCGCGGCACACGGCGCGGGCCTGGAGCTTGCCGAAGGTGATGATCTGGGCCACGCGGTCCGCGCCATAGCGCTGCTGCACGTAGGCGATGACCTCGTCGCGCCGGTCCTGGCAGAAGTCGACGTCGAAGTCCGGCATGGAGACGCGGGCCGGATTGAGGAAGCGCTCGAACAGCAGCTTGAAGCGCAGGGGATCGAGGTCGGTGATGGTGAGGCAATAGGCCACCAGCGAACCGGCACCGGAACCGCGCCCCGGCCCCACCGGAATGTTCTGGCCCTTGGCCCATTTGATGAAGTCGGCGACGATGAGGAAGTAGCCGGCGTAGTTCATCTTGATGATGACGCCGAGTTCAAACTCCAGCCGTTCGGTGTAGTCGCCGTGGCTGTAGCCTGCGGCCAGGCCGGTGACGGCGAGGCGCGCTTCCAGCCCGGCATGGGCCTCGCGGCGCAATTGCTCGGCCTCGTCGCCCTCGCCGAAGTGGGGCAAAAGCGGCTTCACCTCGCCGAGGTAGAAGGCGCAGCGCCGGGCAATCTCCACTGTGTTGGCTGCTGCCTCCGGCAGGTCGGCGAAGAGCGCCAGCATCTCGGCCTGCGACTTGAAACAATGTTCCGGCGTCACCCGGCGGCGGTCATCGTTGGCCACCACCTCGCCATCGGCGATGCACAACAATGCGTCGTGGGCGGCATAGTCATCGGGCGTGGCGAAGTAGCATTCATTGGTGGCGGCCAGCGGCAGTTCCACTTCATAGGCCAGTTCGACGAGACCGCCCTCGGCGGCGCGCTCCTCCTCGGTGCCGTGGCGTTGCAGTTCCACATAGAGCCGATCGCCGAAGATGTCCTTCAGCGTGGCGAGGCGCTCGCGGGCCAAGGTGAACTGACCCTGCACCAGGGCGCGATTGACAGGACCGCCGGGACCGCCCGTGAGGCAGATCAACCCCTCGCCGCAGGCGCGCAGCGTGGCCAGAGGCACATGGGGTTCGGCATGATCCGGTGCCTCGAGATAGGCCCGGCTCGACAGTTTCATGAGGTTGCGATAGCCGTCGTGGCTCTTGGCCAGCAGCACCAGCGTGGGCACCCGCTTCAGCCCGGTCTGGGGCTGGGACAATTTGGGAGCGCCCTCCGGCGCTTCGTCCATGTCCACCCGCAGCGCCACGCCGATGATGGGCTGGATGCCCTTGGCCGACAGTTCGCCGGAAAACTCAAGCGCGCCGAAGAGGTTGCCGGTGTCGGTGATGGCCACCGCGGGCATGCCCCTGTCCTTTGCCAGGGCGGCGATCTGCTTGACCGGCAGCGCCCCCTCGGAAAGCGAGTAGGCGGAATGGACGCGCAGGTGGATGAAGCCCACGCTATGGCCGGAGGGGCTGGACATGGGGCGAGTTTAGCGGCTGGGCGCGGCCAAAGGCAAATCTATGGCAGGCCGTCCACAAGCTTTCCGTCGGCCAGCGCGACCACGCGGCTCATGCGGGCGGCGAGGTCGAGATTGTGGGTGGCGATGAGGGCCGCCAGCCCCTCCTCGCGGATCAGCCGCATGAATTCCTCGTGAACTTTCGCGGCCGTGGGCGGGTCGAGGTTGCCGGTGGGTTCGTCGGCCAGCAGCAGCAGCGGCCGGTTGGCGATGGCGCGGGCAATGGCGACGCGCTGCTGTTCGCCGCCCGAGAGTTCGGCGGGGCGGTGGTGCAGGCGCTTGGCGAGGCCCAGGCGGGTCAGGAGTTCGGTGGCGCGGCGGTCGGCCTCGGCGCGCGGCGCAGCGGCGATGAGCTGCGGCATGACCACATTTTCCAGGGCGGAGAATTCCGGCAGCAGATGATGAAACTGATAGACGAAGCCGATGCCGATGCGGCGGATGGCGGTGCGGGCCGCGTCGTCCAGGGCCGATACGTTCTGGCCGGAGATGATGACATCGCCGGAGGTGGGGCGCTCGAGCAGGCCGGCGATGTGGAGAAGCGACGACTTGCCCGCGCCGGACTGACCGACGAGGGCCACCACCTCACCCGGATGGACCGCGAGGTTGAGGCCCTTGAAGATGTCGAGCCGGCCTTCGCCCGCGCCATAGGAGCGCGCCACGGAACGGAGTTCGAGAGCGGGCTGGTGGAGGATGCTCATTCGTAACGCAGCGCCTCCACCGGATCGAGCCTGGCCGCCTTCCACGAGGGATAGAGGGTGGCGAGGAAGGACAGCGCCATGGCCATGAGGACGATGAGCAGGGTCTGGCCGCTTTCCAGCTTGGCGGGCAATTGCGAGAGATAATAGATCTCGGCGTTGAAGGGGTCGGTGCCCGACAGCCACTGGATGAAGCGGCGGATGTGTTCGATGTTGAGGCAGATGATGAGACCGAGCACCGTGCCCGCCAGCGTGCCGACCACGCCGATGGCCGCTCCCGTAAGGAAGAACACGCGCTGGATGGCACCGCGCGTCGCCCCCATGGTGCGCAGGATGGCGATGTCCCGGCCCTTGTCCTTCACCAGCATGATGAGGCCGGAAATGATGTTGAGCGCGGCCACCAGGATGATCATGGTGAGGACGAGGAACATGACGTTGCGCTCCACCTCCACGGCGCTGAAGAAGGCCTTGTTGCGGTCCTGCCAGGTGTTGACCGTCATGTCGGGGCCGATGGCCGCGCGGATGGCGGGCAGCAGGGCCGCAACCTTCTCGGGATCGGCGGTCTCGATCTCGATGCCGGTGACGCCCTCGCCGAGGTTGAAGTATTCCTGGGCCAGCGCCATGGGCAGATAGGCGACGTTCTCGTCATACTCCGACATGCCCATCTTGAAGATGGCGGCGATGGGATATTCGCGGATGCGCGGCGTGGTGCCCATGGCGGTTTCCTCGCCATCGGGCGAGATCAGGGTGATGGTCTGGCCGATGCCGACCTGATGGCGCCAGGCCATGCGCTCGCCGATGGCGATGCCTTCGGTCTTCTCGAAACCGGTGAAGGACGGCGCGGCGTCGGGCTGGCCGTCGAGGTCCATGTCGGTGATGAGGTCCTTGTTGGCGAGGCCCTTGAGCCGCGCCATGTCGCCCTCCCGCATGCCGCGCACCATGGCGCCGGTGGACGACTTGGTGGAGGAGACCATGGCCTGCCCCTCCACCATGGGATAGGTGAAGGTGACGCTGGGGATCTTGTCCAGAAGCGCCTGGCGCTCCCTGTAGTCCACGATGGGGCTGAGGTTGGCGTGATAGACGGTGGCATGACCGCCGAAGCCCAGCACCTTGTCGAGCAGCTCATCACGGAAGCCGTTGAACACGGCCATGACCACGATGAGGGTGGCGACGCCCAGCATGATGCCAAGGAAGGAGAAGAGCGAGATGACCGAGATGAAGCCTTCGCGGCGGCGCGACCGCAGATAGCGCAGCGCCAGCAGCCATTCAAAACCGGCAAAGGGCCTGGTCACTGGCAGGCGTTCGCTCATCAGGCTCCAAAGCGCTCCAGCACCCGGTCCAGCGCCACGTTCTCACGCGCCCCGGTCTTCCGGTTCTTCACCTCGGCGATGCCGTCCTTCAGCCCGCGCGGACCGATGATGACCTGCCACGGCAGGCCGATCAGGTCCATGGTGGCGAACTTGCCGCCGGGGCGTTCGTCGCGGTCGTCGTAGAGGACTTCCACGCCCCGGGCCGCCAGCGCCTTGTAGAGCTGGTCGCAGGCGGCGTCGGTTTCCGCGTCGCCGGCCTTGAGGTTGATGAGGCCCACGGTGAAGGGCGCCACGGCCTCCGGCCAGATGATGCCTGCCTCGTCGTGGCTCGCCTCGATGATGCCGCCGACCAGGCGCGACACGCCGATGCCATAGGAGCCGCTCTCCACCGGCACCATCTTGCCATCCGGCCCCTGCACCATGGCCCCCATGGGTTCGGAATACTTGGTGCCGAAGAAGAAGATGTGGCCGACCTCGATGCCGCGCCCGGTGACGCGCGCCGCCTCGGGCACACGCTTTTCAAACTCGGCGGCGTCGTGCTTCTCGTCGGTGGCGGCATATTTCGAGGTGAAGTCCTCGACCACCCGGGCCACCGCCGCCACGTCATCATAGTCGATGTCGAAGGTGGTCCAGTCCATGTCGAGGAAGGCCTGGTCGAAGAACACGCCGGATTCGCCCGTGGGCGCGAGGATCAGGAATTCATGGCTGTCCTTGCCGCCGATGGGGCCCGTCTCGGCGCGCATGGGCACGGCCTTCAGTCCCATGCGGGCGAAGGTCTTGAGATAGGAGACGAACATCTTGTTGTAGCTGTGCTGGCCCGCCTGACGCGTCAGGTCGAAGCTATAGGCATCCTTCATGAGGAACTCGCGGCCGCGCATGACGCCGAAGCGCGGGCGCACCTCGTCGCGGAACTTCCACTGGATGTGATAGAGATTGCGCGGCAGATCCTTGTAGCTCTTCACGCCCTGGCGGAAGATGTCGGTGATCATCTCCTCATTGGTGGGGCCGAAGAGCATGTCGCGCTCGTGGCGGTCCTTGATGCGCAGCATTTCCTTGCCATAGGCGTCATAGCGCCCGGACTTGCGCCACAGGTCGGCGGGCTGGATCGTCGGCATCAGCACCTCGATGGCGCCGGCCCGGTTCTGCTCCTCGCGCACGATCTGCTCGATCTTCTTCAGCACCCGGAAGCCGAGGGGCAGCCAGCTATAACTGCCCGCCGCCTCCTGCCGGATCATGCCGCAGCGCAACATGAGTTTGTGCGAGACGATCTCCGCCTCCTTGGGGTCATCGCGCAGGATGGGCATGAAATACTGCGAAAGGCGCATGGGAATCCTCGAATATCAGGGACTTGCCGCCTTTTACCCCTTCGCCCGGCCAAGGCAAGCCGGAGCATTGCTGCAAATGTGACCAAAATTCGGCATTTTTTGCTTGTGAGGCGGCGGCGAGTCCGTCTAGCGTGACGGCAATAAGAACAAGACCCGTCGTTGCATTGCAGTGACCCAGGTCTGGGGAGGAGCTTTCGGGTGCGGTCCTCTGGCCAGCAGCCCCGGTGCCGAAATGGTCCGGCACCGGCACAAGGAAGCTGAAACAAGGGGCGGAACCGGAAACGGTTCCGCCCCGGACTTTTCAGCCCTTGCGTTTCGCCGTCACTTCGATCTCGATCTTCATGCGCGGATCGGCGAGGCCTGCCGCGATCATGGTGGCGGCGGGGCGGATGTGGCCGAGATGGTGGCGCAGCACCGGCAAGCAGGCCGGGAAGTCCGCCGCGTCGGGCAGGATGTATTTCACCCGCACCACATCAGCCAGCGCGAAGCCCGCCTGGGTCAGCGCCGTGTCAATATTGCGGAAGGTCTGGGCGGCCTGCTCCGCCACGTCAGGGCTGATGGTCATGGTGTCATAATTGAAGCCCGTGGTGCCGGAAACAAAGCACCAGTCGCCATCGACCACGGCGCGGGAATAGGCCATGTCGGCCTCGAAGGGCGAGCCGGACGAGATGAGTTGCCGCGTCATGTCTTCTTCCTTCCCCTGCCCTTTGTGGCTGGCGGACCGGCCTGTGGATTGACCACATGCACCACGCGGTGCGGATAGGGCATGGCGATGCCTTCGTCTCGCAACGCGTTCCAGATGAGGAAATGCACATCCGAGGAGAACTTGTTCTTGCCGTCGTCGATGCCCTCGACCCAGAATTCAACCGCGAAGTTCACGGCGCTGTCGCCAAAGCCGCGCAACTCGCAGTCCGGCGGTTCCGGGGTTTTCAACACGCGCGGATGCTTCGCAACTGCCGCCGCGATGAGATCAGGCACGCGGTTGAGGTCGGTGTCATAGCTCACCGAGAAGGGCACCTCGTAGCGCTGCTGCGGGTCGGTCTTGGTCCAGTTGACGAATTTCTCGGTGATGAACTTTTCGTTCGGCACCATGATGTCCTTGCCGTCGAAGGTGGCGAGCGACGAGGAGCGCATGTTGATCTCACGCAGGATGCCGGCCTTGCCATCCTCCATCTCGATGTAGTCGCCCACTTTCAGCGAGCGCTCGAGCAGGATGATGATGCCGGAAATGAAGTTTGAGGCGATCTGCTGCAGGCCGAAGCCGAGGCCGACGCCCAGCGCGCCGCCGAACACCGCGAGGGCGGTGAGGTCCAGCCCCAGGATGTTGAGCAGCAGGAAACCGGCGATGGCGAAGATGGTGATGTCCAGCGCCTTGGCCGCCAGCTCGCGGGTCTGGATGTCGACCGCCTCCTGCTTGCGGATGGCCTGCTGGCCGGCGCTGGAGGAGACACGGCCGAGCCAGAACAGCAGGCCGCCGAAGATGGCCGCCTTGGACAGGGCCAGGGCCGAAATGCGGATATTCCCGGCCGAGAAGGCGACCGAGTCCAGCCAGTGGGTGAAGGGCGTGAAGTAGCCGAAGACGGCGAGGGCCGCGATGGGCAGGCCGATCCAGCGCGCCGCCGCGTTGATGACGGGATGGGTAAGGAAGCGGTTGATGGCGGTGTAGAGGAGATAGACCAGAGCTGCGCTCTGGCCGAGGCGGATGAGCCAGGAGGCCTTGACCGCGCTGTCGCTCACGGCCACGCCCGCACCGAGCAGCACCACCAGAAGCGCGGGAAAAACCAGCGGGCGCAGGGCGCGCAGATAGGCCTGGCCCCTGCCCCTGAGGCCGGGGGCCTGGGCCTCCTCCGCCGCACCCGCGAAACGGTCATAGGGCCGGAGCACGAGGGGCGCGAGGACGCGCGCGAGGATGACCGCCGCCGCCAGGGCGATGACCTGGGCATAGAAGGCGGGCGAGGCCAGCCAGCCCATGAGGGTGGCCAGAGCCGGTTCCGCCGCTTGCCGGATCGAGTCGAATGTCATCATGCGCCGCTGCTCCAGGTGCCGCCCCAGACCGCCTTTTTCGCCCGCTTGTAGTGGGCGCGGTCGCGGCTGGCAATGCTGTGGCGGCACCGGCCTTCTGGGGTGCAAAGGTCGAACGAGATGGCGGGCTTCTCCACGCGCGGCGGGGTGAGAATGCGGTGACCTGTTGCCCGCGGTGTCATGCAGCTGGCGGCGAGGTAGGCATAGGGCTCGTCCTCAAAGGGAACGGTGGCACCCTTGGCGTGCATGTGGGCGCGGCGGCGGGCCAGTCTTTGGGTGAAATGGCACCAGTCGCTGCCTGCAATGGGGCATGAGGCCTCGTGGCCGCAGGGAGCCGCGATGGCCGCCCCTTCGGCGATGAGGCGGTGGCGCGCGCCACGGATGCGGGCAAAACCACGGGGCGTGCCGGGCTCCACGATGAGCAGCAGGCCCGTGGTGCGCGCCCACAGGGCGGCGGCGATGGCGGCGGCCTCCGTCTCCGGCAGTTCGGCCAGGGTGTAGGCGGCGATGGTGAGGTCGGCGGAAGTGTCGGGAAGCTGGCGCAGGTCGGCCCTCACCTGCCGGGCATTTTTCAAGGCTTGGGAATCACTTGCAGCGGCCAGTTCGCGCGCGAGATCAAGAAAGCGCGGGTCATTGTCGAATTGGGTGATGGTGGAGAGCGAGGTGAAACGCGCCACGGCGGCGAAACTCGCCGTGCCGGGGCCGCAGCCGGCATCGAGCAGAGCGGCGGGGGGCAAGTGCGGCCGAGGGGCCCGGGGCGCGTCCCGCGCCCGGCCCACTGCCGGGTATGGGGGCGGCAGGCGCGCGGTGAGATAGGCGGAAAGGTCAATGGCCGCCGAGGTCTCTCCCTCCCGGTATCGGGTGCTGAGGGCGCGTGCCGCGTGGCGCGCCGACGGGCCGTCGGGATGGGCGTCAAGGGCGGCGACAAGGAAGGGTGGCAGGGTCATGGGCGGGACATGGTGGGCGATGACAGGCTCGAACTGCCGACATCTTCGGTGTAAACGAAGCGCTCTACCAACTGAGCTAATCGCCCCCTTGTTCAGTCTCCGGCACCGGCAATGAGCGGTGATCCAGCTCCGGCCGGAGGTATCCGGTCATAGCCGCCGGGGCATGGCGAAGCAAGCGGGCCGGAATGTCACGCGCCCCAAACAAATGCCCCGCACGGTTTCTGAGGGCGTGCGGGGCTGATGTCTTCTGAAGTCTGGCTGGCGCTAAGGCGATGGCTCCTCCGTCGATGCCGTTTGCTTCATGGTCCGGCGGACCGGACGACGCCACAAACCACAGCACCTCCACTGGCATTGCGCCCCCGGATGGGCCGGCTGGCCCGCGCTGCCCCACCACATGAGGGTGATTCACCCCCGGCTGACAAGATGTTGCGACTCAAAAAATGAAGGCCGCAGAAGCTGCGGCCTTCATGAAATCGTCGCACCCCGGCGGTCAGTGCGCCCTGGCCCCCTCGCCTGCCTTGGCGGCGGCGGCGCGGGCGGCTTCCGCCGCTTCCTCGGCCTCCTCGTCCCAGACGATGGCTTCGGGCTTGCGGGTCAGCGCATGTTGCAGCACCTGGTCGGCGTGGGACACGGGCACCAGTTCCAGGCCCGCCTTCACGTTGTCCGGAATCTCGGCCAGGTCCTTCACGTTCTCCTCGGGGATCAGCACCTTCTTGATGCCGCCGCGATGGGCCGCCAGCAGCTTTTCCTTCAGGCCGCCGATGGGCAGCACCCGCCCGCGCAGCGTGATCTCGCCGGTCATGGCCACGTCCTTGTGCACCGGAATGCCGGTCAGCACCGAGACGATGGCCGTCACCATGGCGATGCCCGCCGAGGGGCCATCCTTGGGGGTTGCCCCCTCCGGCACATGGACGTGAATGTCGCGCTTGTCGAAGACGGGCGGCTTCACCCCGATGGAGGGCGCACGGCTGCGGACATAGGACGAGGCCGCCGAGATCGACTCCTTCATCACGTCGCGCAGGTTTCCGGTCACCGTCATCTTGCCCTTGCCGGGCATCATCAGGGCTTCGATGGTCAGCAGTTCGCCGCCCACCTCGGTCCAGGCGAGGCCGGTGACCACGCCCACCTGATCCTCCTGTTCGGCCATGCCGTGGCGGAACTTGGGCACACCGAGGAATTCCTCGACGATGGCGGGCGTCACCTTGATCTTCTTCTTTTTCTTCAGCGTCAGATCCTTCACCGCCTTGCGCGCCAGCGTGTTGACCTCGCGTTCCAGCGAGCGCACGCCCGCCTCGCGGGTATAGCGGCGGATCACGTCATAGACGGCCTCTTCACCGATCTCGAACTCCTTCTTGTCCAGACCATGGCTTTCCATGGCCTTGGGGATCAGATGGCGCCGGGCGATCTCGGCCTTCTCCTGCTCGGTGTAGCCGGCGATCCGGATGATCTCCATGCGGTCGAGCAGGGCGGGCGGAATATTGAGTGTGTTCGAGGTGGTCACGAACATGACGTTGGACAGGTCATATTCCACCTCGAGGTAGTGATCCATGAAGGTGGAGTTCTGCTCCGGGTCCAGCACCTCCAGCAGCGCCGCCGAGGGATCGCCGCGGAAGTCCATGCCCATCTTGTCGATCTCATCGAGAAGGAAGAGCGGATTCGACTTCTTCGCCTTCTTCATGGACTGGATGACCTTGCCGGGCATCGAGCCTATGTAGGTGCGGCGGTGGCCGCGGATTTCGGCCTCGTCGCGCACGCCGCCCAGCGACATGCGGATGAATTCCCGGCCCGTGGCCTTGGCGATGGACTTGCCAAGCGAGGTCTTGCCCACGCCGGGCGGACCGACGAGGCACAGGATGGGGCCGCGCATCTTGTTGGTGCGGCCCTGCACGGCGAGATATTCGACGATGCGGTCCTTCACCTTGTCGAGGCCGAAGTGATCGTGGTCGAGCACGCCCTGGGCAAATTTCAGGTCGGTCTTGACCTTGCTCTTCACACTCCACGGAATGGACAGGAGCCAGTCGAGATAGTTGCGCACCACGGTGGCTTCCGCCGACATGGGGCTCATCTGCTTCAGCTTCTTCAGTTCCGCCATGGCGCGCTCGCGCGCTTCCTTGGACAGCTTGGTCTTTTCGATGCGGGCTTCGAGTTCCGCCGCCTCGTCCTTCTCCTCGCCGTCGCCCAGTTCCTTCTGAATGGCCTTCATCTGCTCATTCAGATAATACTCGCGCTGGGTCTTCTCCATCTGGCGCTTGACGCGGCTGCGGATGCGCTTCTCCACCTGCAGGACGGAGATTTCGCCCTCCATCAGCGAGAAGACCTTCTCCAGCCGGCGCTGCACCTCGATCATCTCCAGAAGCTCCTGCTTCTCGGTGATCTTGATGGCGAGATTGGCGGCGATGGTGTCGGCCAGCTTGGCGTAATCGGTGATCTGGCCGAGGGATGCGAGAACCTCCTGCGGCACCTTCTTGTTCAGTTTCACATAGCTTTCGAATTGCGCCACGGCGGTGCGCGCCAGGGCCTCGGTCTCCTGCGCCTCGCCGAGGTCGTCGGCAATGACCACCAGTTCGGCTTCGTAGAGATCGGTGCGCAGGGTGAAGCTGTTGACATGGGCGCGGGCAATGCCCTCGACCAGCACCTTCACGGTGCCGTCCGGCAGCTTCAGGAGCTGGAGAACATTGGCCACCGTGCCGGTGTCGTAAATAGCTTCCGGTGCCGGATCATCATCGCCGGGATTTTTCTGGGCCACGAGCAGGATGCGCTTGTTGTCACGCATCACCTCTTCAAGCGCGCGGATGGACTTCTCACGGCCAACGAAAAGCGGCACGATCATGTGGGGGAAAACCACGATGTCGCGCAGCGGCAGCACGGGGAGACGCTCCACCGGACCGGCCGCAATCTTGGCCTTCAGGGACTTGCTGGTCATTCGCATTCCTCACCGACGCGACGGGCCTCGTCCGGAGAGACTCAGGCCCTGCGTATCTTCATTCGTTACGGAATGTGGAGGGGGCCGTTAACAATTTCAATGGCCCCTTCCCAAAACGGTTTACGCCGAGGCGGGCTGGGCCTTCGCCCCCTTGTCGCGGTCGGCATAGATGAGCAGCGGCTTGGCGTCACCGTCCACCACATCCTTCGAGATCACAACTTCCTCCACGCCCGACATGGCGGGCAGGTCGAACATGGTCTCGAGCAGGATGGACTCCATGATCGAGCGCAGGCCGCGCGCGCCGGTCTTGCGCTCGATGGCGCGCTTGGCGATGGAGCGCAAGGCCTCCTCCGGGAATACCAGCTTCACGCCTTCCATTTCGAACAGGCGCTGATACTGCTTGATGAGGGCGTTCTTCGGCTCGGTCAGGATGGTGACCAGCGCATTCTCGTCGAGGTCGGTGAGGGTGGCGATGACCGGCAGACGGCCGACGAATTCCGGGATCAGGCCGAATTTCAGAAGGTCCTCGGGTTCGAGTTCGCGCAGCAGCGCGCCGGTGCGGCGGTCGTCGGGCGACTTCACCTCGGCGGCAAAGCCGATGCCCGAGCCCTTGCCGCGCTGGGCGATGATGCGTTCCAGCCCGGCGAAGGCGCCGCCGCAGATGAACAGGATGTTGGTGGTGTCCACCTGCAGGAATTCCTGCTGCGGATGCTTGCGCCCGCCCTGCGGCGGCACCGAGGCCACCGTGCCTTCCATGATCTTGAGGAGGGCCTGCTGCACCCCCTCGCCCGAGACGTCGCGGGTGATGGAGGGGTTGTCGGACTTGCGGGAAATCTTGTCCACTTCGTCGATGTAGACGATGCCGCGCTGGGCCCGTTCGACGTTATAGTCGGCCGATTGCAGCAGCTTCAGGATGATGTTCTCAACGTCCTCGCCAACGTAGCCCGCTTCGGTCAGCGTGGTGGCGTCGGCCATGGTGAAGGGCACGTCGAGGATGCGGGCCAGGGTCTGGGCCAGCAGCGTCTTGCCAGAGCCGGTGGGGCCGACCAGCAGGATGTTGGACTTGGCCAGTTCCACGTCGTTGTTCTTCTGGGCGTGGTTCAGGCGCTTGTAGTGATTGTGCACCGCCACCGAGAGAACCTTCTTGGCGTGGTCCTGATCGATGACATAGTCGTCGAGCACCTTGCGGATTTCATGGGGCGTGGGCACGCCGTCGCGCGACTTCACCAGCGAGGACTTGTTCTCCTCGCGGATGATGTCCATGCACAGTTCGACGCATTCATCGCAGATGAAAACCGTGGGGCCGGCGATGAGCTTCCTGACCTCGTGCTGGCTCTTGCCGCAGAAGGAGCAGTACAGCGTGTTCTTGGAATCGCCACCAGCAGCCTTGCTCATGTATTCTCCTCACATCGGCGCAAGGGTGCGAGCCCCTGCCGCCCAGACCACCGCACCCTGCCCCTTGGTGCGGCCACTATAGCTTCAAAACAAGCACGAAAACGACTCATCCGCGAGGATGGCCCAGCCATGGTTAACCAAACCTTGCGGCAGCCACGGACGCTTCGCCCGGCGCTGCTTCCGGTGTGCCTTACTTGCCGTCTTCCGCCACCGGACGCTTGTCCAGAATCTTGTCGATGAGGCCGAAGGCCTTGGCCTGCTCGGCGGTCATGAAGTTGTCGCGCTCCAGCGCATCCTCGATCTCGGCGATGGTGCGGCCGGTGTGGCGCACATAGATTTCGTTCAGCCGCCGCTTCAGGCTCTCGACATTGCGGGCGTGGATGAGAATGTCCGTCACCTGGCCCTGGAAGCCGCCGGAGGGCTGGTGGACCATGACCGAGGCGTGCGGCAGGGCAAAGCGCATGTCCTTCGCCCCGGCGCAGAGCAGCAGCGAACCCATGGAGGCCGCCTGGCCCATGACGATGGTGGAAATGGCCGGGCGCACGAACTGCATGGTGTCATAGATCGACAGGCCGGCGGTGACGATGCCGCCCGGCGAGTTGATGTACATGGCGATTTCCTTCTTGGGGTTTTCCGCCTCAAGGAACAGAAGCTGCATGCACACCGAGCTGGCCACCGTGTCATCGATGGGGCCGGTGATGAAGATGATGCGCTCGCGCAACAGGCGCGACGGCAGGTCGAAGACGCGCTCGCCCCGGGCTTCCTGCTGGATCACCGAGGGCCAGAAGGCGGCGGTGGTGGCATGTTCAATCGGATCGCGCATTTCGGTCCCCAGTTGGTGAATCACTGACTATGTCCCGCCATAGATAGGTGACGGGCAGGCATTCGTGAAGCCCCGGCGATTTTAAAGGTTTTCAAGGTCTTTCGCGGCCCGGGCCAGGATGTCCTTGAGCCTGCCGCGCTGTTCCGCCGTCAGGGCGCCGGGGCGGAGGCGGGAGAAGAGCGTGTGGCGGAAGTCCGCCACCACTTCCCCCAGGTCGCCGGCATCGAGGGACTGGGCCGCCTCATCCACCCGCGTGTTGAGCCGGGCCAGTTCGGCGGCATGGTCGGCGAGATAGTCGAGGCCCGCGGAGGTGATGGAGAAGAGGCGCTTGCCGCCCGCCTCGGCGCTTGCCACCAGCCCCGCCTCCTCCAGCGTGGCGAGGATGGGATAGATGGATCCGGGGCTTGGCGCATAGGTGCCCTGAAAGCGCTCCTTCAGGCCCTTGATGATGTCATAGCCGTGGCGCGGGGCCTCGGCGATGAGGCCGAGGACCAGAAGGCGCAGGCTGCCGGAATCGAACAGGCGGTTGCGCCGGCCGCGCATGAAGGGCGGCGGCCCCCAGCCGAAGGGGCCGCAGCCATCGCCGCCGCCCGGCGGGCCGAAACCCCGGCGCTTGTGAAAGGGTGGAAACATCAGAACCTCGAATGCGGGCCAAGCTATGCGTTTGGCCCGCGCCTGTCAAAAGCGGCGCGGGAGATGCGGCCCCCGCGCCGGGGCGGTGGTCAGGCGGCGGGGCTGCCGTCCGCGTCCTTGCCGGTTTCCGCCCTGAAGCGGTCATAGGTCTGCTGGTCGCGGGCGCGGCGTTCGCGCGCCCGGAAGTCGGCGAAGGCCTGGGCCTCCTCCTCCAGCTTGCGGCGTTCGGCCTCGATCTGGTCGAGAACCTCGCGGCGCCGGGCCTCGAAGGCAGCGTTGCCGGTGCCGCCACCCGAACCGGCGTCATCACCGCGCCAGCGGCGGTGGTGATGGCCGCGGCCACGGCGGTGGCCGGACCCGAACCCGGCAAAGGCGGGTTCATGACCGCCCCAGTCCCAGCGGCGCTGCCTGGCCCGCCAGACGAACCAGGCGAGTGCGCCAAGGCCCAGCGGCGGGAAAACGGCAAAGCCCGCGAGCACGGTCAGCGCCTTGACCGGGAAGGGCCAGTGGTCGGTGGCGGCGACGTCGCCGGCAAAGCGCCCATCCGGACCGAAGCCGACACGATCCTCGCCCATGGTGCGGGCTTCAGGCCCCTGCCCGTCTCCGGCACGGCGCGACCAGCGCCCACGGCGATGCATGCCGCCGCGCCCGCCGCAGCCGCAGCCGCCACGGTGGCGGCCATGGCCCTCGCCGTCGCGGCCAGTGGGATCCGAAGCGGCGGATTGGGCAAAATCAGGATTTTCAGAAATGGTCGTTGACATGAATAACCTCCTTGGATCAACACGACATATCTTTGATACGATATATCGTAATTCAAGGGGTGGAGGCAAATTTTTCCGATATATCGTA
>CALMUW010000090.1 GCA_937872985.1 uncultured Alphaproteobacteria bacterium
CTGGCCACCAGCCCCAGCGGAATGGGATCACTGGCCGAACCTTCCACATCCTTCACCAGCAGCGACACGGTCTCCACCGGCTTGGGCAAAGGGGTCAGGCTTTCCTCGGCCAGCACCAGGGGCGGCGCGGGCGGGGCCACCGAAACCGGCGACAGGGCCGCAACCCGGGCCACGGCCCCCTGCCACCATTGGGCAATCATCTCGTGCCGTGCCATGCCGAAGCCAAAGGTCCCGCCGATGGCCAGCGCCCCGAGTGCCGCCAGGGCGACACGTCCTCCGGTCCGGCGTGGAGCCGGGGGTTCCTGGCTCATGGTGCGCAGGGCCGTTTGGCGGGGTGCCACCTGCCGCGCCAGTTCCGACAGGGGCAAGGGTGCGCGCCGGGGCGGCACAGGCCGGGGGCGCGCCGCCGGGGCAGGGGTGCGGGGCGGCGGAGCCGACTGCCGCGCGGCCTCGGCCTGCAAGCGTTCCTCCAGCAGGCGGCGGAAAGCGGTCATTTCCATTTCATTGGCGGCGCGCACCGGCATTGCTGGCGGCAGGGACGGCAGGGCATCGGTCTCGGCCGCCGCCGCGCCGCGCCGCCGTGCCTCATAGGCATGGGCCAGGTCCTCCGGCGTCTGGTCATGATAGGTGCGGCTGAACCAGGTCGGCGTTTCGATCACCTCGTCGGCGGGCGCATCTGCCGCCACTTCCGCGCCGGGCCGGGACGTGCCCTCGGCCTCGTTTTCCACCACATTGACCACGGGGGCCCGTGCCTCGGCTGGCTGGGTCATGGTGCTTCTCCTTGTGCTTGGGTGAATGCCGTCACCGGGGAAAGGAAACTCTGCTTGCCGGAAAGCGCCGCCGCCGCCGCCGCGCTGGCCTTCCAGCCCGGCACCTGGGCCGCCGGATTATTGCCGCCAGCCGTCAGGTCCGGGCTGGCGTAAAGGGCGCGCGCCAGGCGCGTCAGCTTGTCGAAGGCTGCACTGCCGCGCGGCGGCTCGCGCACCGCCACGATGAGGCCCGCCGCCACCGTCTCCACATCGGCCCCCTCCGCCACCAGCCCCGGCAGTTGCTGCGCCGTCACCATGGCAGGCGCGTGCGTGTTGGCCAGCGCATCGCCATAGGGCAGGGCCAGCATGTGAAAGCCGCCCCCGCCCTTGTCTGCAGAATTCAGAACGGAAAAATCACTGTCGCGGCCCAGCACCAGCGCCGCCTCGGCCCGGCCCTCGGCCAGGGCGCGCAAGGCATCCGGCCCGGCCAGGGGCACGCGCTCGAAGGCCACGCCCGCCGCCGCGAAAACCACTTCGCCGCTGGCATAGGCCGCCGAACCCGCCGGACCCGTGGCAATGCGCTTGCCCGACAGGGCGGCAAGGTCGGCGATGTCCCGGCGCGCCACCAGAATGAGATCGAGCGGCTTCACCCGGGCCAGAACCGCATAGCCCGCCGCATCGCGCACCAGACCGTGGGCGCGGGCATAGGCCAGGCAATCCGAACTGACGATGGCGGCATCCGCCCCCGGCACGGTGGCAAGGTCGCGCAGCGCATCCACGCTGCCGGAACCAAGCAGCGGAATGATGCGCAGGCCCTCTTCATGGGCAAGATCGCGGGCCAGCCGCAGGCCGAGACTGGTGTTGTCACTGTCGGCGATCATCAGGCCGAAGGGCAGGCCCGCCCGCGGCGCAGGCCAGGCGGCGGGGGCAAGCCCCAGCACCATGACAACGGCGATCACAGCCAAGGCCCATGCCCTGCCCATCATGGAGAGTCTCCATCATCACCGTCCCGTGACAACCTGACCCCCACAAGGTTGCGAAAATGCGGCAGGGGGCGGGCGAGAATATGATTTCCCCGGCCTCTGGACGAGGGGGTGAAATGTTATAATATAACTCCCATGAGTTTCCCCGACCCGCATCACGATCATCATCGCTGCACCCAGGCGCTGCTGGCCCGCGCCGAGCGGGTCTGCGCCGAACGCGGCAGCCGTCTCACCGGCCAGCGCCGCGAGGTCCTCGCCTGTGTCGCCGCCGGCCATGAAGCGGTGGGCGCCTACGACATCATCGAACGCATGGCGGGCCGTGGGCCGCGGCCCGCACCCATCACCGTCTATCGCGCCCTCGATTTCCTGCTCGACCACAATCTCGTGCACAAGGTCGAAAGCCGCAACGCCTTCGTCGCCTGCTCCTGCGCCCATGACGCCGGACCCTCGGTGCTGCTGATCTGCGAGGCCTGTGGCGCGGTCTCGGAAAATGCCGCCACCGGTCTCGGCCAGGGACTGGCGGCACTGGCCGCGCGCGACGGCTTCGTGGCGCGCCGCACCGTCATCGAAATGACCGGGCGCTGCGCCCGCTGTGCCGCAGGGGGTGCCTGATGCTCAAGGCCAATGGTGCTCTCATCTCGGCCCGCGATGTCTCGCTCTCCCATGGCAATCGGCAGATCCTGGATCACGTCAATGTCGATGTGCGGACCGGCGAGATCGTCACCCTCATCGGCCCCAACGGCGCGGGCAAGTCCACGCTCGTCAAGGTCATGCTGGGGCTGGAGAAGCCGGACTCCGGCACCGTGATCCGGCAGGAGGGTCTGCGCATCGGCTATGTGCCGCAGCGCTTCCCGGTCACCAATCATGTGCCGCTCTCGGTGCGCCGGCTGATGACGCTGACCATGTCGGCGGATGATGACGCATTGCGCCGCGCGCTGCACGCCACCGAGGCCGGACACCTGATCGACGCCCGCATGGCCCATCTCTCCGGCGGTGAGTTGCAGCGCGTGCTGCTGGCCCGGGCGCTGCTGCGTGATCCGCAGCTTCTGGTTCTGGACGAACCGGTGCAGGCCGTCGATTTCTATGGCGAGGTCCGGCTCTATGAGTTGATTTCAAAGATCCGCAAGGATCAGGGCTGCGGCATTCTCATGGTCAGCCACGATCTGCACATGGTCATGGCCGAAAGCGACCATGTGGTCTGCCTCAATGCCCATGTCTGCTGCGAGGGCGGCCCCGGCACGGTGCAGCGCGATCCCGAATTCGCCAAGCTCTTCGGCCCCGCCGCCGCCCGCATGATCGGCGCCTATCAGCACCACCACGACCACAGCCATGATGGCCCGCACGACCACCATCACCACGGCCCCGGCCACAAGCACTGATGCCCATGGACATCCTTTTAGAAAGCTTCTTCCAGCGCGCCCTTCTGGCGGGTCTGGGCATTGCCCTGGCGGCCGGTCCCGTGGGCTGCTTCATCGTCTGGCGGCGCATGGCCTATTTCGGCGAGACCCTGGCTCACTCCGGTCTGCTGGGCGTGGGGCTGGGCCTGTTGCTGGGCATCAACATCGTCTGGGGTGCGGTGGCCGCCGCCGTGGTGCTGGCGCTTCTCCTGCTGGCCTTGAAACGCCAGAAGCAACTGGCGTCGGACACGCTGCTCGGCATTCTCTCGCACACCGCGCTGGCCCTGGGCCTGCTCACCGTGGGCCTGATCACCGGGGCCGTCACCGGTCATCTCGACATTCTCTTCGGTGACGTGCTCACCGTGTCGCGCGCCGATGTCATCACCGTCTGGGCGGGCGCGGCCCTGGTCCTCGCCGTGCTGGTGACCCTGTGGTATGATCTCATCGCCATGGCGGTGCATGAGGACCTCGCCCGCGCCGAAGGTGTGAAAGTCGACCGGGTGGAACTGGCCTTCGTTCTCATCATCGCCATCATGACCGCCATTTCCATGAAGATCGTGGGCCTGCTGCTCATCACCGCGCTGATGATCGTGCCCGCCGCCGCCGCCCGCAGGCTTGCCACCTCGCCGGAGGCCATGGCGCTCTGGGCCGTGGCCATCGCCGCTGCGGCGGTGGTCATGGGGCTTATGGCTTCCGCCCGGTGGAATGTCATCGCCGGACCCGCCATCGTGCTGGCGGCGGGCCTCATCTTCGTCTTGACCTTGCTGGTGCCGCAGCGCAGTTAGTTGCCCGGAGCGCAGCCCGAAAAGTGCCTCGCGGTTTTCGGACAAGCTGCGCGACGAGTAAGAGTGGAGCGCAGCCCGAAAAGTGCCTCGCGGTTTTCGGACAAGCTGCGCGACCAAATGAGGACTCCATGGATTTTTCAGCAGCAAAGCCCAGGCGCGTGTCGGTCGCGGTCCCCGTGGGCAAGGTCATGGTGGGCGGCGGTCATCCCGTGGTGGTCCAGTCCATGACCAACACCGACACGGCCGACGTGGCGGGCAGCATTGCACAGGTGCAGGCCCTGGCGCGGGCCGGTTCCGAACTCGTCCGCCTCACCGTGGACAAGCCGGAGGCCGCCGCCGCCATTCCCCACATCCGCGACGGGCTTGACCGCCTGGGCTGCGACGTGCCGCTGGTGGGTGATTTCCATTACAACGGCCACACACTGCTCGCCGATCATCCCGCCTGCGCCCGCGCCCTGGCGAAATACCGCATCAACCCCGGCAACGTCGGCTTCGGCGACAAGAAGGACCGCAACTTCGCCCAGATGGTGGAGATGGCGCTCAGCCATGACAAGCCGGTGCGCATCGGCGTCAACTGGGGCTCCCTCGATCAGGCGCTTCTGACCCGCCTCATGGACGAAAACCAGAGCCGGGCCGAGCCCTTGGAAACGCGGGCCGTCATGCACGAAGCCGTGGTGCGTTCTGGCGTGCTCTCCGCCACCCGCGCCGAGGAACTGGGCCTGCCGCGCAACCGCATCATCATCTCGGCCAAATGTTCGGAGGTGCAGGACCTGATCGCGGTCTATCGCCTGCTGGCTTCTCGCAGCGACCATGCGCTGCATTTGGGCCTTACCGAGGCGGGCATGGGCTCCAAGGGCATCGTGGCCTCCACCGCCGCCCTTGCCGTGCTGCTGCAGGAGGGCATCGGCGATACCATCCGCATCTCGCTCACGCCCGAACCCGGCGGCGACCGCCGCCAGGAAGTCATGGTCGCCCAGGAGATTCTCCAGACCATGGGATTGCGCGCCTTCGCCCCCATGGTCATCGCCTGTCCCGGCTGCGGCCGCACCACATCGACGACCTTTCAGGAGCTGGCCCGCGACATTCAGGATTACCTGCGCACCCGCCAGCCGGAGTGGCGCGCCGCCTATCCCGGTTTCGAGCGCCTGCAACTCGCTGTCATGGGCTGCATCGTCAATGGCCCCGGTGAATCGAAACATGCCGACATCGGCATCTCGCTGCCCGGCACGGGAGAGCTTCCCGCCGCCCCCATCTATGTCGACGGCAAGAAGGTCGGCACGCTGCGCGGCGAGGACATTGGCGAACAATTCAAGAAGGTCGTCGAGGATTACGTGCGGAAGCGCTGGGGATGAGCCTCGTCATCGCCGAACTGGAAATCAATGCTCCGTCCACGGAGCAATCATTCCCCATGCCGGTGACGCGCTTTCTGGCCGAAGCGGAAATACACCTCAACCGGGGCGACATCATCCTGTCGCGCAGCCCCACCCTGGCGAGTTGGTTGATCCGCCGCTTCACCGGCGGCTTCTTCTCCCACGCCGCATTGGTCTTTCTCATTCCCCAGCCGGAGGAGGGCTTTGAAAACACCTTCCTCGTCGAAAGCGTGTCGGAAGGTGTGGGCATCGCCAGCCTCAAGGCCTGGATCGCGGGCCGCCGCCCGGTGGCCGAGATCGCCATTCTGCGGGTGGAGCAGGCGGGGCTGGACGACAATTATTTCCGCCGCGTGCGCGGCCTCATGCTCGACCATGTGAAGTCCGGCTACGATTACAGCCGCGTCTTCCGTCTCGGTCTCGCCTTTCTCTTTGCTTCGCGCCTCGGCTGGTTCTCCGTGAAAGAGGGAGGACGCAAGTCCATGCGTGCCGCCATCCGCCAGACGCGCACCAGGCACTTCCGCTGGGTGCCGCCGCAATTCATCTGCTCCGGCTTCATTCAATACGGCTATGTCGCCGCACTCGCGCGCCAGGGCGAGGATGCCTCCCGCGTGGTGTTCAAGGAAGGCCTGAGCGAGCGCGATCGCGACGGGCTTCTCGCCACCACGCCGGAGGACATCGCCCGGTCGCCGAAGGTCACCTGGCGCTTTGTGGCGCGCCGCGGCTGGGTTCACCGTGTTGCCGATTACGCCGAAGCGCGCCGCATCATTTCCGGCGTGAAATCATGAAGCGCGCCGCCGCGCGCAACAGGTCG
Source organism: uncultured Alphaproteobacteria bacterium (assembly GCA_937872985.1). Taxonomy (GTDB): domain Bacteria; phylum Pseudomonadota; class Alphaproteobacteria; order Rhizobiales; family Aestuariivirgaceae; genus Aestuariivirga. Next base: position 6,096 of record CALMUW010000090.1, read on the forward strand.
GCCTTCGCACCATAGGGAGTGAGCGCCGCGATGGCGGCCTCCGTCAGACGCTCTGCCTCGGCCCGTGCCCCTGCCAGCCCCATGAGGTCCACGAAGGTGGCCTTGCCCCGGTCCTGATCCTTCTGGGTGGCCTTGCCCAGCGTTGCGGCGTCGGACTCCACATCCAGCAGGTCATCGGCGATCTGGAAGGCGAGGCCGATATGATCCGCATACTGACGAAGCGGTGCGCGCTCCGCCCCCGCCATGATGGCCCCGGCCTCGCAGGCAAAGCGGAACAGCGCCCCCGTCTTCATGGACTGCATGGCGGCAATCTCGGCCACCGAGGAGAAATTCTTCGTCTCGGCCTCGATGTCGCGCATCTGGCCGCCCGCCATGCCCCGGTGGCCGGACGCCTGGGCCAGTTCCATGACCAAAGCCGCGCGCACCGCCGCATCATCATGCGTGGCGGGGTCGGCCAGAACCTGAAAGGCCAGCGTCTGCAAACTGTCGCCGGCCAGGATGGCGGTGGCCTCGTCAAAGGCCACATGCAGCGTGGGCCGTCCGCGCCTCAGCATATCGTTGTCCATGGCGGGCAGGTCGTCATGCACCAGAGAATAGCAATGCAGCAGTTCCAGCGCCGCGCCGACCCGCAGGGCTCCCGCCTCGGCGATGTCAAACAGCCGCGCCCCCGCCGCCACGAAGAAGGGCCGCAGCCTCTTGCCCTGGCCCAGGGCGGCATAACGCATGGCCGTCACCAGGCGGTTGTCGCGGTCGGCGGGGATCAGCGTCCCGATCAGCCCGTCCACCGCCTGCGCCGTGTCTTTAAGGGCCTTGTCAAATTGGCTGGAAAGACTGGCTGGCAAGATTGCGCCTTCGTGTTACAGGGGAGAAGAAACACCTGTAACGGCATGACTGAGGAAAGACAATCCACCCCGCCGCCGGAGACGGTCACCCTGCCACCCCAGCATTGGCGGGACCGCTGGCGCCTGTTCTGGCGCAGCCGCAGCCCGTGGCAGAAGCGCGGCCTCGCTTTCGCCGCCCTGGTGGCGGGCTGGCCGCTGGTCATGACGCTGGTCTATGCCATCGTGCCGCCACCCCTCTCCAATGTCATGATCCTGCGCCTCTTCACCGGCAATGGCATCCACAAGGACTGGGTCAGCCTCGACCAGATGTCGCCCTGGCTGCCGCGCGCCGTCATCACCTCCGAGGATCAACGCTTCTGCTATCACAACGGCGTGGACTGGGTGGAATTGCAGGGCGTGGTTGAGGACGCCTTCGACGATGACGAGGCCCCGGTGCGCGGGGCCTCCACCATCTCCATGCAGACCGCCAAGAACCTGTTTCTCTGGGACGGCCGCTTCTTCATCCGCAAGATTCTGGAAATGCCCGTCGCCTTCTGGATGGACACCGTCTGGACCAAGCGCCGGATGATCGAGGTCTATCTCAACATCGTGGAATGGGCCCCCGGCGTTTACGGGGCCGAGGCCGCCGCCCAGCATCATTTCCACAAACCGGCCCGGAACCTCACCCGGCGCGAGGCCGCCCTTCTGGCCGCGGTTCTGCCCAACCCCATCAAGCGCAAGGCCGGAAAGCCCTCCCGCCGGGTCAATATCCTGGCCCATGTCATCCAGAACCGCATGGGCGGCATGGGCCCCTATCTCACTTGCCTTGACCGCAAGCCTTGGCTATAAGCCGCCCAACTGACAGTGCCGGGGCCCTCGGATCCCAGCGCTTTTTCACGTCCAAAATTCAATAGAGGTTCCAAAATGGCCGTTCCACGCAAGAAAATGTCCAAGAGCCGCATCGGCATGCGCCGCTCCGGCCAGAAGATGCAGACCGTCACCTGGGTTGAAGACCAGAAGTCGGGTGAGCTGCGCCGTCCCCATCACATCGACCTGAAGACCGGCATGTACAAGGGCCGCCAGGTTCTCACGGTGAAGTCTGACGCCTGACAGGATTCTGAAATCACTCGACAAAAACCGGCCCGCTGGGCCGGTTTTTTTTATTGCTCCGGCTTCTGCCCGCCCATCACACGCCTGACAATTGCCTCTCGACCAAGGGGCGTCGTTCGCGCATTCTTGTGGATGTTCATCCGGGTTCTCCTGAGGTTGCTGTCGTCTTGCAACATCAGTCTCCGACGGAACGCCCGGATGGACAACCTATTGAAAGCTCACAGCTAGAGCAACCGGCGGTCAGTTGGACTCAACTGCCGCCGACAAGTTGCTCGAAAATCAATATGTTGGCGCAACTTTACTCTCTCAAATCGTTTCGATTTGATCGTCCGTTGCGCTAGACTCCCTGCCCTTGGAGAGGGGAGCGCCGTGTCTGGGGATGAATTTCATTGGCTGAAGGGTGATGCGCTGGCGGCCTGGCTTCCGGCCTATGAGGCCCTTAACACCCGCGCGCTGGAACCCACCGGCTTCAACAGCCCCGCCTGGGCCAAGGCCATCACCTGTCATCGCGGGGGGGCCATTGCCGCGGTGGCGGCGGGCCAGGAATTGCATCTTGCCCTGCCGGTCCACCAGCGCCGCTTGCCCTTTCCCCTGCTGGAAAGCCGCCTGACCAACATCGGCGGTTCCGGCGCGCCGGTTCTCGATGCCGCCCATCCGCAGGCCCTTGCCAGCCTGCTCGCGGGGCTGAACCAGCCCCTGTGCCTGCGCTATCTCCCGGCTGACGGGCCGCTCTTCGACACCCTCCGCCAGCACTCCGCCCATTTCGCCGTCATTGACCAATGGCAGCGTGCCGCACTGCGGCCCCAGGGCAGTTTCGAGGACTGGCTCAAGACCGGCTTTGACGGCAAGCGTCGGGGCCGCTTCCGCCGCAACCGCGAAAAACTGTCCGAGGAGGGGCACGAGGCCCTGTCCGAGTCGCTCCAGCCGGGGGCCGATTGCACCCCCTGGGTGGAGGAATTCCTGGCGCTGGAGGATGCCGGCTGGAAGGGCAAGCGCGGCACGGCCCTGGCCCGCAATCCCGCCGACCGCGCCGCCTACATGGAGGGTGCCAAGGGCCTGCACGCGAGGGGCAGCCTGCGCTTCTGGCGCATCCGCCGCGATGGCCGCACCATAGCCTCCACCTGGGCCATCCATGAGCGCGACCGGCTGTGGATGGTGAAGATCGCCTATGACGAGGCGCTGGCCAGCCTGTCGCCCGGCATTCTGGTCATGCTCGATGGCACGGCCGCCTGCTTTGCCGAACCCGGTCTTGCCTTCGCCGACAGTTGCGCCATCCCCGGTCATCCCATGGTCGACAATTTCTGGCGCGACCGCATCGGCATGGCCGATGTGATGGTTGCTGCCCCTGGCGTCTCCGCCGCGCGCTTTGCCGCCACCGTCGCGGCTGAGCGGCTGTGGCGCCGGGGCCGCAGCATGGCCAAGGACGCGGTCTATCGCGTGCTCGGCCGCAAGAAGGTATGAAACAAAAAGCCCGGCATCACTGCCGGGCTTTCATCAATCGCTGGCTGCCTCAGAGCAGCGTATCCGCCGCCACGTATTTATAGTCGAGATCGTCGGCCACCGCCTTGTAGGTCACCTGGCCGAAGGCCACGTTGAGGCCGTTCTTCAGGTGCCCATCATCCTTCAGCGCCTGCTTCCAGCCCTTGTTGGCAATGGCCAGGCCGAAGGGCAGGGTGGCGTTGTTGAGCGCGAAGGTGGAGGTGCGGGCCACCCCGCCCGGCATGTTGGCCACGCAATAGTGGATCACGCCATCCACCACATAGGTGGGATCGGCATGGGTGGTGGCCCGCGAGGTTTCGGCACAGCCGCCCTGGTCGATGGCCACGTCCACCAGCACCGCGCCCGGCTTCCAGTCCTTCAGCATGGCCTTGGTGATGAGCTTGGGCGCTGCCGCACCGGGGATCAGCACCCCGCCGATGACGAGGTCGGCCTCGGCGCATTCATCTTCGATGGTGCCCTGGGTGGAATAAAGCGTCTTCACCCCGGTGCCGAAGCGCGCCACCAGTTCTTCCATGCGGTCGGTGGATTTTTCGATGATCGTGACATCGGCCCCGAGACCCAGCGCCATGGCCGCCGCATTGGTGCCCACCACGCCGCCGCCAAGGATCACAACCTTGCCCTTGGCCACGCCGGGCACACCGCCCAGCAAGACGCCGCGGCCGCCCTGCGCCTTCTCCAGGCAGTGGGCGCCGGACTGCACCGACATGCGGCCCGCCACCTGGCTCATGGGCGCCAGCAGGGGAAGCCCGCCGCGCGCGTTGGTCACTGTCTCATAGGCAATGCACACCGCACCCGACTTGACCAGATCCCTGGTCTGCTCCGGGTCCGGGGCCAGATGCAGGTAGGTGTAGAGGATCTGGCCCTCGCGCAGCATCTTGCGCTCGCCGGCCTGCGGTTCCTTCACCTTCACGATCATGTCGGCCTTGGCGAAAACCTCCGCCGCCGTGGGGATGATTCTGGCCCCCGCCTTCACATAGTCGGCATCCGCAGCGCCGATGCCTTCGCCCGCCCTGGTCTCCACCCAGACCTCATGGCCGTTGCGGATCATCTCGCGCACCGACAGCGGGGTCAGGCCGACACGATATTCGTGGTTCTTGATTTCCTTCGGCACGCCAATGAGCATGTTTTCCTCCTGATGGGTGGCGGCAGAATATCGCGCCTTGCCCGCAACCGGATTTCAATCCGGCGCCGAAGCAGCGCAGCAATTGCAAAAATATTCCACCGTGCTATGAATTTTCGGCATGAAATCCCGAAATATCGACAAAGCCGGTAAAATCATCCTGCGCGAGTTGCAGCGCGACGCCCGCCTGCCGCTTGCCGATCTGGCCCAGAAGGCGGGCCTCTCCGCTTCTTCCTGTCACCGCCGCGTCAAGCAACTGGAGGAGGAGGGCGTGATCACCGCCTATGCCGCCACCCTCAGCCGCGCTGCCCTGGGTCTGGCCAATGAATTTTTCGTGGAAGTGTCCCTTGCCGCCCAGACCGAGGAGGCCTTCGAGAAGTTCGAACGCGCCGTGCAGCGCATTCCCGAAATTCTTGAATGCCATCTCATGAGCGGCCAGTTCGATTACATGCTGCGCGTGGTGGCGCAGGATGTCGCCGACTACGAGCGCATCCACCGCAACATGCTGGCGCGCCTGCCCGGCCTGCAACGCATCCAGTCCGGTCTGGCGCTGCGCACCGTCAAGGCCTGGGGCGGCTATCCCGTGGCCTGAACGGCGGACCTGCGGGCGATGCGCTGGTCGCGCCACACCATGAACAGCCCGGCCCCGATGATCAGCGCCGCGCCCATGAGCATGCGGGCGTCGGGATAATCGCCGAAGACCGTGACGCCGAAGAGCAGGGCCCAGATCATGCCGGAATATTCGAAGGGGGCGACGAAACTCGCCTCCGCCGAGCGATAGGCGGTGATGAAGAACATGATGCCCAGTCCCGCCAGCACGCCGATGAACAGCATCAGCGCCAGGTCGATGGCCGTCGGCGTCACCCAGGCGCGGGTCAGAAAGGCCAGCGACCTGTTGTCGGTCTCCGGGCTGCCCAGCCCCGCCACCATGAGCGCCATGACCAGCGCCACCACCGTGTAAAGCGCGTTCTGCCAATTGGCGATGACGGCGGGATGAACCATGCGCGACAGGTGCCGCCCCATCATCTGGCTCACCGCGTAACCGAAGGCGGCATAGAAGGCGAAGAGGGCTGCCGGCTCGATGCCGCCGTGCTGCGGCCTGAGCATGATGAGCACCCCGGAAAATCCGATGATGATGGCGAACCAGCGATGCGCCCGCACCGTCTCGCCCAGGAAATAGCCCGCCAGTGCCGCCACGAAGAAGGGCATGGTGAAATAGATCGACACCGAATTGGCCATGGGCAGAACCGCCAGCGCCATGATGTAGGAAAAATAGGCGCTGCACATGATGAGCGCGCGCAGCAGCACCAGCCCCAGGTGCGGCGTGCGCAGGTGTCCCCACTGGCCGCTGCGCCACAGCCAGACGGCCAGCACCACGGCCGCCGCAACCCCGCGCAGAACCACCGCCTCATAGGCCGGGTAGGTGCCGGAGAAACTCTTCATCACCGCATCCTGGATGGAGGCAACCCCCACCCCCGCCAGCACCGCCATGACGGCGCGGGCCCGATTATCTGGCGCATGGATCATGCGCCACCCGTGTGAATGGTCTCGGCCAGAAGCTTGATGCCCGCCTCGATCTTGCTTTCGTTGATGGACGAGAAGGCGAGGCGGAAATAGTTGGACGGCCGCTCCGCCCCGCCGAAGTAAATTCGCCCCGGCTCGATCAGGATGCCCTTGGCCCGCGCCGCCAGCGCCACCGCCCCGCTGTCCAGACCCGCCGGCCCCTTCACCCAATAGCTGGTGCCGCCGAAGGAGGGGATGCGCGAGGAATTGGGCAGGTGGGTTTCCAATGCGCGGCCCATGATTTCCCAGCGCTCGCGATAGGCGCGGTGCAAGCGGCGGATCAGCATGTCGTGGTGGCCCAGCGACAGGAACAGCGCCGCCATGCGCTGGTTGTTGTTGGGGGCGTGGCGCACCATCAGCCGGCGCAGGGCGCGGGCCTCGGCGATGAGCGCCTCCGGCCCCACCATGAAGCCCAGCCGCAACCCCGGAAACAGCGTCTTGGAGAAGGAGCCCACGTAGATGACGCGGCCCTCGTCATCCAGCGACTTCAGGGCCGGGCAGGGCTCGTTCACATAATTGGTCTCGAACTCGTAATCATCCTCGATGATGACGGCATTGGCCCGGCTGGCCATCTTCAGAAGCTCCATCCGCCGTTCCAGCGGCATGGTGACTGTCGTGGGGAACTGGTGGCTCGGTGTCACATAGATGATGTCGGCCTGCTCCAGCGCCGGATCGGGCGGCAGGCCCCTTTCGTCCACCGTGACCAGCGCCAATTGCTCCGTGTTCTGGCCGAAGATGTGACGCGCATCGGGATAGCCCGGCTCCTCCAGCGCCACGCGCGTTTCCGGCCCGACGAGCAGGCTCGCCAGCAGATAGAGCGCGTTCTGTGCCCCGAGCGTGATCAGGATTTCACTGTCATTGGCCATGATGCCCCGGCGCGGCAGGATGCGCCGCCGGATCTGCTCCACCAGCAGCGGGTCATCCAGCGCCCAGGTGTCATTGGTCCAGGCCCCGATCCACTTCTTCGACAGGGCCTGGCGCGCGCAATCGCGCCACTCCGCCAGGGGAAACAGCGTGTGGTCCACCTGGCCATAGAGGAAGGGATAGGGATAGGACTGCCAGTCCGAAGGTTTGTTGGGCACGGGCTTCTGCGCCGTGCGCGTCATCAGCCGCCGCGACCAGTCCAGGCCCGGCACCTGCGCCGGGGCCGATTGCGCCTTCGTCTTGCGCGCCGCGGGCACCCCCTCCAGCGCCTTGTCCGACACATAATAGCCGGAGCGTTCGCGCGCCACCAGATAGCCGTCGTCCAGCAGGCCCTGATAGGCCAGCACCACGGTATTGCGCGACACGCCCAGCGACTTCGCCATCTTGCGGGTGGAGGGAATGGGTTCCTCGCGGTCGAGCTGGCGGTCGAGAATCGCCGCCACCAGCGCCTCGCGGATCTGGGTTTGCAGGCTGAAGTGATCGCTGCGTTTGATGTGGACCAGCCAGTCGCGCATGGAAACTCCAAAGCCCGGCGACGGGCCGGGCAACTGGCCCCATATAGGTCCAATCTGGTCTTAAGGTAAAGGGATCAGCCGCAGGCCGGCTTGCCCTGACAGAACACCTGATGCAGCGCGCCCATGATGGTCTTGGCCTCGTCGCTGTCCAGCGAATAATAGATATATTGCGCCTCACGCCGGGTTTTCACCAGCCGCTCGCGCCGCAACACGGCAAGATGCTGCGACAGGGCCGACTGCCGCAGGCCGACCAGCTGTTCCAACTCGTTCACGGATTTCTCGCCGCCGATGAGATTGCACAGGATCAGCAGGCGGCTTTCGTTGGCCATGACCTTCAAGAGATCGCTGGCCGCCGTGGCATTGTCCTGTAACTCGGCGATGTCCATGTCTGCTGCATAGCGGTATGATGGGAAAAATTCAAGTAATCGCCGCAACAACAATGATTGTGTGATTACCCGGCCCGGAAAAATCCGGATTAGGATATGCTGATTTTATTTCGTAGGGGAATGCCATGCTCACGGTCCGCTCGCTGAATTCGCCTGCCGTTGCCGCCACCGTCCTGGGTGGCGCGGGACAGGGCATGATGGCCCTTCTCGGCCTCGTCGGTGCGGTCCATGGCGTGGCCTCCACGGCGAACTTTGCCAACACCAGCGCGGTGCTGGCGCTCGGCCTCACGGCGGTGGGCCTCAGCCTCACCCCCTGTCCCGCCTGCGTGGGCGGTGCCTGCGCGGCGGATCAATCCATGGCGCTGGGCTGGCCGCCCGGAAAGGCCACGCGCTTCGTGCGCCTTGCGGTTCTGGCCGCGCTGGTGACCGGCATTCTCTACGTGCAGGAATGGTCGGGCAAGGGCGGCTCCCCTCATCTGGTCATGCCGCTCGGCCTCCTGAGTTTCGCCCTTGGCCTGGGGCTACTCATCCTCCCCGGCATTATCTTTGCGGGCCGTAACAAGGCCGCCGACATTCTCCACTTCACCAGTGCGGGACTGTTTTCCGGCGTCTCTCTGCTCATGGCCGTGTCGGTGGTGTTCAGCCGCACGCCATGGTTTCAGGTGGCGCTGGCCGCCATAGTCCTTGCTCTCTTTGCCGGTCTCACCTGGGCGCGCTGGCGCGGCGCGCAACCGCCCCTGAACCGCCAGCGCAACCTCGTGCTGATTCTCGCTGGGCTCGCGGCCGCGTTCCTTGTCCTGTGGTTCATGACGCCCTGGGTCTCCCTCTTGCTGGCGCCCCTGGCCCTTCTCGTGGTCTGGCTGGAACGTGCCCTGTTCCTGTCGCGCCTGAGCGTGTAACGTCGCCCTTGGCAAAGCCCGCGCGATCAATATAAAGATAAGTTTATATCCTTTCCGGAGGCCCCCATGACCCGCCCGTCCTTCACCGAAGCTCTCGCCACTCGCCCCTGGCTGCTGGCCGATGGTGCCACCGGCACCAATTACTTCCAGATGGGCCTGGTTTCGGGCGATGCGCCGGAAATGTGGAACCTCGAACACCCGGACCGGGTGCGCAAGCTGCACCGCGAATTCATCGAGGCCGGGGCCGACATCATCCTCACCAACACCTTCGGCTGCAACCGCCACCGCCTCAAACTGCACAATGCCCAGGACCGGGTGCGCGAGTTGAACCTCGCCGCCGTGAAGAACGCCCGCGCCGAGGCAGACGGGGCGGGCCGCCCGGTCTATGTCGCGGGCTCCATGGGCCCCACCGGCGAGATCTTTGAACCCGTGGGCACCATGACCCATGCCGATGGCGTGGCCGCCTTCGCCGAGCAGGCCGCGGCCCTCAAGGAAGGCGGCGTCGATGTCCTGTGGATCGAAACCCTGTCCTCGGAAGAGGAATTGCGCGCCGCCGTCGAGGGGGCGTCGCAGACCGGCCTGCCCATCGTCACCACCATGAGCTTCGACACCAATGGCCGCACCATGATGGGCATCACGCCCAAGGCCTTCGGCGGCCTTGCCGCGTCGCTGCCCGTCCAGCCCGCCGCCATCGGCGCCAATTGCGGCGTCGGCGCGTCGGAACTGGTGGCCACCGTCATGGGCATCCATGCTGCGCGGCCCGAAGCCGCCATCGTCGCCAAGGGCAATTGCGGCGTGCCGCAATACAAGGATGGCCATATCCATTATTCCGGCACGCCGGAACTCATGGCCGACTATGCCCGCATCGCGCTGGATGCCGGGGCCAGGATCATCGGCGGCTGCTGCGGCACCAGTCCGCATCACCTCGCCAGCATGAAGCGTGCCCTCGACTCCCATCATAAGGGCGAGACGCCGACCATCGACCTGATCGAGAAGAAACTTGGCCCCGTGTCGGACCTCGCCAGAGGCGTGGACGCCGCCGCTGCCGCCCCCAAGCGCGAACGCCGCCGCCACTGACGGGTGCGGGCGGAATATGAGTTGCCTGGATTGCAGTGATCAGCGCACTGGGTCTTCACTTTGCGATCCCCTCGACGGCACTGAGACAGCGGTTCCGGAAAGCTCACCAGTCTTTCCACCACCAGCAGTAGAAACAGGCGCGACAATCGTCGGAGAGATCCATCTCGGATTGTCACGGGAAAAGATGCGTCAAACGGTCACTGTAGATATGTCGCGGTCCCCCGGGATTGTCTTATTTTCCCTTTGACTCGACATTCTCCCAGCGCTTTTTTGAACAAACAGTCTCCGAGTCCGGGCTCGGGGATTACCCGGGGGCCCAACAGGGGACGGGCAATGAAGTGCATTGTTTTGACTGGCCTGCGTTCAGCTTCAGCAGCGTCGGTTCTGTTTTTGGCGGCTTCCACCGCCGTCGCGCAAACCTTTACGTTCACCGCCAATCCGGCATTTGGCCCTTGCGATTTGTGCGGCATCGTATCGCCGGTTGCCGTGCCGCCCGGCTTGGGCATGGTCACCGATGTCAACGTTTCCCTGACCTTCCGTCACACATGGTGGGGTGACACCTACGCCTACGTCACCTCGCCTGCCGGCACCACAGTGTCTCTTTTCAACCGCGTGGGAGGATCGAGCGATCCCAACGGCACCTACATCTTCGATGATGAAGCAGCCACCATGGTCGGTTCCGCTGCGCCGGGAACTTACCGGCCACAAGGCTCGCTCGCGGCGTTTGACGGGACGCTCCCTGACGGCACCTGGTCGGTAACATTCCGGGATGTGGTCGGGGGAGATGCGCTGACCTTCCCCTCCTGGTCCCTCATCCTCACGGTCGATCCCATCAACCAGGCCTATACCGGCACCACTCTGGCCAGCATTGTCTCCGGCGATGTGCGTGGTTTGGTCGGCACCCTTGAAAGCCGCAAGAGCGCCGCCTGGGCCGGCGGCATGGAGCCCGTGGCCGACGTTGCCAATCCCTTTGCTGCTGGCGGCAAGGGCGGCTTCTGGCTGCGCACTGGCGCTGGCGGCGCACATGGTCAAGGCGCTGTCACCAACCTCTTCGTGCCGGGCACGGCGCGTTATGACGAGAGCCTGTGGTTTCTGCAGGGCGGCGCGGGCATGGTTCTGTCCAGCTCCGCGCGCGGCCGCCTGGTAGCCACGGCCTTCGGCCACTACCAGAACAGCGACAGCAACATCGCCGATAACACCGGCGTGGTGGGCGGCATCGACGCGCAAGGCTATGGCGCTGGTGCCAGCCTCACCTGGCTTGGTTCGGGCGGGCTTTATCTTGATGCCCTCGCCTCCTACACCGCCCATGACCTCGACGTGTCCACCGCCACCGGTGCGGCGGGATCGACCGATGCCGACACCTGGGCTGGGTCTCTGGAGGCTGGTTACCGGATCGGTCTCGGTGGTTCATTCAGTCTCGTGCCGCAGGCGCAACTGGTTTACCAGAGCAGCGACATCGACAGTTTTACTGACTCGGCCGGCAGCACCTACGGCTTCTCCGACAGCGACAGCCTGGAAGGTCGGCTTGGCGCCGCGCTGGAGTATGACCATGTGAACGCTGCTACGGGCAGTCATGCCCGCATCAATGTCGGCGCGAGCTGGATTGTCGAGCTTCTCGACGCCGGCTCTGCGGTCATCAATGGCAACACGCTCGGTTTTGGCGGTGATGGTGGCTCGGCGCTGCTCCTCACCGGCGGCATCGCCATCACGCCGGCTTCCCGCGGCTTGAACGTCGGTAGCCAGATGGATTACCGCAAGGCTCTGAAATCGGACGGTCGCGACGCCTTCACCATCTCGGCGACGCTCGGCTGGAACTGGTAGGGCCGGAACCTTCCGACCTTGCAGCCGGGCCGTGGCGCGCCCATCTTGGGCCCATGGCCAAATCCGCTGCCTCATGGCTGAAGCCCGTGCCCGCGGGCCTCTATTGCGCGCCCGGTGATTTTTTCATCGACCCGGCCCAGGGCGTGCCGCGCGCCATCATCACCCATGCCCATTCCGACCACGCCCGCGGCGGCCACGAGGCGGCGCTGGCCACGGCAGACACGCTGGCCATCATGCGGCTGCGCCTGGGCGAAGGCGCGCCGCGCCGCCCCCAGGCCCTTGCCTATCGCCAGCCCCTCCGGGTGGGCGATGTGACGGTGACCCTTCTGCCGGCGGGCCATATCCTCGGCTCGGCCCAGGTGGTCATGGACTACAAGGGCCAGCGCGCCGTGGTCTCCGGCGACTACAAGCGCGCCCCCGATCCCACCTGCGATCCCTTTGAGGTCGCGCCCTGCGATGTCTTCGTCACCGAGGCCACCTTCGGCCTTCCCGTCTTCACCCATGAGAAGCCGGAGCACGAAGTGGCGAAGCTGCTTGCCTCGCTGACCGACTTCCCTGAACGCACCCACCAGATCGGCGTCTATGGCCTGGGCAAGTGCCAGCGCCTCATCGCCCTGTTGCGCCGCGCCGGCTATGACCGGCCCATCTGGCTGCACGGTGCCTTGCGCTCCATCACTGACCATTACATCGCGCGCGGGCAGAACCTCGGCCCGGTGCCCTCCGTCGCCGAATCGCACGACAAGCTGGCGGGCGAAATCGTCCTCTGTCCGCCCTCCGCCCTGGGTGACCGCTGGTCGCGCCGCTTTGCCGACCCGCTGGTGGGCTTTGCCTCCGGCTGGATGCGGGTGCGCGGCCGGGCGCGCCAGCGCGGCGTCGAACTGCCCCTCATCATTTCCGACCATGCCGACTGGCCGGAACTGATCCAGACCATCACCGACACCGCCGCGCCCGCCATCTGGGTGACCCATGGCCGCGAGGAGGCTCTCGTCCATGCCGCCACCGCCATGGGCCGTTCCGCCCGCGCCCTGAACCTCGTGGGGCTGGAGGATGAAGGCGAATGAAGCCCTTTGCCACGCTCCTCGACCGGCTCACCTATACGCCCTCGCGTCTGGGCAAGCTCACGCTGATGCGCCATCATTTCCAGACCGGGCCGGACCCCGAGCGCGGGCTGGCGCTGGCGGCGCTGACCGATGGCCTGGACATCTCCTTTCCCGTGCGCCGGGTCATCGGCGAACTGGCGGAAGGCCGCTTTGATCCCGAACTCTTCCGCCTGTCGCGCGACTATGTCGGCGACACGGCGGAAACCCTGGCTCTCATCTGGCCGGCGCGCGATGCACCCGATCCGCCGCAACTGTCGGAAGTGGTGGCCGCTCTCGCAACGCTGCCCAGGGCGCGTTACGCCGAGGCGCTGGCGGGCTGGCTCGACCGCCTCGATGCCGTGGGCCGCTGGGCGCTGCTGAAGTTCCTGGGCGGGGCGCTGCGCGTCGGCGTGTCGGCGCGGCTCGCCAAGACGGCGCTGGCCGAGGCCTTCGGCCGCCCGGTGGAGGACATCGAGGAAAAATGGCACGGGCAGGTGCCGCCCTATACCGAGCTGTTCGACTGGCTGGAAGGGCGGCGCGCCCACCTGCCCGTGTCCGAGGCGCCGGTGTTCAAGCCGCTCATGCTGGCCGTGCCGCTGGAGGCGGCCGACTTCGACGCCCTGGCCCTGGCCGACTTCGCCGCCGAATGGAAATGGGACGGCATCCGCGTGCAGATGGCCGGGGGCAGGGGCGAAACCCGCATTTTCTCGCGCGGTGCCGAGGACATCACCGCGAGCTTTCCCGACATCGCCCATGCCTTTCCGCACCATGCCACCGTGGATGGCGAATTGCTGGTGCTGCGCGGCACCGACATCGCCCCCTTCGCCGACCTGCAACAGCGGCTGAACCGCAAATCGCCCTCGGCTGCCATGATGCAGAAGTATCCGGCCCATGTGCGCCTCTATGATGCGCTGGAACTGGACGGCGAGGACCTGCGTGCCTTGCCCTTCACCGAGCGCCGGGCGCGCCTGGACGCGTGGTTTGCCCGCGTGCGCCCGCACCATTGCGATCTCTCGCCGTTATTGTCCTTTGCCAGCAAGGAAGACCTGCGTGCCGCCTGGCAGGGCACGCGCGATGAGGGTATCGAAGGCCTGATGCTGAAGCGCCGCGACAGCCCCTATCTCGCGGGCCGCCCCAAGGGCCACTGGTTCAAGTGGAAGCGCGCCGCCCTCACCGCCGATTGCGTGCTGCTCTATGCCCAGCGCGGCTCCGGCAAGCGCTCGTCCTATTACTCGGACTATACCTTCGCCTGCTGGCAGGGGGGCGGTGACGCGCGCCATCTCGTGCCCGTGGGCAAGGCCTATTCCGGCTTCACCGACGAGGAACTCATGCGCCTCGACCGCTTTGTCCGCGCCCACACCATCGAGCGCTTCGGCCCGGTGCGCAGCGTTGAACCCAGGCTCGTGCTCGAAGTGGCCTTTGACGGCATTCAGAAATCATCCCGCCACAAGAGCGGCATCGCCATGCGCTTTCCGCGCATCGCCCGCATACGCTGGGACAAGCCAGCCGGAGAGCCCGACGAGGAGGAAACCCTGCGCCCGATGATCACGTCCTGAGAGCCGTGTGCAGCGCGGCGAGAAACTGGTCCACTTCCGCCGCCGTGTTGTAATGCGCCAGCCCCCCCCGCAACCCGCCGCCCTTGTCGGTGAGGCCCATGCGCGCGATGGGTTCGATGGCGTAATTGTGCCCCGACCAGACGAAGATGTTATCGCGGGCAAGATGCCGGGCCAGATCATCGGGGTGGTGCCCCTCCACCGTGAAGGACACGGTGGGCACCCGCCGGTGCGCCGCGTTGGCCGAGGTGATGCCGCGCACGGGGAGACCCTTGATGGGCGTGAGGCCGTCG
>CALMUW010000091.1 GCA_937872985.1 uncultured Alphaproteobacteria bacterium
CGCCTTCGCCACTGGTGTTCTTCCCAATATCTACGAATTTCACCTCTACACTGGGAATTCCACTAACCTCTTCCGAACTCAAGCTCGCCAGTATCAAAGGCAGTTCCGAGGTTGAGCCTCGGGATTTCACCCCTGACTTAACAAGCAGCCTACGTGCGCTTTACGCCCAGTAATTCCGAACAACGCTAGCCCCCTTCGTATTACCGCGGCTGCTGGCACGAAGTTTGCCGGGGCTTATTCTTCAGGTACCGTCATTATCGTCCCTGACAAAAGAGCTTTACAACCCGAAGGCCTTCTTCACTCACGCGGCATGGCTGGATCAGGCTTGCGCCCATTGTCCAAGATTCCCCACTGCTGCCTCCCGTAGGAGTCTGGGCCGTGTCTCAGTCCCAGTGTGGCTGATCATCCTCTCAGATCAGCTACGGATCGTAGGCTTGGTAGGCCGTTACCCCACCAACTACCTAATCCGACGCGGGCCCGTCTAAGGGCGATAAATCTTTCTCCTCACGGACGTATACGGTATTAGCTCAAGTTTCCCTGAGTTGTTCCGTACCCCTAGGAAGGTTCCCACGTGTTACTCACCCGTCTGCCACTGATGTATTGCTACACCCGTTCGACTTGCATGTGTTAAGCCTGCCGCCAGCGTTCGTTCTGAGCCAGGATCAAACTCTCAAGTTTGAAACAGCTCGCCAGTCTTGCGACTGGCATGATCGCGTTTGCGTACATTGACGAGAGATCATGTGCCTGGCCTTTCGGCCGAAGCATCTGACTTCTCTAATATAAACGCTTGCGATCGTGTTTCGGTTGTCCAGATGGTTACCCATCCGGACCGCCAGGACACGGCCGCCTGCGTTTCTCTTTCTTTCACTTACAATGTCAATCAGCGTGAGGGTCTTGCCCTCTGACTCCACCGGACAAAAAACACTACCGGGTCCCGCTTTGGGTTTCCGGCAGATTAAAGCCAGTTTCGTCTGAATTTCACAAGGAGAGAACGGCGTCGCAGTGCAACGCCGCGTCCCTCAGTGGCGCTCATATAGGGGTAAGCCCTCCGAGGTGTCAAGCACTTCGTCGCAAAATTTTTGCACTTGCTCAAAAACCCCCATTTTGCGCTGGTTTTCGCGTCATCCACAGGCAGAAAAACCATCGGCTCCGCCATCCGCGAGCGGCCGCCCGGCAATTTTTGTCACCGGCGGTCACAATCCGTGACTTTTGATCTGGCGCATGGGCCACTCGTTTACAACTTGCTAAAATCCTCGGTTAACCGAAGCGAAAGAAAGACTTGCGAAGCTCGGTTATCGTCGTTTTTCGTCGCGGCCCCTGGGGCCGTGGTGAAAGGCCAAGGGCCGCGTCGCCGGCGGGGCGTTAAAGGTTGACAGCGCAAGCCATGGGAGGCATTTTCCGCCTGCCTGAACGACCCGCTGAAGGCCAGCGCCGCAGGCTGCCATAGACTGAAACCGTTGCGCCATCTGGCGCAACCGAGTGGGAGTGACCGCAGTTTGAACGAGCGTGGCAATCATCCGCCCCAACGCCCGCGCCATCCGGCTCACACGGCGTCCCAGGGCCCGGGGCATCACGCTTCTCCCCATCACGCGGCGCACCCGGCGGCACCATTGCATCGCGCTGCCCCTGCCCGTCCCTTCATTCCTGCCTCTTCGGCCAATGCCCAGGCCCATCACGGCCACCCGGCCCACAAGCCGCATTCTTCCCACCCGGCCCATTCGGCCCGCGCCGCAGCCCCGGCAAAGCCCGCGAACCATGCCCCCGCAACGGCACGATCGCAAACCCCGCACGGCCACCAGGCTCACAGCGCACATCCCCATCAATCACGCCATCCAGCGCCCCAGCCGCCGCGCGCCACCACTTCCGTGCCGCCGCTCCCGCGCTTTACGCCGCCGCCTGCCCCTGCGGTGAGATCCGCGCTGCCCGTGGCCGCCGCGCCGCGCTACATGCCGGTGCCGCAACAACCCGATCCGATTGATCTGGACACGGAGTTTCTGGCCGAGCCGGTGCATCACCGCTGGCTGCTGACCACCTGCATCGTCGGCACGGCCGCCACCCTCATTGTCGGCGGCGCACTGCTGGGCCTCTTCGGCCAGAACCGCGGTCCCTCCGATGCGCTGGCCGCGGTTCAGGCCACGGCCTCGACCTCTCTGGTCGACCCCATCGCCGAGATCGTCTCGCCGGTGTCCTCCACCGACCTGAAGGCGGCGCAGGGAATGGCTCCGCCGCTGGTCGAAGTGGTGCCGGAGCGCGACCTCTCCGACCGTGGCGGTGAATTCAACTATCCCGAGATCACCGCCGATGCCCTGCCCTATGGCGACGGCAAGACCGTGGTGCTCGACGCCGAAATCGAGGCCGCCGAGGCCGAGAACGAAAACATCACCACCTTCACCAAGACTCCGCCCGCCGAGCCGGTGGACGAAAGCATCAAGATCACCAGCGGCAAGTCGCTGACCGAAGAGCTGATGGAACGCGGCGTGTCGCGTGAGGCCGCCACCGCCCTCATGGACGCCATCGAGCCGGTTTTCCCCACCCGCCTTCTCCGTCCCGGCATGAAGCTCGACGTCACCTTCGACCGCCAGCAGAATTTCTATGGCCGCGACGTGATCTTCCCGGTGGAAGTCTCCTTCAAGCCCGGCCCCAAGGAAACCGTGACGGTTGAGGCCGACGAAGACGGCCACTTCTCGGCCCGGGTGGATGGGCGCGAGCCCGCCGCGCCGGAAAAGCCGAAATTCGCCGAAATCACCCAGTTCCGCACCAAGACCCAGGTGGGTTCCGGCCTCTATGGCACGGCCAAGGACAATCGCATCCCGGATTACATCATCAGCGAACTGACCCGCGCCTTCTCCTACGATGTGGACTTCCAGCGTCAGGTGAAGGCCACCGACAGCTTCGAGGTTTTCTACGGCAATCCGCTCACCGGCTCTTCCGCCAAGCGCAAGGTGATGCACTATGCCAAGCTCACCTTCGAAGGGCGCGAGAAGGCCTATTTCCGCTTCACCGATGCCAGGGGCAACACCGACTATTATGACGAGAATGGCCGCGGTGCCTCCAAGTCACTGCTGCGCATGCCGGTCTCGGGTGCGCGCCTGACCTCGGGCTTCGGCATGCGCCGTCATCCACTGCTGGGCTATTCGAAAATGCACACGGGCGTCGATTTCGGCGCGCCGTCGGGCACCCCGATCCGCGCCGCGGGCTCCGGCACCATCAAGCTTTCTGGCCGTCATGGTGCCTATGGCAATGCCGTCACCATCAGCCACAATGGCGAGATCACCACCCTCTATGCGCATATGAGCCGCATTGCTGCCGGCATTCGTCCCGGCGCACGGGTTAATCAGGGTCAGATCATCGGCTATGTCGGCTCCACCGGCCGGTCCACCGGCCCGCATCTGCACTATGAAGTCAGGCTGAATGACCGGCCCATGAATCCGCAGAGCGTGCGCGCCTCCGGCGCCAAGCAGCTTGCCGGCAAGGACCTTGCCCGCTTCCGCGTGCTGAAAAACAAGGTCTATGCGCTCATGAAAAACGCGCCTTCGGCCACCCAGGTGGCCCAGAACACGCCTTGATCCAGGCCAGCGCCTCCCGCCGGTTCTCCCGCTGCAATTCCTGCCTGATCGTCGTTGATGCCCAGGTCGGCTTCCTCAACCATGCTGAACCTGACCTGCGCCACGGCCTCGAAGCCCGTATCGCGTGGCTGGGGCGCGCTGCCGCAGAACTGCGCATTCCCTGTCTCGTCACGCTGGAAGAGCCGCACCGCAACGGACCTCTTCTGCCGAACGTGGCGCGGGCATTGCCGAGCGGCGTTGCCACCCGGGATAAACAGTCCTTCGGCCTTGCCGGACAGCCCGACATTCTTGCCGCCGTCAAGGCCATGGGCCGCAGTCACTGCGTTCTCGTTGGCATGGAAACCGATGTCTGCGTCGCCCAGTCGGCGCTCGGTCTGCTGGATCACGGGTTCAGCGTGGCGGCGGTGACGGACGCCTGTTTCTCGCTGCCGCCCTTTCACGCCGCCGGTCTTGCCCGCATGGCGGCGGCAGGCGTGACCCTTCTCACCAGCAAGGCACTGTATTTCGAATGGGCGGAGAACCTCTTCACCCATGAGCGCCTGAAGGCGGCCCTGGATCCGCCGCCAGACGGCATCTCCTATTAGCTCATGTTCCAGCCATGGCTGATGGTCAGCGACTGGCCGGTCAGCGCATTGCTGGGGAAGGCCGCAAAGAGCAAGGCGATCTCGGCCACATCCTCGATGGTGGTGAATTCCTTGTCCACCGTCTGCGACAGCATCATCCTGGCCACCACTTCCTCTTCCGAAATGCCCAGGCGCACCGCCTGTTCGGGGATCTGCTTGCTGACCAGCGGCGTCTTCACGAAACCGGGGCAGATGACATTGGCCCGCACCCCCTTGGGTCCGCCTTCCTTGGCGATGACGCGCGCCAGCCCCATGAGACCGTGCTTGGCCGCCACATAGGCGCTCTTCAAGGGCGAGGCCTCCTTGGAATGCACCGATCCCATGAAAATGATCGCTCCCGATTTTTTGGCATACATGTGGGGCAAACACGCCTTGGAGGTCAGGAAGGCGCCATCGAGGTGAATGGCCATCATGCGCTTCCACTCGGCGAAGGGAAAATCCTCGACCGCATGAACGATCTGCACGCCCGCGTTGGACACCAGCACATCAACCCCGCCGAATGTCCCGACGGTTTGCGCCACGCCCGCGTTCACCTGCTCTTCGCTGGTCACATCCATGGCGAGCGCATGGGCCGTGCCCGGCCCCATGGCGGTGAGCCGCCGCGCCGTGTCCTCGGCCGCCTCCGCCTTCAGGTCGGCCACCATGACGGTGGCGCCTGCCTCCACATACCGCTTGGCGATGCCCTCGCCGATGCCGCCCGCCGCACCGGTCACGATGCACACCTTGTTCCTGAGGTCCATGGTCCTCTCCCTGCTTTAGCGCGATAATGGCAGGACCATTGCGCCATGCAACCATCTTGCCCCTTGGCAAAAAGAAGAAGGCCGGGGAAAACCCCGGCCTCGCGCTCTGATCAATGCAGCTTTTGTGGTCCCAGCACCAGGTGGTCGTCCGTGACCGAAACGGCCACCACCTGCCCGTCCTGCACCTTGCCGGCGAGAAGGTCCTCGGCCAGCGGATCCTGCAGGTTCTTCTGGATCACGCGCTTCAGGGGCCTGGCGCCATAGGCCGGATCATAGCCCTTGTCGGCCAGCCAGTTCCTGGCCTCCGGCGACAGATCCACCGTGATCTTGCGGTCAGCGAGCAGCTTTTTCAGCCGCTCCATCTGAATGTCCACGATGGCCCCCATGTGCTCGCGCTTCAGCCGGTGGAACAGGATGATCTCGTCGAGCCGGTTCAGGAACTCGGGCCGGAAGTGGCTCTTCACCACCGCCATGACCTGATCCTTGGCGGCCTCGGCCTCCTGGTCGTCAGCCAGCGCCACGAGATATTCCGACCCCAGGTTCGAGGTCATGATGATCAGCGTGTTCTTGAAATCGACCGTGCGGCCCTGGCCATCGGTGAGCCGCCCGTCATCCAGCACCTGCAACAGCACGTTGAACACATCCGGATGCGCCTTCTCGATCTCGTCGAAGAGCACCACCTGATAGGGCCGGCGCCGCACGGCCTCGGTCAGGGCCCCGCCCTCGTCATAGCCGACATAGCCGGGCGGCGCGCCGATAAGCCGCGCCACCGAGTGCTTCTCCATGTATTCCGACATGTCGATGCGGATGAGCGCGTGCTCGTCATCAAACAGGAAGGACGCCAGCGCCTTGGTCAGTTCCGTCTTGCCCACGCCGGTGGGCCCCAGGAACATGAAGGAGCCGATGGGCCGGTTCGGATCCTGCAAGCCGGCGCGCGCCCGGCGCACCGCGGTCGACACCGCCTCCACCGCTTCCGCCTGGCCCACCACGCGCCGGGCCAGTTCCTTCTCCATCTGCAGAAGCTTCTCGCGCTCGCCCTCCAGCATCTTGTCGACCGGAATGCCGGTCCAGCGCGACACGACCTGCGCCACATGGGCATCTGTCACCGCCTCGTCCAGCAGCTTGCTGCCGCCTTCGCTCTCGGCCGCGGCGAGTTTCTTTTCCAAAGCCGGAATGGCGGCATAGGATAGCTCCCCCGCCTTGGCGAAGTCGCCCCGGCGCTGCGCCTGATCGAGATCCTTGCGCGCCTGCTCCAGTTCCTCCTTCAGCTTGGAGGCCGAAGCCAGCTTGTCCTTCTCCGCCTGCCAGCGGCTGGTGATGGCCTTGGATTTTTCCTCGGCCTCGGCCAGTTCCTTTTCCAGGGTTTTGAGCCGCTCGCGCGAGGCGTGATCCTTTTCCTTCTTCAGCGCCTCGCGTTCGATCTGCAATTGCATGATGCGGCGGTCGATCTCGTCCAGTTCCTCCGGCTTGGAATCGACCTGCATGCGCAGCCGCGAGGCCGCCTCATCCATCAGGTCGATGGCCTTGTCCGGCAGGAAGCGGTCGGTGATGTAGCGGTTGGACAGGGTCGCCGCCGCCACCAGCGCCGCATCGGTGATGCGCACGCCGTGGTGTAACTCATACTTCTCCTTGATGCCGCGCAGAATGGAGATCGTATCCTCCACCGTGGGTTCGGTGACGAAGACCGGCTGGAAGCGCCGGGCCAGGGCCGCATCCTTCTCCACATGCTTGCGGTATTCATCGAGCGTGGTGGCGCCCACGCAGTGCAACTCGCCCCGCGCCAGCGCCGGCTTGAGCAGGTTGGAGGCATCCATGGCCCCCTCCGACTTGCCCGCACCCACCAGCGTGTGCATCTCGTCGATGAACAGGATGATGCCGCCCGCCGCCGCCTGCACCTCGTTCAGCACGGCCTTCAGGCGCTCTTCAAATTCGCCGCGGTATTTCGCCCCCGCAATGAGGGCACCCATGTCGAGTGCCAGAAGCTTCTTGTCCTTGAGACTCTCGGGCACATCGCCGTTGATGATGCGCAGCGCCAGTCCTTCGGCAATGGCGGTCTTGCCCACGCCCGGCTCGCCGATCAGCACCGGGTTGTTCTTGGTGCGCCGCGACAGCACCTGAATGGTGCGGCGGATTTCCTCATCGCGGCCGATGACCGGATCGAGCTTGCCGTCCTGCGCCGCCTGGGTCAGGTCGCGAGCATATTTCTTGAGCGCGTCATAGCCCTGCTCGGCCGAGGCCGTATCCGCCGTGCGCCCCTTGCGGATGGCATTGATGGCCTGATTGAGCCCCTGCGCCGTGACCCCCACCTCCTTCAGCGCCTTCTGCGCCTCCGACGGTTCAATGGCCAGCGCCTGCAACAGGCGCTCCGCCGTCACATAGCTGTCGCCCGTCTTGGCGGAAAGCTGCTGCGCCTGATCGAAGACGCGGGCCATCTCGGGGGCCAGATAAACCTGGCCCGCGCCGCCGCCTGACACCTTGGGCTGTTTCTTCAGCGCTGCTTCCACGGCGCGCAATGCCGCGCGCGAGTCTCCGCCCGAAGCCTTGATCAAGCCGGCGGCCAGGCCTTCCTCGTCGTCGAGCAGAACCTTCAGCAGATGTTCGGGGATGAAGCGCTGATGACCCTCACGCAGGGCCAGCGACTGGGCCGACTGGATGAAGCCACGCGACCTCTCGGTATATTTTTCAAAATCCATCTCGTCTCTCCCGGCGCAAGGGCCGGAAGCCGAAGCCTTCCGCGCCATGCCCTCTTGTGACTGACCGGCAGACCCGCTGCGCCTGACCCGTGACGGCATCCGGCAGCGGCGGTTCCGCCTCTTCGACCTTTCATATGGGCATGAAAAACGCCCCGACAAGCGGGGCGTCTGGCAGATTTCACCGCGAACGGAACAGCCTATTCGTCGTCGCCGGAGGATGGCGTCTCGGGCGCCGGTGCCGGTTCAAAGCCATCTTCCACCGTCACCGGACGGGCGCGGCGCGGGCGGCGCTCGGGACGCGGTGCCTCGCCCTCATCGCTGCTGCCTGCCGGAGCCGGACGGCGCAGGAAGGACGGAGCCTCCCACTGGCCGGATTCCCGGGCCTCCATCGGCTCGCTGCGCGCGGCAGGCGCTGCCTCGGCTTCGCGCTCGTTGCCTTCGCCCTCGCGCGGGCGGTTATCCTGCGGCTGGTCGCGGCGGTTCTGCCAGCGCGGACGGAAACGCTCACGGCGGCCCTCGCCGGAGTCATTGGTATTGCGGTCGCGGGCCTCACGGTTGTCGCGCTGGCGGAAGGGCCGCTGACCCTGCGGCTGGCCCTCGCCTTCGGCAGACCCCTCGGCGGCAGGTGCGTCACCCGCCTCACCAGAGGCCTCCTGGCCCTCGGCGGCCTCGCCCTCCGGCGCTTCGCCCTCGGCCTCGCCGTCGCCCGCCTCTTCCTCGAATTCCTCTTCCATGGCCTTGCGGAACATGGGCAGCATGGCCCCCGGCGGCTGGGTCGTGGCCCAGATGCGGTAATAGTGCTCGGCGTGCTGGTAATAGTTCTCGGCCATGACGTTGTCGCCGGAGGACAGGGCATCGCGGCCAAGCTGGTTATATTTCTCGGCAATGGTCTGGGCCGTGCCGCGCACCTTCACATCCGGCCCATTGCTCTCGAACACCCGGTTCGGCGAAGAGCCTCCGCCCTGCCCGCCGTTGTTGTTGTGGCGGCGGTTGCGGTTGCGGCCCCGGTTCTTGTTGTGCTGACCGGGTCTCATGCGATGTCCGTTGTCGTAATTCAAAATGGCTCACTTCGGCCAGAGGCCGCCTATGTTGTGGAAGCGTTCAATCACCTGGTTGGGACCCGCATGGAGCCGTCGCCACTTACCAATGTTCCTGGACCAGTTCCTGCCGCCTGTGGCGCTCTCCGAACCGGAGTCGCCGTGCTCCAACCGCTGTCAGTGGAATGCCGGGCTTGCGATACTGCGCACCACCCCGTCACCCGCCCGCGCCATCGCAAAGGGCAGAAGGAAACGCGCCCTATCTAGCGCAGCGGCCCCGGCTTTCCAAGGGGTTTCGCACAGGACATGCCTAATAAATCGCTTCAAAGGCGGCACAGCGCACATGCCCGCCCAGGTCCACGCCCTCGCCCCAGCGGGCAAATCCTGCGCCATGGAAGATGTCGGCCACCGCCTCGGCCTGGCCCGCGCCGAACTCCACCGCCACCACGCCGCCGGGCCGCAAATGGGCCTTGGCCGCCGCCGCAATCACCCGATAGGGCGCAAGACCATCTGCCCCGCCATCCAGCGCCGCACGCGGATCATGGTCCTTCACCCCCCGGTCCAAACCGGCAATAGCGGCGGACGGAATATAGGGCGGGTTGGAGACAATCACATCGAATTGACCATCAAGGCCGGAAAACCAGTCGCCCTGGTGGAAGGACAGGCGCGCATGAACCCCATGCGCCTCGGCATTGGCCCGCGCCACCGCCAGTGCCGCCGGTGACACATCGGTGGCCAGGCCCCTGGCATCGGGCCATTCCGCCAGCAGCGTCACGGCGAGAATGCCGGTGCCGGTGCCGAGATCGAGAACCCGCACCTGCGACAGCTCTCCCGCCATGCGCAGCACGAGGTCGATCAGCGTCTCGGTGTCAGGCCGTGGGTCGAGCACATCCGGCGTCACCACAAAATCGCGGCCGAAGAATTCCCGCCTGCCGATGATCCGTGATACAGGCTCGCCCCGCTCCCGCCGCGCCAGCATCGCGGCATAGCAGTCACTCTCGACCGGTGTCAGCGCCGCATCCGGCTCGGCCACCACCTGCTCATGGGAAAGGTCCGCCGCCTCCTGCAGCAGCAGGCGTGCATCCAGCATGGCGGTGGGGCTGCCCGCTGCAAGAAGCCGCGCCCGGCCCAGCCGCAGCGCCTCGCCCACCGTGTCAGCCATTGTCCTCCTCGGCGGCCAGAAGAGCCGCCTGATGCTCGGTCACCAGCGCCTGCACCAGTTCCTCAAGCGCCGGACCTTCAATGATCTGGTCGAGCTTGTAAAGTGTGAGCCCGATGCGGTGGTCGGTGACGCGGCCCTGCGGAAAATTATAGGTGCGGATGCGCTCGGACCGGTCGCCCGATCCCACCTGGCCCTTGCGCGCGGCGCTGCGTTCGCTGTCGAGGCGCTCGCGTTCGCGCTCATAGAGCCGCGCCCGCAGGATCTTCATGGCCTTGTTCTTGTTCTTGAGCTGCGATTTCTCGTCCTGCTGGGCCACCACCAGACCCGTGGGAATATGGGTTATGCGCACCGCGGAATCGGTGGTGTTCACCGACTGGCCGCCCGGACCGGAGGCGCGGAACACGTCGATGCGCAGGTCCTTGTCCTCGATCCTGATATCCACTTCTTCCGCCTCGGGCAGCACCGCCACGGTCGCCGCCGAAGTGTGAATGCGGCCCTGCGCCTCGGTTGCCGGCACGCGCTGCACCCGGTGCACGCCGGATTCAAATTTCAGATGGGCGAAGGCCCCGGCACCATAGATATTGGCGATGATTTCCTTGAAGCCGCCGTGTTCGCCCACACTTTCGGAAATGATCTCCACCCGCCAGCCCCTGCTGGCGGCATAGCGCTGATACATGCGGAAGAGATCACCGGCAAAGAGGGCGGCCTCATCGCCGCCGGTTCCGGCGCGCACCTCAAGGATCACGTTGCGGTCGTCGGCGGCATCCCTGGGCAACAGGAGAATGCGCAAGTCCCGCTCCATGGCGGCAATGCGCTCATCGAGCGGCCCCTTCTCGGCCTCCGCCATCTCAGCCAGTTCGCCGCCCGCCGCCGCCATCTCGTCCAGGCCCCGGCGCTCACGCCAGGCCGTCTGCAGGGCCTGCGCCGCTTTGGCCGAGGGTTCAAGCTCGGCATAGTCGCGCGACAGCTTGACGAAAGCCTCGCCCGTGGCCCCCGCCGACAGCTCGTGTTCAACGGCGGCAAAGCGGGCAATGATGCGATCCAGTTTTTCCGGGGAGAGAGCCATGGTGCCGAGGCTTGTAGCGCAACCGCCCCAGCCCCGCCACTCTCACGCGTGGTCCGTGTCAAACCAGATGGTCACCGGTCCGTCATTGCTCAGCGCCACCTTCATGTCGGCCCCGAAGATGCCGCGCGCCACGGTGACGCCCTCGCCCTGAAGCGTCGCGCAGAAGCGCTCATACAGCACCTCGCCTTCCCGCGCCGGGGCGGCAGCGGAAAAGCCGGGCCGGTTGCCTGCTGCCATGCCATTGGCCGCAAGGGTGAACTGGCTCACCACCAGACAGGAGCCGCCCACCGCCGCCAGCGGCAGATTCATCTTGCCCTGATCGTCCTTGAAGATGCGGAGGGCTGCAATCTTGCGGGCCAGCCGGTCGGCCACCGCGGCTGTATCGCCCGCCATGGCGCAGACGAGAACCAGAAAGCCGCGCTCGATGGCACCGGTGACGGCCCCGTCCACCCGGACTGAGGCCTCCGCCACCCGCTGCACGAGGGCCCGCATGAAGCGGGCCTCAGCCCTTCACATCCAGCGCCTTGATGTCCAGCGACCGGCCCACGAGGATTTCGCCCGGCGGGCCGAGCACGCCCTTTTCCACCCCGTCGATGACATAGGCCAGAAGCCCGCCGTCCCGCGCGATCACCACCAGGCCCTCACGGTCCGGCACACGATAGGTGTCGTTCTTCATCAGCATCTGGGTCATGACCACATTGCCCTGGCCGTCCTCGATGCGCACCCAGACCGGTGCCTTGGCCTTGAGGATGAGCCGGGCCGGCGTGGCGGTATCGCCGAAGACATGGCCTTCGCCCGCTGTTGCGGGGGCCGGGCTGGTGGAGGCCACCTGATCACCCGAAGCCTTGGGCGCGGGAATCGGCGCAGGCTGCGTGGCGGGGACAGCAGGCTTGGCTGCCGCCACCTTGGCCGGTTTCTTTTCCTTGGGCAGATCGCCCGCCACCTGGCGCGCGATGAACTGGCCCAGCGCGTCGTCGGATCCGGCGGGCGTGCCGCCCGTGTCTTCCGCCACCTGCGGCTGGTCGGCAGCGGTCCCCGCCGCCGTATCATCCGGCATGGCTTCATCCCTCACCGTCACCAGCGCCTGATCGGTGGCGCTGGTCGCCATGCCGTCAGCGCCCTGCTGCGTGGTCTGGGCCATGTCGGGGCCGGGCGCAGCACCGGGCTTCATCAGGAAACTGGTGCCGGCAAAAAGCATGATCGCCCCGGCAATGGCGGCCACCGCACCGCCCGCGCCACCCGGAACATGGGGGAAGCGGAAGTTCAGCGTCGGCAGGCGCTGGAAACGGGCAAAGGACAGAACCTTGGCGCTGGACAGGGGCTGCGGATTGGCGGGATGCGATGGGGCCGGGGCAAGGCCGGGCTTGGGCAGGAATTTCAGATAATGCGCCACCAGCGGCTCCGGTTCGAAGCCGAGGTATTGGGCATAGGCCGAGATCATGCCCAGCGCTTCCATGCGCGGCGGCATGCGGGTCATGTCGCCCCGTTCAATGGCATCGAGGTGATAGGGGTGAATGCCCACGGCATCGCCCGCCTGTTCCAGGCTTTCGCCGCGCGCTTCGCGCTCGCGCTCCAGGAACCAGCCGGCCTCGGCGGCCGGATCGGCGGCACCATCCGGCTTGGCACGTTGCGGAACCGGCGTTGCAGGCGCCTGCGCCTCCGTCTCGTCCTCCACCACGTGTCCAAATTCGTGAACGTCCTGATCCATGGCCGGTCTCTCATGCACAGGCAAGCCCGCAACGCTGCGCGCTAACCCTTCGTTAAGCTCTTAAGGAAGCATGACGGAGAATGGTTATCAGGGGGTGAACGGCAGACCCCTGCCGCGATCAAAACCGCAGCGCCGCGAACGGTGCTAGATGGCGACACCCTGCCGCTGGGCATATTCCAGCAGGTCCGCCCGGATGGAATGGTGCGGACTCTTGAGCAGTGGCGCCATGAAGGTCCACAGCCGCCCCCGGTCCAGCGAGCGGATCATGGCCTTCACCGGACCGATGGCCGAGGGCACCATGCTCATGGAGGTAAGGCCGATGCCCGCCAGCGCCATGGCCTCCAGCGGACGGCTCGCCAGCTCACCGCACAGGGTCACCGTCCTGCCATGGGCCTGCGCCTTTTCCACGATGTCGCGCATGGCCGACAGCGCCACCGGGCTCAGCGGATCATAGCGCCCGGCAAGACGCGGATTGCCCCGGTCCGAGGCAAAGAGAAACTGCACCAGGTCATTGGAGCCGATGGAGGCGAAGTCGACCAGCGGCAGCAGGTTGTCGAGTTGCCACAGCAGCGCCGGCACCTCGATCATGGCCCCGAGCTTCACCGCGCGCGGCGGTTCCAGCCCATGCTTCTCGATGAAGCGGAACTCGCGTTCATAGGCCTCGCGCGCCTTCTGGAATTCCTCCACGTCGGCGATCATCGGGAACATGATCTTGAGATCATGGCCCGCCCCGGCAATCAGCAGCGCCCGCAATTGCAGCCCGAGAAGCGCCGGGCGGTCCAGCGCCATGCGGATGGAGCGCCAGCCCATGGCCGGGTTTTCCTCACGCGGCTGGCGCAGGTAGGGCAGCACCTTGTCGGCGCCGATGTCGAGGGTGCGGAACACCACCGGCTTGCCCTGGGCCTGATCGATGATGTGGCGATAGTGGCGCACCTGGGCATTGAGACGCGGAAAGCGCTGCGCCATCATGAACTGCAACTCGGTGCGATAGAGGCCAACGCCGTCGGCCCCCGACTCCGCCAGATGCGGCATGTCGACGATGAGGCCGGCATTGATGTTGAGACTGATCCGGACCCCGTCCACCGTCACGGCGGGCGTGTCGCGCAGCGCGGCAAATTGCGCCTGCTTGCGCGCATAGAAGCGCACCTTCTCGGCATAGGCCTTTTGCAGGTCGCTGGAAGGGCGGACGAAGACCTCGCCCGTGCCGCCATCGATGACGATGGGCGAACCCGTGTCCACCAGATCGATGAGACCATGCACCTGGCCCAGCGCCGGAATGCCCAGAGCACGCGCCACGATGGCCACGTGACTGGTCTTGCCGCCCTCCTCCAGAATGACGCCGCGCACCTTGGAGCGGTCATAGTCCAGCAGCTCGGCCGGCCCCATGTTGCGGGCGACGACAATGGTATTGTCGGGCAGATCGCTGCGCGAGGCCGTGGCGATGGCCCCGGTCAGGATGCGCAGCAGGCGGTTCGACAGGTCGTCGAGATCGTGCATGCGCTCACGCAGGTAAGGGTCATGGGTGCGCATCATGCGCGCCCGGTTGTCGGTCTGCACCCGCTCCACCGCCGCCTCGGCGGATAGGCCCGTGGCCACCGTTTCCTTGATGCGGTTCAGCCAGCCCTTGTCATGGGCAAACATGCGCACCGTTTCGAGCACGTCGGAATAATCGGCAACGCGCGCATCCGAGCCGTCGAGCAATTCATCGACCTCGGAGCGCAATTGCCCGATGGCCTGATCGAGGCGCTTCTGCTCTTCCGGCACATTGTCGGCGATGAGGTTGACGATGACGACGCGCGGCTCATGCAGCACCACATGACCCAGCGCCAGACCTTCGGCCAGGCTTTCGCCGCGCAAGTGGTGGCTGCGCACATGGGCCACGTCGGCGGCGACCTCGCGCGCCACCTCGCGCAGCTCGCCCGAGGCAATGACCTCCGCCAGCACCATGGCGGTGGTTTGCAGGGCTTCTTCTTCCTCATCCGTATACTGACGATGCGTGCGGTTCTGCACCACCAGCACGCCGATGACCGCACCGCCCCGCATGATCGGCACGCCGAGGAAGGCGTGATAGATTTCTTCACCGGTCTCCGGCAGGTATTTGAAGCCCGGATGCTCCTGCGCCGAAGCGAGGTTGAGGCCGATGGCCTGATCCGCGATGAGACCGACAAGGCCCTCGCCGACCTTGAGCTTCGACTTGTGGACGGCCTGCCGCTTCAGGCCTTCGGTGGCATAGAGTTCCAGCACCTGGCCCGGGCGCATGACATAGATGGAGCACACCTCCGCCACCATGTTGGCGGCGATGAGGGTCACGATCTTGTCGAGCCGCTTCTGGGCCGTTTCCTTCTCCGCCATGACCTCGCGGAGCCTTCGGATCAGGACGCGCGGGCCTTGGGCGGAATGGGCCATCAGTCGCGCGTCCTTGGCGGTTTGGCCGGGTGAAGGACAATGTTCTTCATGCTGCCACGGCGGCGCAGGCCCGGGCGGAAACCGCCGGGCTGCCGGACCCCCATGGCCGCAGCGGCCAGCATCAGGCCTTGCCTTCCAGACCATAGGCCTGGTGCAGGGCGCGCACGGCCAGTTCCGTATAGGCCTCGTCGATCAGCACCGAGACCTTGATCTCGGAGGTGGTGATGGCCTGGATGTTGATGCCCCTCTCGGCCAGCGTCTGGAACATGCGGGCCGCCACGCCAGCGTGGCTGCGCATGCCGATGCCGACGATGGACACCTTGGATACATCGGCCGAACTGGTGAGCTCCATGTAGCCGAGCTTCTCCTTGGCTTCGGCCACCACGTCGAGCGCCCGCTTCAGGTCCTTGCGCGCCACCGTGAAGGTGATGTCGGCGGTGGAGCCATCGGCGGAAATATTCTGCACGATCATGTCCACGCTGATGCCCGCCTCGGCCAGGGGCCCGAAGACGGCGGCGGACACGCCCGGCTGGTCCTTCACCTTGCGGATGGAAACCTTGGCCTCATCACGGGAATAGGTGATTCCGCTGACGACATGCTGTTCCACGATCTTTTCCTCATCGCACACAAGAGTTCCGGGACCCGTGCCATCGGGCTTGTTCTGGTCGGGCGCATCCGGGGCCTCGAAGCTCGAGCGCACCTGCAAGGGCACCTTGTAGACCATGGCGAGTTCGACCGAGCGCGTCTGCAACACCTTGGCCCCCATGGAGGCCTGCTCCAGCATTTCCTCATAGGAAATGCGGGCGAGCTTGCGCGCACCGGTCACAATGCGCGGATCGGCGGTATAGACGCCGTCCCCGGGGGTATAGATGGCGCAGGCCGCCTCCAGCGCCGCCGCCCCCGCCACCGCCGAGGTGTCAGAGCCGCCGCGGCCCAGCGTGGTGATGCGGCGGTCCGGGCCGATGCCCTGGAAACCGGCGATCACCGCCACCTGGCCCTGTTCCATGCGCTTGCGGATTTCGTCGGCGTCGATGCCGGCAATGCGCGCCGCGCCATGCACCCCATCGGTGCGGATGGGAATTTGCCAGCCCGCCCAGCTCCGCGCCGGAATGCCCATGTCCTGCAGCACGATGGCAAGAAGCCCCGAGGTCACCTGCTCGCCCGAGGCGACGATGGCGTCATATTCGCGCGCGTCATGCACCGGGGCGGCCTCGCGGCACCAGCCCACCAGCTGGTCGGTGGTGCCGGCCATGGCCGAGACCACCACGGCCACATGGTGGCCTGCCTTGACTTCCCGTTCCACGTGGCGGGCCACATTGCGGATGCGTTCGATATTCGCAACCGACGTGCCCCCGAATTTCATTACCAGACGGCCCATGGGCCAAACCTCTTACCCTGTCGCGGCACCATGGCGGAAAAGCCCATGGCCACCCCAATCGTTACGCCCAAGCAAAACCCCAAACGGCCCCGGAATGGCATTCCGGGGCAGCACGCGGGGCCCCTCATAACGGGCAATGCCGGGGCTGTGAAGCGGTTTTACATCTCCGGGCTGGCGAAATATCCCGCCTCCAGCCGGATTTACCGTGCCTGGCGCGTGGCGGGTGACAGGGGGGTGGAAAGCCATATAATGGGCCCAAAGGAGTGCCCCATGACCACCGCGCCCCGCGCCAGGAAAGCCGACCCCGCCCCGGACACCCTCCACCGCCCCAGCCTGGACGCCGCGGAGGTGGAGAAGTTTTCCCGCATGGCGGCGGAATGGTGGGACCCCAAGGGCAAGTTCGGCGTGCTCCATGTCTTCAACCCCGTGCGCATCGCCTATATCCGCGAGCAGGTGGCGGCCCGGATGCACCGCGACCCCCTGCTCGACCGGCCTTTCGAGGGCCTGACCCTCCTCGACATCGGGTGCGGCGGCGGGCTTCTGGCGGAACCCATGGCGCGGGCCGGTTTTGCCGTCACCGGGGTTGACCCCTCGGACAAGAACATCAAGACCGCCAGCGTTCACGCCGACGAACAGCACCTCCCCATCACCTATCGCCAGGGCACGGCGGAGGATCTGGCCGCCGCAGGGCAGGCGTTCGACGTCATCCTCAACATGGAGGTCATCGAGCATGTGGCGGATCCCGCAGGGTTCGTGAAAACCTGTGCCTCCATGCTGAAGCCCGGCGGTCTCATGGTCATGGCCACGCTGAACCGCACACTGAAGGCCTTCGGTCTGGCCATCATCGGGGCGGAATATGTGCTGCACTGGCTGCCCAAGGGGACCCATCACTGGGAGAAGTTCATCACCCCGGAGGAACTGACGGGCTGGCTTCAGGCCAACCACTGCACGGTCAAATCCACCGCCGGCGTCACCTTCCATCCTCTCGCCAATGAATGGCGGCGCTCGTCGGACATGGCTGTGAATTACATGCTGGTGGCGCAGAAGGACAAACCTGCGGCCTGACCTCAGTTGCCATCCTCGGGCAGGCGCGGCAGGGGGTGGACCGCGATTCCTTCCTCGATCAGCGCCTTGGCCTCCTCGCCCGTGGCCTCGCCATAGATGCGGCGCTCTTCCTTTTCCTTGTAGTGGATGGCGCGCGCCTCCTCGGCGAAGCGCTCGCCCACATAGTCGGCATGAGCCTCGACCTCGCGCCGCATCTCGCGCATCACATTCAGCGCCTCGGCCAGACGCGGATCGGCCCCGCCCGCCACCATGGCATGGCGCGGCGCCTCCGCCTTGCGGTTCGCGCGCAGCGGAATGCCCGGCGCCATCACCTGCTTTTCGATTCTGTCAGAGCCGCAACGGGGGCAATGCACCAGCCCCGCCCTGGCCTGCACTTCGAATCCCGCGCTGTCGGCAAACCAGCCATCAAACTCGTGGCCCTGATGACAGCGCAGATCGTAGTGAATCACGGTGCATGCCTCAGGGTGAAGCTGCGCCCATGCTGCAAGGCCGGAATGCGGGCGCGCGCCTCGGCGGCGGCGGCGGGGTCGATCTCGGCCATGATGACGCCGGGTTCATCCCCGGCCTCGGCCAGCACCTCGCCCCAGGGATTGATGATGAGACTGTGACCATAGGTCTGGCGGCCAAGACCATGATCGCCGCCCTGGGCCGCCGCCAGCATGAAGCTGCCGGTCTCTATCGCCCGCGCCCGCAGCAGCACCTGCCAGTGGGCCTTGCCGGTGGGCACGGTGAAGGCCGCCGGATTGAGCAGCACCTCGGCCCCGTTCTTGGCCAGCGCGTTGAACAGCGCGGGAAAGCGCACATCATAGCAGATGGCCATGCCGAAACTGCCCAGTGCCGTCTTCACCACCACCGCCTCCTCGCCGGGACGGTAGCTCGCGGACTCCCGATGGCTCTCGCCCGTGGCCAGGTCCACGTCGAAGAGATGAATCTTGTCATAGCGCGCCAGCACCCGGCCATCGGGCGCGAAGATGAAGCCGCGATTGACCAGCCGCCCGTCCGGCCCCTGCAGAGCCAGCGACCCCACATGCAGATGCACCTGAAGGTCCGCCGCCAATTGGGCAAAACCGGCGACCGAGAGGTCATGCTCCTCCGGCTTTGCCGTGGCCTTCACCCGCTCCTTGTCCGGGTCCATCACATTGGTCATCTCAGGCGTGGAGATGAACTGCGCCCCCTGCGCCCTGGCCTCGCGCACCAGGGCGGCGGCCGCGCGGTAATTCCGCGCCATGTCCTGGCCGGAGCGCAATTGCACCAGTGCCGCGCGGAAGGTCATGATGCCAGGAGCGGGTCAAGCCCGCCCGCCTCATCCAGCGCATGGAGATCGTCACAGCCGCCCACATGGGTGTCGCCCACGAAGATTTGCGGCACGGTGCGCCGCCCGCCGGCCCGCTGCGCCATCGTCAGACGCAGGCCATAGTCCGATCCCACGTCGATTTCCACGTAGCGCACGCCCTTGCGCTCCAGCAGCGCCTTGGCCGCATGACAATAGGGGCAGGTGCGCGTGGTATAGATGGTCACATCCTTCATCATGTCTCCTTGCCCTCAATAATATGAGGGCGCCGGGGCGTGACCACAAGTCCGAAGACCAGCACATCGACCCGCGCGGCCCCCGCCTTCTTCAAGGCGCGCGCGCAGGCATTGGCGGGGGCCCCGGTGGTCAGCACATCGTCGATGAGCAGTACCCGCCTGTCCCGGAAGGCTGCGGCATCCGTCACCGCGAAGGCCCGCGCCACATTGGCCGCGCGCTCGGCCTGCGTCAGGCCCACCTGGCTGCGGGTGCGCTTCACCCGGCACAGGGTCATGACATCGATGGCCCGGCCCGTGGCCGCCGCAATCGTCCGGGCCAGAAGCGCTGACTGGTTGAAGCGCCGCCGCCACAATCGCCAGCGGTGCAGCGGCACCGGCACCAGCACATCGGCTTCGGCGATGAGCTTCCGCCCGGCGCGCGTCATGGCCTGCGCCATGAAGCCCGCCACCTCCATGCGGTCATGATATTTGAGCGCGTGAATGAGGCCGCGCGAATGGTCGTCAAACACCACCGCGCCGCGCGCCTGATCCCACTCTGGCGGACTGGCGATGGCAGCCCCGCTCACCGCTCCCTCGCCCTGATCAAACTCCAGCGGCAGGCCGAGGACGGCGCACACCGGCTCCGCGATGAAATTCACCTTCGTCCAGCAGACAGGACAGAGCGCCGACGGGGCCAGGATCTCGTCGCCGCACGACAGGCAGCGCGGCGGCGCGATGACATCAGCGAGCCAGCGCGGCACCCCACTGAGCCAGCGGCCAAGGCGCTGGCCTCGGCCTTCCTTTTCGGCTACCTCCTCGTCCATGTCCGACACGCCGCCCGCCCTCTTTGACCGGCAAGTCTATCTCGCCCGCCAGGCCAAGGCCATGGCCGCTGATGACCGGACGTTGCCGCAGCATCTCGCCACGGAATTGGCCGAGCGCCTTGCCCTTGTCACCCGGCGGTTTGATCGTGCCCTCCTCATCGCCGGTGATGCCGCGCCCCATGCCGCAGCGATCCGTGCCTCGGGCAGGGTGAACGACCTCATCCTCGCCGCCCCTGCTGCCGATGATGACCTCCGTCTCGAAGCCGGGAGCTTCAACGCCATCATCGCCATGGCCGACCTGCACGCCGTCAATGACCTGCCCGGCCAATTGGCCCAGATGCGCCGCGCGCTGAAACCGGATGGCATGCTGCTGGTGGCCTTCTTCGGCGGCGAAACCCTGGCCGAACTGCGCCAGAGCTGGCTGGCCGCCGAAGGCGAGGGCCGGGGGGCCAGCCCCCGTGTCGCCCCCATGGTGGAAGTGCGCGCCTTTGGCACCCTTTTGCAACGGGCGGGTTTTGCCCTTCCCGTCATCGACGCCGACCGCCGCACCCTGCGCTATGCCGATGCGCTTTCCCTCATGCGCGAGATCAAGGCCATGGGCTTTGCCAATCCGCTGGCGGACCGCGCCCGCGGCCTCACCGCGCCCGCAACGCTGGCCCGTGCCGTCAATTATTATCATGACCACTTCGCCGATGCCGATCACCGCATCCGCGCCACGCTGGATGTGCTCTGGGCCATTGCCTGGACGCCGGACGCCAGCCAGCCGAAGCCCGCCCGCCCCGGCAGCGCCACCATGCGGCTTGCCGATGCGCTGAAGGCCAAGGACCTTGATTAGCGCAACGGACGATCAAATCGGAACGATTTGAGAGAGAAAAGTTGCGCCAACATATTGATTTTCGAGCAACTTGTCGGCGGCAGTTGATTCCAACTGACCGCCGGTTGCTCTAGAGTCTCCCTGGTTCATATTGACGCGTAACCTGCGTTTCGGAAGTAGTTGTTG
>CALMUW010000092.1 GCA_937872985.1 uncultured Alphaproteobacteria bacterium
GTATGGCGCGCGACCATCCACAACAAAATCAAGGGGTTAGGATGACAGGTTCGGATCTTGATTCCGTCTGGCAGCCCGTCCGGCCAACAAAAAGGGCGGCCCGCAGGCCGCCCTGAACCATCTGGATGGACCGAGGGTCAGTCCTCTTTCTTCTTCTTTGCCGCCTTCTTCTTCGGCTTTTCGGCGGCTTCGTCCTCGTCGTCCTCCTGCACCATGGCCTGGAGTTCCTCGCGGCTCACCGCCTTTTCGGTCACCGTGGCCTTGGACACCAGCAGGTCCACCACCTTCTGTTCGAAGATGGGGCCGCGCAATTCGATCAGCGCGCCGGGGTTCTTGCGGTAATAGTCGAAGACCTGCTTTTCCTGGCCGGGGAACTGGCGGGCGCGGCCCATGAGCGCGTTCTGCAGTTCCTGATCGGAGACCTGCACGCCTTCCTTCTCGCCGATGGTGCCAAGCACCAGACCCAGGCGCACGCGGCGCTCGGCAATGGCGCGGTATTCCTTCTTCGCTTCGTCCTCGGAGGTGTCCTCGTCGGCGAAGCTGCGACCCGCCTTGCCCATCTCGTGGAGCAGCGCGTTCCAGATGCCATTGAATTCGGCATCCACCAGCTTCTCCGGCAGGCCGAAGTCATAATCCTGGTCCATGATGTCGAGCACGTCGCGCTTCAGCTTCATGCCGGTCATGTTCTTGAGTTCATCGCCCAACCGGTCTTTGAGGAAGGCCTTGAGCTTGCCCAGGTCCTCGAAGCCCAGCTTCTTGGCGAAGTCGTCGTTCATGTCGGTGGTCTTGGGCGCGTCGATGCCCTTGACCTTGACGGTGAAGACCGCCGGCTTGCCCGCCAGTTCCGCCACGCCGTATTCCGCCGGGAAGCTGACCTTCACCTCACGCTCGTCGCCCACATGGGCGCCGACGATCTGATCCTCGAAGCCGGGGATGAACTGGTTGGAGCCCAGTTCCAGCGGCACGTCTTCGGCGGTGCCGCCGTCGAAGGCCTTGTCATCAACCTTGCCGACGAAGGAAATGGTGACACGGTCACCCTGGGCGGCCTTGGCACCCTCCTTCTTCGCTTCCCAGTCCTTGTACTGGCCCGAAAGGCGGTCGAGACCTTCCTTCACCTCGTCATCGGAGACCTCGACCACATGACGGGTGAGCGTCATGGCGTCATAGGGCTTGACGTCGAACTGCGGCAGAACCTCCAGCGCCATGGCGAAGGAAAGGTCGCCCTTGCCGTCCATGATGGCGTTCACTTCCGCCTCATCCTGCGGCAGGCTGATTTCCGGCTGATAGGCGGGCTTCAGGCCCTTGTCGGCGAGAATGCTCTTGGCCTGATCGTCCACGGCCTTCTGCACCACCTCGCCCATCAGCGCCTTGCCATAGATGCGCTTCAGGTGCGGCACCGGCACCTTGCCGGGACGGAAACCCTTGATGTTGGCGCGGCCCGCCATGTCCTTCAGGCGGGCGTCCAGCTCCCTGGCCAGATCGGCGGCGGACACCACCACCTTGTATTCGCGCTTCAAACCGGCGTTGAGGGTCTCGGTAACCTGCATGATCCTGCTCGTCTTTCCTTCATGTCCCGCGGGGCGCGGCGTCGCGGCATGGTGCGGGCGGAGGGACTTGAACCCCCACGGGTTTCCCCACAGGAACCTAAATCCTGCGTGTCTGCCAATTTCACCACGCCCGCCAGATGCCTGCCAAAGGCCGGGGCCGTTGCAATGGGCGCGGTCTATAGCAGAGGGTTTTGCCCGATGCCAGCCCCGAAAAACACCGGCGTCAGGATGGTTTCTGCCCGGCTGGCGGGACGAGCAGGCGCAGGCTGGCGTTCACCCCCACATCGACCGTGAAGGCCATGGCCGAGGACAGGAGAATGGCCTGCATGATCTGGGCCGACTGACGCCAGGTGGCAAGGCTGGTCCGGGGCACGAATTTCAATTGCTTCTTGCGCGGCAGAGCCAGCCACTCCTTCAGTTTTTCCGCCATTTCCCGCGCCCCCACATCGGGGAAAAAGAAGGCATCGCCACCGGAGGTTTCGCGGTAGATGGGCACATCGCGCGCCACCACCGGACAGCCGAGGGCGGCGGCCTCCACCAGCGGCAGGCCGAAGCCATCATCAAAGGCCGGAATGACCATGGCCGACACCTGGGTCAGCGCCTCGGCCAGTTCGGCATCGGCGGAATAGCCCGCGAGATGGAGGCGCTTGCCCAGTTCCGGGTGGGCCTTCATCTGGGTGCGGGTGCGGTTGGTCAGATAGTCGCGGCCCACCAGCACCAGTCTGGTCTGGTTGCCTTCCGCCCAGAGGATGTCCATGGCCTCCAGCAGGGGCAGCAGGCCCTTGCGTGTCTTGAAGGTGCCCGCCGCCAGCAGCACATCCGGCCCGGCCGGGAAATGCACCGCCGTTCCCGGCTGGCGGTGGCGCAACAGCGCGTCGCAGCCGAGGCGGAAATGGGCCACCGGCATGGGCCAGACGGTTTCCACGTCGCGCATGGAGGTGAGGTCGAGATAGCAGGCAATGTCCTCGGCCACCTTCTGCGACACGGCAATGAGGCGGTGGGAAATGCGCAGCATGGCGGTGAAGGCGGCATGGGCGCGGAGCGAGAATTCCTCGGCCACCCAATGGGGGTGGGTCAGCGGCACCAGGTCATAGACCATGAGGTTGATGACCGCGCCGGCCTTGCGCGCCTCGACCACGGCATTGAGGAAGCCCTCGGTGTCGCCGCTCAGCATCTCGACGATGAGGAAGGCATCGCCGGGGCGAAACTGGAAGTCGCCCTCCTGCACGGTGAAGCCGAAGGGCTTCACCATGACCTGATCATCCTCCATGATGTAGGGCACGAAATGGCCGTCGCGATAGGCCACGAAGGAGAGGCCAAAATTCTGTTCATGGGCGAGCGCGGCGAAGGCCCGCGCCAGCTCCAGTTCCACCCGCTGCACCGCCGTGGGCTGGTCCACCGAAACGGTCGAGGTGATGTCGAGCACGAAGCGGCCCGGGAAGGGTTCCGGGCGGGCGTTCCTCGCGCTCGTCATGAAGCGGGCGAAGGAGGCAAAGGGCTTCACCTTGAACTCCGGCCGGCGGCGCTGGAATTCGGCGGCGGTGAAGCGAATGCGGTCGAGAATGACTTCAGGCGGAAGAGGCGTCGGTTTCGGCATCATGATGGGGTGATTATAGCAACTAAATCTTCGCTGGTTAGCGCTTGCGGGATAAATTTGGACGCTGCTTCCCCGTGCCGCCAGACAGCGGCGCATATTTGTTTGAAAATATTGTCATTTTTCTGATGGTGCGGTGCGGCAATTTGCGCCGCCACAAGGCCCGCCAGAACATCGCCCGAGCCGGCGGTGGCCAGTCCGGGCGGTGCGTTGGCATTGATCACGGCGCGGCCATCGGGGGCGGCGATCACCGTGTCGGCCCCCTTGAGGATGACATGGGCACCGGTGCGGCGGGCGGCGGCGCGGGCGGCTTCAGTCTTTGAGTCCGATCTCTCAAGCAAGCCCTTGAACAGGCGCTTGAATTCTCCCTCATGCGGGGTCAGGACCACTGGCCGGTCCGGGCGTTCCGAGATGAAGCCCGCGAGCACGTCGGGCCGGTGTTCAAAGCTGGTCAGGGCGTCGGCGTCCAGCACCACGGCGGCGGCTTCGGCCAGGGCCGCCTCGACGATTCCCGCCGTCTCCGGCCCCACGCCCGCGCCCGGCCCGATGACCACACAGGTGATGTGCCTTCGGGTCATCTGGCGCGCCAGATCGAGGGGTTGGGAGACCTCGGCGAGCATGATGGCGGTAAGTTGCGCGGCATGGACGGCAAGGGCGTCTGGCGCGCCCGCGATGGTCACCAGCCCGGCCCCGCCCCGCAGCGCCGCCTCACCCGCCAGCCGTGCCGCCCCGGTGGCAAGGGCCGGTCCCGACCACACCAGGACCGCGCCGCGCCGGTATTTATGGGTGCCGGTGGCAAGGGGTTCCGGTTCCGGGGCCACATTCTCCCATAGCTCGGCTTTGGCGGCGGCGATGGCGGCGTCGGGGATGCCAATGTCGGCCACCACCACCTCGCCGCAAAGGTCGCGGCCCGGCAGCAACAGGTGGCCCGGCTTCTTGCGGGCGAAGGTGATGGTGAGGTCAGCCTGCACCGCCGCGCCGCGCGGGCGGCCCGTGGCCCCGTCGAGGCCGGAAGGCACGTCGATGGCGACGACGGGATGCCCTGCCCGGTTGATGCGGCCCGCCAGTTCCGCCGGGAAGTCGCGCGCCAGGCCCGCGCCCAGAATGGCGTCGATGATGAGATCGCCGGGGATGACCTCGGGCATGGGTTCCAGGGGCACGGGCAGGCGCCCGGCGTTGGCAGCGGCATCGGGCGAGAAGCAATGGGCATCACCCCAGAGGAAGCAGCGCAGGGGCCAGCCCTGGTCATGCAGCAGGCGGGCGATGACCATGCCGTCACCGCCATTGTTGCCCGGGCCGCAAAGCACGGTGACGGGGCGCGGCGGGGAAAGCAGGGGGATGATGGCGGCAGGGGGGCGGGCGGCGGTTTGCATCAGGGGCAGGGGGGCAAGGCCGCAGGTCCGGTCCACGCCCGCCATCCCGGCGGGGGTCAAGAGTTCGTGACCCGGAAACATGCGCCACTCCCCGGCCATCCGGCCGTTGCAAGGAATCATTGCGCCGAGACTAGAGCAAGCGGCGGTCCGTTGGAATCAACTGCTGCCGATAGGTTGCCCGCATTCAATTTGTTGACGCCGCCTGATCTCCCCGCCGGTTGCATTCACGGCACAGATTGAACATATAAACCGGATATCAAGGGGGCATTTGCCCCCGCAACAATCCCACAGCGCGGAGATCACACCATGAATGCAGCGGCGCGTCAGCGCATTGCCATTGTCGGGTCAGGTTTTGCGGCGCTGACCATGATCCGCCACTTGCGCCGGCAGCGGGTCAATGCGGAGATCACCGTCATTTCACCGCGCGATGAGCTCCATTACCTGCCCAGCAGCATCTGGATTCCCG
Source organism: uncultured Alphaproteobacteria bacterium (assembly GCA_937872985.1). Taxonomy (GTDB): domain Bacteria; phylum Pseudomonadota; class Alphaproteobacteria; order Rhizobiales; family Aestuariivirgaceae; genus Aestuariivirga. Next base: position 4,981 of record CALMUW010000092.1, read on the forward strand.
CCGGGCTGCGGCAGTCGGAGAAGCTCCGCATTCCGCTCGGCCATTACTTCACCAAACATGAGGTGCGCTTCATCAAGGCGTCGGTCACCGGGCTGGCCGATGGCGGCCGCCGGGTGCTCACCGACGCGGGCGAGGTGGCCAACGATCATCTGGTCATCGCTTCCGGCGCGCGCTTCATCCGCAAGCTGCCCGGCATCGAACACGCGCTGGTGCCCTGCGAGGGGCTGGCGGTGGCCGACGAGATCGGACGGCGGCTGGCGGCGCTCACGGGCGGCACCATTGCCGTGGGCTTCGCCAGCAATCCCAACGAACAGGGCGCCATGCGCGGCGGGCCGATGTTCGAATATCTCTTCATCATCGATGCCCTGCTGCGGCGGCAGGGGCGGCGCGACCAGTTCCGGCTGGTGTTCTTCAGTCCCGCCGAAAAGCCCGGCGCACGGCTGGGGCCGCAGGCGGTGGATGAGCTGCTGACGAAAATGAAGAGCCTCGGCATCGACACCCATCTCGGCCACAAGATGAAGCAATTCGAGGCGGGCAAGGTGGTGACGGAAGGTGGCGGTTTTGACGTCGACCTTATTCTGTTCATGCCGGGCCTGACGGGGCTTTCCTGGTATGAGGCGGCGGGCCTGCCCCTGTCACCGGGCGGCATGATCAGGGCCGACAGCAAATGCCGGGTTGACGGCATGAACGGCGTCTGGGTGATTGGCGATGCGGGCTCCTATCCGGGGCCGGACTGGCTGCCCAAGCAGGCGCATCAGGCCGACCTGCAGGCCAAGGCGGCGGCGCAGAATCTGGCGGCGGTGCTGGCGGGCAAGGAAGCGCGCCACGATTTCAAGCCGGAACTGATCTGCATCGTCGATACGCTGGACAAGGGCATTCTGGTGTACCGCACCCTCAAGCGCAATCTGGTGCTGCCGTCGAGCCGGATCTTCCACCTGATGAAGCGCGCCTTCGAACGCCATTACCTGCGCGCCTTCCGGTGACAATCGGGCCCGGCGCATGGGCATGGATTCAGGGGTGAGATGATGAGGGGCATGGGACTGGCCGCGCTGGCGGCAGGGATCGGGCTGCTGGCGGCACGGGGCGAAGCCCTGGCCCTGCCCAATCCGGCCTCGGTGTTCTGCATTCAGCGGGGTGGCCGGGTGGAAATCGTCAGGGACCGGGCGGGCAATGACCGCGGCATATGCATATTGGCCGATGGCCGCCGGGTCGATGAATGGGATTATTTCCGCGCGCATCAGCGCAGGAAATAGCTGACGGGAAGAGCCCTTGACCACGCTGACAAGGGGAAGGCCCGGAACGCAGGACGTGCCGGGCCCTCCCCGAAGTGTCGGGCTTATTACTTAACGATGTAGGTGCGGGTGGCCCTGTCGTAGGCCGCCGCGCTGTTCAACTGGTCCTTGGTGGCGTCCACCACCAGCTTGCTGGTGCTGCCGTCGACCACAACATCAATGGAATTCATGGAAACGGCCACGTCCTTCTCGCCGATGCCGAGGAAGCCGCCGACGCCAAGAATGGCGGCGTTGATCTTGCCATTGTCGGAGATGATCATGTCGTTGACCTCACCGATATCCTCACCGGCCTTGGTGTAGACGCGCTTGCCGATGAAGTCGCTGGCGCTCATGATCTTGGCGCCGGTGAAGGCATCGGCCGGAACCATCCAGGCATAGCCAGCACGCTCACCGGACATGCCCGACATGCCGGACTGTGCCAGGGTCTTGCCATCGGGGCACTTGGCCATGTCAACCACGTCCTTGCCTTCGGCGTTCTTCACGATGCAGGCCGGATCGACGCCCGTCATATCCTGGGCCATGGCCGAGCTGGCATTGAGGGCAAAGAGGCCGGCCGCAGCGGACAGCGCAATGAGTGTCTTGTTCATCATGTTCTCCGTATTTGGTATTTGGTTTGAAGCCGGACAGAACCAGCCTGTTCCCACAAGTGCCGCACAGCGCTGCGGTTCCGGCGCGGCGGTGGCGGCGGGGACAATCAATCGTGTTGAAACTTGATGGAACCGATGGCTGCGTCAGGGGCGCTGGCGCGCGGCGGACAGGCTGGACCAGGTATAGATGGCGAGGGCGGCCCAGATGAGGGAGAAGGCCACCAGCTTGTGCATGCCGAAGGGTTCATGGAAGACGAAGACCGCGAAGAGAAAGATCATGGTCGGCACGGAGTATTGCATGAGGGCGATGGTGGAGAGGCGCAGAAGCTTCGCCCCCGTGGCGTAGAGCATTAGCGGAATGGCGGTGAGCGCTCCGGTGCCCCAGAGGAGCGCCGTGTCGTAGAGCCCGGTGTGGATGAAGTGGCTGGTGCCCTGCTTCTCGAACCAGCCGAGCATGAAGAGCGCCGGCGCGGTGAGCAGGATGATCTCCATGAGAAAGCCCTGGGTGGGCCCCACCGGCAGGGTTTTCTTGAAGTAGGCATAGAAGCCCCAGGAGAAGGTGAGCACCAGCGACACCCAGGGCAAGCCGCCCGCCTCCCAGGTCAGGATGGCGACGGCAAGAGCGGCGAGGAAGATGGCGAACAACTGGGCGCGCGTGAGCCTTTCACCGATGAGGGCGGCGGCGAGGCCGACCGAAAACAGCGGGTTGATGTAATAGCCCAATGCCGATTCCAGCGCGCGGCCCGCACCGATGGACCAGACATAGGTGCCCCAGTTGATGGAGACGAGCGTGGCGGTGAGCGCCGCCATGGCCAGGGTGCGCGGGGTTTTGAACGCCCTGCGCAAGCTTGCCATGCCGCCCTGCCACCAGACCACGGCGAGGGCAAAGGGCAAGGACCAGATGATGCGATGGGGCACCACTTCCCACGCCGGAATGTGGGCCAGCCATTTCATGTAAAGCGGCAGGAAGCCCCAGATGAAATAGGCGGCCCCGGCGTAGAGAAAGCCTTCGCGCGTGTCGCGGTTTTCAGCAAGTGCGGCGGACATGGTGCCGCTTATGACGTGTGCGCGCACGCGCCGCCACCCGGAAATTGCGCCGGGACTGGCCAGTTGCGGCCATTCAGCGGGCCAGGGGCGAGGGATCAGCCGAGGTGGAGGGCAAGCACCGTGATGGTCTGATTGTCGGTGGCGGTCTTTTCCGCCGTGACATGCAGCTTGGCGCGGCTGGCGGCGGCGGCGGCGAGAAGCTGCACCATGGCGGTCAGGCGCTGCGGCTGGGCGGCATTCTGGGTGAAGACAAGGCCCTTGTTCTTCTTGCCCTTGAGGTGGAAGGTGAGCGTCATGTCCTGATCGCTGCTGCCGGTGAGGTTGAGGGCGGCCAGGCGGCCCACGTGGACATTCCCCATCGCAATGGCGGCTTTGGCCTTCTTGGTTTTCTTTCCCGGCCTGGCGTCGGCTTCGGGCGCGGCGGCGGTGAGTGCGGGCAGCGGGGCGGTTGCGTCGGCGGGGGGCATGGTCGCTCCATCAAGGCTTGGCGCGGCGGGCGACAGGGACTGCGCTCGCGCGCGCCGCCTATGCCAGAGCTTTGCAACGGTTTGATGACGGTTCGATGACGGGTTGGGAAGACGGTTAAACGCCGGACCAAGGACTGCCCCACCCCATCATACCATCGCATGATGGGGCCCGTTCTTCCCGAGCGAGACAGGAGGAGCGATCAGTGCTCCACCTTTTTCGGTTTGCCCATGGGCTGGCCGATGGCCTTCAGCAGGTCGCCATACCATTTGACCGAGGGGTCAAAGGGCCTGCCGCCCTTGATGCGCGGGAAGGCGATGGTGGAGAGAGGAGTGCCCTTCTTCTCGGCGTCGTGGCCGACCACGCCGCTTTCGCCCTTCAGCGCCGATTTCACGCCCTGCTTCACCATGGTCTTGATGAGCGCCAGGTCTTCCTTGTTCGAGCGCGCCGAGCGGGCGAAGTAGCCCGACTTCTGCACCAGCACCTTTTCGGCCCCGACCATGCCGGCAAACTGCTTGGCGAACCAGTCACCGACATTGATCTTGTCGATCTTCACATGGCCGAAGGCGTCCTTCTCCGGCTCTTCGCCGCGGGCGCGCATTTCGGCCACGATGTCGGCCACGCCCGCCCCCTCGGACAGGAAGATGGTGACGCAATCCTTCTCGTCCATGACCTTCTTCAGGCGCGCGGCCTCCGCCGTCAGGTCCAGCGCCAGTTCGGGAATGTAAACGGCGTCGATGTCCTTCAGGTTCTTGCCGAGATTGAATTCGCCGACGAACTTCTGCCGGGCCAGACGCTCGCGGTATTTCGCCGCCGTGGCCGCCGTGAGCCAGCCGCAGTTGCGCCCCATGACCTCATGGATCAGCAGCATGCGCGGGTTGGTGGACTGCTCGTTGATGCAGTTTTCAAAGAAGACGGCCCCCTGCTCCGCCGCGGTGAGCGCGCCCAGCGTCTGCTTGATGGGCACCACGTCATTGTCCACCGTCTTGGGCAGGCCGACCACGGTGAGATTGTAGTCATGCCTGGCGAGATAGGCGGCCAGGTCGGCGGCGGAGGTGTTGGTGTCGTCGCCGCCAATGGTGTGGAGAATGGTGACGCCATCCTTCTCAAGCTGGTCCGCCGCCACGGCCAGCGGGTCCTCGCCCTCCTGCACCAGGCCGCGCTTCACGCAGTCCTTCACATTGGTGAGCTTGATGCGTGAATTGCCCAGGGGCGATCCGCCGTGGGTGGCGAACACGGCGGCCTTCTTGCGCACCGCCGGGGTTACCCTGATGGAGTCGCCCAGCAGCAGACCCTTGTAGCCGGAGCGATAACCGATGATCTCGGCCCCCGGCAGAAGCCTGGAATATTCCTGGATGAGACCGCCCACGGCGGTGGAGAGACAGGGAGCAAGGCCGCCCGCCGTCAACATGGCGATCTTGTGCTTCGTCCTGGCCGCGGCTTTGCGCGCGGGCTTGCGTACGGCTTTCTTGGCGGCTTTGGCTTGGCGTTTCGGGGCGGCTTTGGCGGCCATGGCATCATCTCCTGCGATTCTTCTGACGCGGAGTCTGGCACTGTTTTGCAGCGCGGAAAAGATGGGCAGAACGTGGACTGTATCACAGGTTACAGAGTGGAACAGGCAGATCGTGACAAAGGATATAGGATCCGCTTGAGGAGAACTGCCATGCTGGAACTGCGGCCCATCTGCGAAAACTGCGGCAAGGCGCTGCCGCCCAACGCCACCGACGCCATGATCTGCTCGTTTGAATGCACCTATTGCGCGGTGTGCGCCACGGGCGTGCTGGCCAATGTCTGCCCCAATTGCGGCGGCGGCTTCGAGCACCGGCCGATCCGCCCGGTGACCGACTGGAAGGGCGGCAACACGCTGGCAAATTACCCGGCGGTGACGGCACGGAAGCTGCGGCCCGCGGACCAGGCGGCCCATGCCGCGCTGGCGGCGAGAGTTGCCGGCAGAAGGCCGGAGGACCGGTGAGATGATCGGCGGTCATCGCGCTTCGGAGCGCCGGACTTCATATTCGACCAAGCCTTCTTCGGTGCCGGGGAATGGTTCGGGCCATGTGGTGTGGAACGTGCGCACATGGGCAAGCCCAGCCTTTGCCATGACCCGGCGCGAGGCGTGGTTGACGGTCATGGTGCTGGCAAAAATCCGGTCATAGCCGCCGCTTTGCAAGCCCCATTGAACGAGGGCGCGGGCACCCTCCGAGGCCAGACCCTGTCCCCATTCCGCCCGGCGCAGGCGATAGCCCAGTTCCGCGCAGGTCGCACTGTCGGGCCAGAGGCAGAACCAGCCGACGAAGGCGCCATCGGCCTTGTGGCGCGCAGTCCAGAGACAGGTTTCCGTGCCGTCGGGCATGAGAAAGTCTTCCCCTCCGGTGCACCAGGCACGATCGAAGGCACGGCCGCCGTTCAGCAAGCGCATGACCTCCGGGTCCTGCTCCAGCGCGATGAAGTCGGCGCAGTCCTGGGGCTGGCAGGGTGTGAGAACCATGCGGGCGGTGCGCAGAGAGGGAAGCGTTGCTGGTGCCGTCATCATGGGTGGCAACATGCCAAAAAGCGGCTTACGCTTTCAAACCAAATCAAGTGGCAGCGGCTACCGGCGTGCGCTGGCATGGATTCATCCTTTGGCCATCACCGGGCTTGACCCGGTGATCCAGCGGATGGCGCGGGTGAGGCCCGGGGCGGGAAGTCTGGATGGCCGGGTCAGGCCCTGCCATGGAGAGGTGAGGCGGGCGGCGGCGGTGGCTGTCTCCGGCAAAGCCCAAGCATTCAAAGAGGTGAGGACCAGGCGGCATGGATCGCTGCATAAATAGCGGCCATATTGCCCATTTTTTCATCATTTCTTTGCTGCGGTGCGAAGCCGCGTTGCGGTAAGTTGTTGATTCAGCACGGGCGGGCAATTGGCATGGGACTTGCCAAAGATTAACGAAGTATGATCGGCAGGCCAATCCCCTGCCCCGCCCACACTTTTCCAACGCGATCCCAAACCGCCGAGGCCCCGCCATGAAAAAGATCGAAGCCATCATCAAGCCGTTCAAGCTGGACGAGGTGAAGGAGGCCCTGCAAGAGGTCGGCCTTCTGGGCATCACGGTCACCGAGGCCAAGGGCTTTGGCCGCCAGAAGGGCCACACCGAGCTTTATCGCGGCGCGGAATATGTCGTCGATTTCCTGCCCAAGGTGAAGATCGAGATCGTCATTGCCGACGAGCTGGTGGACCGCGCGGTGGAGGCCATCCAGAACGCGGCGCGCACCGGGCGCATCGGCGACGGCAAGATCTTCATTTCCACCGTGGAGCAAGCCATTCGCATCCGCACCGGGGAAGCCGGCACGGACGCGCTGTAACTCACCAGCAACACCCGCAACAACCAGAGCCAACAGAGGGACACCATGGCCAAGGACAATGCAATCGAGAATGCCTTGAAGATGATCAAGGACAAGGACGTGAAGTACGTCGACCTGCGCTTCACCGATCCGCGCGGCAAGATGCAGCATCTGACCATGGACATCTCGCAGATGGGTGCCGACGCCTGGGAAGAGGGCCTGATGTTCGACGGCTCGTCCATCGCCGGCTGGAAGGCCATCAACGAGTCCGACATGGTGCTGATGCCCGACGCCACCTCGGTGCACATGGACCCCTTCTATGCCCAGACCACCATGGCGGTGTTCTGCGACATTCTCGATCCCGGCACGGGCGAAGGCTATGCCCGCGACCCGCGCGGCATCGCCAAGCGCGCCGAGGCCTATGTCAAGGCAGCCAAGGCGGGCGACACCATCTTCGTCGGCCCGGAAGCCGAATTCTTCATCTTCGATGACGTGCGCTTCTCCACCTCGCCCTATAACACCGGCTTCAGGATCGACTCCATCGAGCTGCCGACCAATTCGGACACGGCCTATGAGTCCGGCAACATGGGCCACCGCATGCGCACCAAGGGCGGCTATTTTCCGGTGAACCCCATGGACTCGGCCCAGGACATGCGCTCGGAAATGCTGTCGGTGATGGGCGAGATGGGCCTCATGGTCGAGAAGCACCACCACGAGGTGGCCTCGGCCCAGCACGAGCTTGGCACGCGCTATCAGCCGCTGACCATGTGCGCCGACCACATGCAGATCTACAAGTATGTGATCCACAACGTGGCCCACGCCTATGGCAAGACGGCGACCTTCATGCCGAAGCCGGTGTTCGGCGACAACGGCTCGGGCATGCATTGCCACTTCTCCATCTGGAAGGACGGCAAGCCGCAGTTCGCCGGCAACCAGTATGCCGATCTCTCCGAGATGTGCCTCTATTTCATCGGCGGCGTGATCAAGCACGCCAAGTCGCTGAACGCCTTCACCAACCCGTCCACCAACTCCTACAAGCGTCTGGTGCCGGGCTATGAGGCGCCGGTGCTGCTGGCCTATTCCAGCCGCAACCGTTCGGCCTCGTGCCGCATTCCCTTCACCAACAATCCCAAGGCCAAGCGTGTGGAAGTGCGCTTCCCCGATCCGACGGCCAACCCCTATCTGTGCTTCTCGGCCATTCTGATGGCCGGCCTGGACGGCATCACCAACAAGATCCATCCCGGCCCGGCCATGGACAAGAACCTCTATGACCTGCCGCCGGCGGAACTGGCCAAGGTGCCGACGGTGTGCGGCTCCTTGCAGGAGGCCATCGACAGCCTGGCCGCCGACCACGACTTCCTGACCAAGGGCAATGTCTTCTCCAAGGACCAGATCGAGAGCTATCTCGACCTGAAGCAGGAGGAGCAGGACCGCTACCGGATGACCCCGCATCCGGTGGAATACGACATGTATTACAGCTGCTGATCCATCAGCGGACCAACGAAAGAAACTCCGGTGGCAACACCGGGGTTTTTTGTTTCAGGCAAGACAAAGGGCCGGGGAAATGATCCCCGGCCCGGATGATTTATCCGTGCGCTGATGATTACCAGCTGCGGCAGTTGGCATAGGCATTGTTGTAGATGCGGTGCCAGCGGTCGGAACCGACCACGCCGCCCGACACGCCGCCCACGCCCGCGCCAATGAGGGCGCCGCGGCCCACGGCATGATGGCCGCCGACGATGGCGCCGATGAGCGCACCGGCAGCCGCGCCGCCAACGGCACCGCCCACCACGTCACGCGCGCCGGCGCGGCGGTTGGCTTCCTTGCGGGCGTAATTCTTGCAGTAGGACACGCCCTTGGCCTCGGCCACGGGAACCTGCACCGACACCACGGTCATGCTGGCCACCGAAGCGACGGCAAGAACCTGGAACAACTTCTTCATGATCAACTTCCTCTCCGGTTTTGGCCCCCGTCCGCGCCCATTCTAGCAGCGGCAGGCAGGCGATGAAACAGACATGCCACAGCCTGGCTGAACGCAGGATGAATGGCGGCAAACATGGTTAGCCGCACCGATGCTAATAGGGTGCTTTGGTGCGGGTGACGAGGCAGGGGCGCTCCTTGCCGGTCATGCTGGTGTAGGTGCCCCTGGCGACATCGAAGGAAGTATATTTGGCGGCGCAATAGGCCTTCCAGGCGGCGCTGCCGACGACAATGCCGTTCTTCACCTCCCGTTTTGCAGCGGCCGGCGGCACGGATTTTTTGACGGCAGGGACAGCGGCAACCGCAGGAACCACGACCGTGGTTTTTGGCTTGGCGGCAGACTTTGGCCGTGGCGCGGGGGCAGCGGCAGCGGGCTTCGCGGCCGAGGCGGCGGCGGCCCCGCCATATTGGCCAAGGCAACCGGCCAGCGCGATGTCATGCTTGTGCTGGCGCATGGGCCCCTCCGCCGCCTGGGCCGTGGCAAAGTCCAGCGCATAGGCTTCGCAATGGCCGCGCACATCGGCCAGTGCCAGTGGAGCCGTGACAGTGAAGGCAAGCAGCGCGAGCGCACAGGCGCGCAACATCAGGAGATCTCCGGTTGCCGTCCCGGAAATTTACTTTCAGGAAATCATTGGGGCGAGATCATGGCTGGAAGATAGGGCCGCGCCCTCACCCTCTCACGCCGTCCGGAATGTCTCCGCGCGGCCCGGTTCACGCTGAGCCGTGTCAGGCAAGCCAATCGAGCAGGCCTTGGGCGGAGGCGCGGCCCGTGGCGAAGGATGCCTGAAGAAGATAGCCGCCGGTGGGGGCCTCCCAGTCCAGCATCTCGCCCGCGACGAAGACGCCGGGCTTTTTCCTCAGCATGTAGCGGGCGTCGATTTCGGCCAGCGCCACGCCGCCCGCCGAGGAAATGGCGCGGGCGATGGGCGCGGGGCCGGTGATGGCCATGGGCAGCGCCTTGATGGCGGCGGCACTGGGGGCAAGGCCCGCCTCGCGCAGCAGCGCCACGGCCACCGGCGGCAGGCCCAGCACCTTGCGCAGGTGGTTGCTCTGGGAGGTCTTGCCGCGCGGACGGGCCAGACGCGCCGTCACCTCGGCATCACTCAGGTCCGGCTTCAGGTCGAGGGTGAGCGGTGTCTGGGGTTCGTCGCGGAGATGGCGGGAGAGCGCATAGATGGCCCCGCCCTCGATGCCGTCGGCGGAGATCATCACCTCGCCCTTCACCCGGTGCGGGCCATGGGCCAGTGCGATGGTCTTGAGCGGTGTTCCGGCGAAGCGGCTGGCGAAATGCTCCGTCCACGGAACAAGGAAGCGGCCATTGGCGGGGCGCAAGGGTGTCACCGCAATGCCCGCGGCGTGGAAGGCCGAAACCCAGGCGGCGTCCGACCCCAGGTGCGGCCAACTGGCCCCGCCGAAGGCCAGCACGGCGGCCGCGCCATCAAAACCCGGCCAGGGCGACCGCGGATGGAACGTCACGCCCTGCCCCGCCAGCCGCCGCAACCAGGCGCGCAGCAGCGGCGTGGCCTTCAGCCCCACGGGAAAGATCCGGCCCGACGAGCCGACGAAGGTTTCAATGCCCAGGCCGCTGGCCCAGGCGCGCAGGGCATCCGGCGCAAACCCCGTGATGGCGGGGGCGAGGAAGCTCGCCGCTTCGCCATAGCGCGCCAGTAGATCGGCCAGCGGCTCGGAATGGGTGAGGTTCAGCCCGCCGCGCCCCGCCAGCAGAAACTTGCGCGCCGGGCTGGGCTTGTGGTCGTGCAGGTCCACGGCCACGCCCGCCGCCGCCAGCACCTCGGCGGCCATGAGGCCCGCCGGGCCAGCGCCATAGACCGCCACGCGCCGGGTCATGGGTTCAATAGGGCAGTTCGAAATAATCGGCGGCGTTCAGGCGGAAAATTTCCACCGTGCCAAAACCGCCGCCGGTGAGCGGGTAATGATTGTGGGCGCGCTCGAACCGCAGCCCGATGCGGCGGGCCAGTTTCAGCGACGCGATATTGTCCACCATGACCTTGCACCACATGGTGCGCGCGCCCAGGCGCTCGAAGCCGAGGCCGAGAAGGGCGCGGCCGATTTCGGTGCCCAGGCCCATGGACCACATGGCGGGATGAATGCCCCAGCCCATTTCCACCGCGCCATCGGGCTGGAGCAGCAGGAAGCCATCGCCCACCACATCGCCGGACAGGCGCTCCTCGGCGGCGAGGTGGAAGATGCGGCGGCGGTCGTCGCCCTGGCGGGCCAGCGAGCGCGCCACGAAATCATCAACCTCCACCATGTCCTTCAGGCGCATGTTGACATAGCGCTGATAGCGCGGTTGCAGCATATAGGCGGCGAATTGGTCGTTGTCGCCGGGCGCGATCTCGCGCAGCAGCAGATGCGGTGTCTCCACCGGAGAAATGACGGTCAGCGTGGTCATGGGACAAGATTAACCCGGGGCTTTTGGCTTTCCTAGGGCGCCGTCACAGTCATGCACAGGCAGGTTGCGGGGCCAGTGAAGCGATTGATGCGGAATGCGCTTTGATTGCATGAAAGCGTCCCCTCTGACTTATTGAGGGCGAGCCATTTTTCTGACGGGTGACGGTTCCGTCAAAGTCAGCTTGCTCTGATGCGGAAGTGTTGCCCCTGCTCCGCCCATCGAGAACGACGCCTCCACCTCTCTCCATCACCGGGCTTGACCCGGTGATCCAGCGGATGGGCTTGGGCCAGTCGTTGAGTGACGTCTGGTTGATCGGGTCAGGCCCGGCCATGGCGAGAAAGCTGTGTGCAGCCGTAGCGCCCGGGCGGGTCTGACGATTGCAGCGGGGAGAGGCTTCCTCGCCAGCGGCAGTAACGGCAGTCAATGCATCGACACAAAAATGTGGCCCCGCAGGTGGCGTGCCTGAGCGGGGCCGGTTTTGGGTTTCCCCATGATCACTTCATTTTTCCCGCCGGAGCAGCCAGCGGGTGATGCGTCACTGAATGTCGGTGCGACAGGTCGGCGGCATCAGTTTTCGAGACCTCTCTTGCTTGCAGGTTCGGTCCGATGGTGAGCCGAAACGTCGGAACCGTCAAATCAACTTATGGGACAGCCCTGCTCACCTGCTTGATGCATTGCACATGCCTGATGCAATGCACACGCCTGATGCAATGCACATGCTTGGTGCAATGCACAGGGGCGGAGCCATGGCCCCGCCCTTATTTCATCCGTTAACGGATGATTAACCGTCAGTCGTCGGACAGAAGCGCGTTATGGATCACGCCGCCCAGGGCACCGCCGACCAGCGGCGCCAGCCAGAACAGCCAGAGCTGTTGCAGCGCCCAGCCGCCCTGGAACAGGGCAACCGCGGTGGAGCGGGCCGGATTTACCGAGGTGTTGGTGACCGGGATGGAGATGAGGTGGATGAGGGTGAGGGCCAGACCGATGGCGATGGGCGCAAAGCCCGCCGGGACGCTCTTGCCCGTCACGCGCAGGATGATGAGTATGAAGAAGGCCGTGAGCACGACCTCGGTGATGAGACCGGCCAGCATGGAATAGCCGCCGGGCGAATGTTCGCCATAGCCGTTGGAGGCAAAGCCCGCCGCGCTGGAGAAATCCGCCTTGCCGCTGGCGACGAGGTAAAGCACCAGCGCGCCGACAACGCCGCCGACCACCTGGGCACCGATGTAGGGACCGACCATGCCCCAGGAGAAGCGGCCCGCCGTGGCCAGGCCCACCGACACCGCCGGATTGAAGTGGCCGCCGGAAATGCCGCCCACGGCATAGGCCATGGTGAGCACCGTGAGGCCGAAGGCCAGAGCGACGCCGAGAAAGCCGATGCCGACATCGGGAACGCCTGCCGCCAGCACAGCGCTGCCGCAGCCGCCAAGCACGAGCCAGAAGGTGCCGAAGAATTCGGCTGCCAGTTTTTTCATGATAACCCCCGTTATGGTTGCCGGCGCAAAGTGCCGGGCCGAGGCAGGATATTGCTTTGGCGGAGCGTGCAAAGCCCCTGATCCACAGTTACGCAGGCTAATGACAAAAGGTCAGGAAACGGCACCTTGTGGGCTTTCATTGACTCGCCGTGGCAAAATCCCTATGTGCGGGGCGATTATGCGCCCCTTTCGGCCCTTGGCGAATCCGCGCGGGCGCCCACCATTTCCTCGCCAGATCGGTTATTCTCGACCCCATGAACTTCGACGCGCTCGGTTTGAGCCCCAAAGTCCTCGCAGCGGTGACCGCCGCGGGTTACACCACACCCACCCCCATTCAGGAGCAGGCCATTCCGCACGCGCTGGCGCGCAAGGATGTGCTCGGCCTGGCGCAGACCGGCTCCGGCAAGACCGCCGCCTTCGTGCTGCCCATGCTGTCCATGCTGGAAAAGGGACGCGCCCGCGCCCGCATGCCGCGCACCCTCATCCTGGAACCCACCCGCGAGCTGGCGGCCCAGGTGGCCGAAGCCTTCGAGACGCTGGGCAAGAACCACAAGCTCACGGTGGCGCTGCTCATCGGCGGGGTATCCTTCGATCCGCAGGCCGCGAAGATCGACCGCGGGGCCGACGTGGTGATTGCCACGCCGGGCCGCCTGCTCGATCATTTCGAGCGCGGACGGCTGCTGATGACCGGCATCGAGATGCTGGTCATCGACGAGGCCGACCGGATGCTCGACATGGGCTTCATTCCCGACATCGAGCGCATCTGCAAGCTTTTGCCCTTCACCCGCCAGACGCTGTTCTTCTCGGCCACCATGCCGCCGGAAATCCAGCGCATCACTGCCCAGTTCCTGCACAATCCGGTGCAGGTGCAGGTGGCGGCCCAGGCCACCACGGCGGCCACCATCGAGCAGCGCGTGGTCAAGGTGCCGCATGACCCCAAGGCCAAGCGCGATGCGCTGCGCCAGTTGCTGCGCTCGCAGGACACCGTGAAGAACGCCATCGTCTTTGCCAACCGCAAGACCACGGTGGCGCTGCTGGAGAAATCGCTGAAGCGCCATGGCTTCAATGCCGGGGCGCTGCACGGCGACATGGACCAGTCGGCGCGCATGAAAATGCTGGCGGCCTTCCGCAACAACGAGATCACCTATCTCATCGCCTCCGACGTGGCGGCGCGCGGGCTGGACATTCCGGAAGTCAGCCACGTTTTCAACTATGACGTGCCGATCCATTCCGAGGACTATGTGCACCGCATTGGCCGCACGGGGCGCGCGGGGCGCGCAGGCCACTCCTTCACCATGGTGACGAAGGAAGAAACCAAATACCTCAAGGCCATCGAGGCGCTGATCAAGAAGGACGTCGCCTGGTTCGACCCCGGCATCGTCATTGACGAGGCGGCGGAGGCCGAGGCCCCGCGCCAGCATGGCCGAGGCCGGGGACGGGGGGCTGAGCGCCAGGGCCGCAAGCCGGAGCGCCGCGAGACGCCGGAACCCAAGGCCGAGAAGCCGCGCCACGAACCACGGCGTGAGTCGGCGGGCAAGACCCCAGCGGCAACCAAGGCCCCCAAGCCAGAGGCCCGGCCGCCGCAGCCGCAGGCGAACAAGGGCCAGCGGCGGCGCGACCAGCATGATGACGACGGCCCGGATCACAAGGGATTTCACGCCGGAAACATGCCGGCGTTTCTCAGCAAGCGCTGAAGCGGCGATCCACCACAGTTCCGCGGCCGCTGTTGCCCCCGGGCGTGCATTGACGCCATGGGAAAAACATGAAATGAACTTGCGGATATTTTTCAGGCCCTTGCACAGGCTGTTTCATTCGTGTCCGAGGAAAACAAACGCCGCACGCCGCGCCTCCGCACCCTGAAGGGCGCGAAGATCCTTTATCGCAATGGCTGGGGCATCGTCGACTGCCTGATCCGCGACATGTCGGACTCAGGCGCCCGGCTGGTGTGCAAGGACACGACCGCCGTTCCCGCCGAATTCACCCTGCTGGTCAACAATGAAGACATGGTGCGCGACGCCAAGGTGGTCTGGCGGCGTCAGGACATGCTAGGCATTGAATTCACCAGCGACAAGCGCCCGGCCCCGAAGTCGAAGCCGAGAAGCGGCTCCGATATGATGGGTTCCTGATTACGGCGTCGTGCGGCGCGGGCGGGGCGGTGTCTTCGCGCCTGCCTTGCATTTGCCCGGAGGGCGACTGCCCAGGCACGGGCGGCCCAGGCCTTCAGTTCATCGCCATCATCGAGACAGCGCGCGGGCGCGCGGCGGTAATTGGTCAGAACCTTGTCGCCGTGCTTCGTGGCATAGGTGAAGGGGCCGAGGTTCTCGTCTTCAAAGGCCGCAGCGGTTTCCGCATCGGTCTTGAAATAGAGCACATCGTCGATGACGATGGCGAACATCAGACCGTCGCGGAACAGGCCCGCGCCAGAGAACATGCGGCGCGCCGCAACCGGGCCGAAGCCGGTCAGGCCGTCGAGCAGGAAATCGATGAGGTCGCGCGATACGGTCACGAGGCCTGGGCCGGTTTCAGCGTGACGCTTTCGCCGCAGCCGCAGGCCGAAACCTGATTGGGATTGTTGAAGACGAAGCCCGATTTCATGGCCGACTGCTCAAAGTCCATTTCGGTGCCGATGAGATAGAGCACCGCCCTGGAATCGACGAAGAGCCTCACGCCGTCCTGCTCCACCACCTCGTCCAGCGGGTTCGTCTCGCGGGCCCAGTCCATGCCATATTCCATGCCGGCGCAGCCGCCGGTCTTGACCGAGAGGCGCAGGCCGAGAACCCCCTCGCCCGCCTTCTCGCCCAGCGCCTTCAGGCGCGTCACGGCGGCGGGCGTCAGCTTCAACAGGGCAGGACGGGGGCGGGCTGCGGTCATGGGTGTCACCAGATGTTGAGGGCCATGCGCGCTTCATCGGACATGCGGCTATGGTCCCAGGGGGGATCGAAGACAATGGTGGCCTTGGCGCTCTTGATGCCGGGCACGGCGGAGACGGCATTTTCCACCCAGCCCGGCATGTCGCCAGCCACCGGGCAACCTGGCGCGGTGAGCGTCATCTCGACGGCGACATTGCGGTCGTCGTCGATATCCACCCGGTAGATGAGGCCGAGTTCGAAAATATCAACCGGAATTTCCGGGTCATAGACGGTCTTGAGCGCGGCGATCACCTGGTCGGTGAGTTGCGCCAGTTCCTCCGGCGGAATGGCCGAGGGCCTGGCCTCATCCTTCAGCCAGTCGGGCTTGCCCAGGGCATCGGGCTTTGGTTCAGGCGTTTCGGTCACAGGAACATCCTCTGGGCGGCGGCAAGGGAGGTGGCCAGGCGGTCCACCTCCTCCATGGTGTTATACATGGCGAAGGAAGCGCGGGCGGTGGAACTCACGCCCAGGCGATGCAAAAGCGGCTGGGCGCAATGGGTGCCGGCGCGCACCGCGACACCGTGATGGTCGACGAGGGTTGCCACGTCATGGGCGTGCACCCCCTCCATGGCGAAGGAAATGATGGCACCCTTTTCCCTGGCGCGGCCAAAGATGCGGATCGCATTCAACTCGGCAAGCCGCGTCATGGCATAGTCATGCAGCGCCATTTCATGGGCGGCGATGTTGGCCAGACCGACCTTCGCCATGTAATCCAGGGCGGCGGCCAGGCCCACGGCCTCGATGATGGCGGGGGTGCCGGCCTCGAAACGGTGCGGCGGGGCGGCATAGCATACGGCACCCTCGCTCACCTCCATGATCATTTCGCCGCCACCCTGATAGGGCGGCATGGCCGCGAGGTGTTCCATCTTGCCGTAGAGCACGCCGATGCCGGTGGGGCCGTAGGTCTTGTGGCCGGTGAAGACGAGAAAGTCGGCGTCCAGCGCCTGCACATCGATGGCGAGATGGGGGGCGGCCTGCGAGGCATCCACCAGCACCGGAATGCCGCGGGCATGAGCCAGCCTGACCACTTCGGCCACCGGCACGATGGTGCCCAGCACGTTGGACATCATGGTGATGGCGACCATTTTCGTCCGTGGGCTGAGGAGTTTTTCAAATTCCTCCACGAGGAAGTTGCCGTCCTCGTCGATGGGCGCCCAGCGCAGGACCACGCCCCGGCGCTCGCGGTGGAAGTGCCAGGGCACGATGTTGGAATGGTGTTCGAGGATGGAGAGAACCACCTCATCGCCCGCGCCCAGCACCATGCCGCCGAAACTCTGGGCCACCAGATTGATGGCCTCGGTGGCGTTGCGGGTGAAGATGATGTTTTCCACCGCAGGCGCGTTGAGGAAGCGGCGCACCGTCGCGCGCGCCTGCTCGAAGGCCTCGGTGGCGGCGTTGGAAAGGTAATGCAGGCCGCGATGAACATTGGCGTAGTCCGTCATGGCGAAATCGCGCATGGCGTCCAGCACCTGCTTCGGCTTCTGGGCCGAGGCGGCATTGTCGAGATAGGTCAGGGGCTTGCCATGCACCGCGCGGGCGAGAATGGGAAAATCGTGGCGGATGGCAGCAAGGTCGAACATGATCATCTCGTGTGGGTGGCAAGCCAATTTTCGGCGAAGGCGGTCAATACTCCCTTGAGCCCCTCGTGGTCCACACCGTCGAAGACTTCGCCGACAAAGGCGGCGATGAGCATGGCCTTGGCCTCGTCATGGGGAATGCCGCGCGACATGAGGTAGAACATGTGGTCGTGGTCAAGATCGCCCGAGGTGGCGCCATGGCCGCAGACCACGTCATCGGCATAGATTTCCAACTCCGGCTTGGCGTCGAATTCCGCCTGCTCGGACAAGAGCAGGGCATGGCTCGACTGCTTGCCGTCGGTCTTCTGGGCATCGCGGGCAACGATGACCTTGCCCTGAAAGACGCCGCGCGCCGCGCCGTCCATGACACATTTGAAAACCTCGCGGCTCACACAGCGCGGCACCTGATGATCGACCACCAGGCGCGTGTCCGCATGCTGCGATCCGCCGAGCAGATAGGCCCCGGTGACGCGGGCGTCGGCCCCCTCGCCGGCGAAGGTCACGCGGCCATTCTGGCGGTTGAGGGCCGCGCCCGAGGTCAGCGTGAAGTCGCGCAGCACGGCATGGGCGGCGAGCGTCATATCGGCAATGGCGAGGTGGGTGGCGGCGGCGTCTTCCAGTTCCAGCTTGGCGCGGTTCACCGCCGCGCCCTTGCCGAGAGCCAGCGAAAGGGCGGGGTTGGCGAGGTATTGGCCCACGCCGCGATGGCTCTCGATCAGATGGAGCGCCGCGCCATCAGCCACGGAAACATGGACCCGCGCGCCGACGGCGGCGGGCGTGTCGGCCAGCGTCAGGAACATGAGATGCAAGGGCCGGTCCGCAGCACCGGAGATGGCGAGGGTGACCGCGGCATCGGCGAGCGTGGCGTTCATGGTGGCCAGAGGCTCATCCTCGGTCAGGTCGGGCGCGCCCGTGGTCAGCGTCAGGCCCGCGAGGTCGGAGTGGGTCCGGTCCAGCACGCCATTGACGAAGACGACACGGCGCAGCGGCAATTTTGCCAGCGGATCGGCGGCGATGAGCTTCGCCACGCGGGCGGCATCGGCCACGGCGGCGGCGCGCTCATAGGGCGTTTCGATGCGGCGGCGCAGGTCGGTCCATTTCCAGTCCTCCTGCCGCCGCGACGGCAGGGGCGTGCCGATGGCCATTTCGGCGGGGGTGAGAACGGCGGCGGGGGCGGCGGTGGTCATTCCGCGGCCTCCACATATTCGGCATAGCCCCTGGCTTCCAGCTCCTTGGCCAGTTCCTTGCCGCCGGTCCTGACGATGCGGCCATTGGCCATGACGTGCACCACGTCCGGCACGATGTAGTCGAGCAGGCGCTGATAGTGGGTGATGACCACCATGGCCCGGTCGGGCGAGCGCAGCGCGTTGACGCCTTCGGCCACCACGCGCAGCGCGTCGATGTCGAGGCCGGAGTCAGTCTCGTCGAGGATGCAGAGCGACGGCTCCAGCACCGCCATCTGCAATATCTCGGCGCGCTTCTTCTCGCCGCCGGAGAAGCCGACATTGACCGGGCGCTTCAGCATTTCCTGAGTCACATTCAGTTTTTGCGCCCTGTCCTTCACCAGGCGCATGAAGTCCGGCACCGAGAGTTCCTTCTCGCCGCGCGCCTTCCTCTGGGCGTTCAGCGCCACCTTGAGGAACTGCATGGTGGCCACGCCGGGAATTTCGATGGGATACTGGAAGGCGAGGAACAGGCCCTTGGCGGCGCGCTCATTCGGTTCCAGCGCCAGCACGTCCTCGCCGTTCAGCGTGGCCGCGCCTTCCGTCACCTCATAGCCCTCGCGGCCCGCCAGCACATAGGAGAGCGTGGACTTGCCGGAGCCGTTCGGCCCCATGATGGCGTGGACCTCACCCGGCTTCACGGTGAGCGACAGACCCTTCAGGATCTCGCGGTCCTCGTCTGCCAGTTTCACATGGAGATTCTTGATATCGAGCATGATCAACCTACTGAGCCTTCCAAAGAGATGCCGATGAGTTTCTGGGTTTCCGCCATGAATTCCATGGGAAGCTGTTGCAGCACGTCGCGCACGAAGCCGTTGACGATGAGGGCCACCGCCTCCTCCTCCGACAGGCCGCGCGACATGACGTAGAACATCTGGTCGTCGCTGATCTTGGAGGTGGTGGCCTCGTGCTCAAACTGCGCGGTGGAGGTCTTGGCCTCGAGGTAAGGCACGGTGTGGGCGCCGCACTTGTCGCCGATGAGGAGCGAGTCACACTGGGTGAAATTGCGGGCGTGCAGCGCCTTGCGGTGGGCCGAAACGAGGCCGCGATAGGTGTTGTCGCTGTGGCCTGCGGCGATGCCCTTGGAGATGATGCGGCTGGAGGTGTGCTTGCCGAGGTGGATCATCTTGGTGCCACTGTCGACCTGCTGGCGGCCATTGGAAATGGCGATGGAATAGAACTCGCCGCGCGCATGGTCGCCGCGCAGGATGCAGGAGGGATATTTCCAGGTGATGGCGGAACCCGTCTCCACCTGGGTCCAGGAAATCTTGGCGTGGGCCTCGCGGCAGTCGCCGCGCTTGGTGACGAAGTTATAGACGCCGCCCTTGCCGTCCTTGTCGCCGGGATACCAGTTCTGCACGGTGGAATATTTGATTTCCGCCCCTTCCAGCGCGATCAGTTCGACGACCGCCGCGTGAAGCTGGGTTTCCTCGCGCGTCGGCGCGGTGCAGCCTTCGAGATAGGAGACGTAAGAGCCCTTGTCGGCGATGATCAGGGTGCGCTCGAACTGGCCGGTGTTCTTGGCGTTGATGCGGAAATAGGTGGACAGCTCCATGGGGCAGCGCGTGTTGGGCGGCACATAGACGAAGGAGCCGTCGGAGAAGACGGCGGCATTGAGCGCGGCATAGAAATTGTCGCCCTGGGGCACCACGGAGCCGAGATATTTCTTCACCAGGTCCGGGTGGTCGCGCAGCGCCTCGGAAATGGAACAGAAGATGACGCCCGCCTTCTTCAACTCCTCCTTGAAGGTGGTGACCACGGAGACGCTGTCGAAGACGGCATCGACGGCCACCGGCATGGAGGTTCCGCCCTCCTCCTCCAGATGGCTCTTCTCGCCCTGCTTGCGCACGCCGGCGAGGATTTCCTGCTCCTTCAGCGGAATGCCGAGCTTGGCATAGGTTTCGAGCAGCTTGGGATCAACCTCGTCGAGACTCTTCGGCCCGGCCACATTCTTGGGGGCCGCGTAGTAATAGAGGCTCTGAAAATCGATGGGCGGATAGGAAACCTTGGCCCAGGTGGGCTCCACCATGTCGAGCCAGCGCCGATAGGCGTGCAGCCGCCAGTCCAGCATCCAGTCTGGTTCGTTCTTCTTGGCGGAGATGAAGCGGATCACCTCCTCCGACAGGCCGCGCGGGGCAAATTCCTGCTCGATGTCGGTGGTGAAACCGTATTTGTATTTGTCGACGTCGATATCCTTGACGAGGTCTATGGTGTCCTGGTCGGCCATGGGCTTCCTCAAGCGGCTTTGGGTTGGTGGCGGGCGACGATCGCCTGCCAGACGGTGATGAAACGGGTGATGTCGGCATCGGTGCTGTTCCAGCCGAGGGACAGGCGGACGGCCGAGCGGGCAAGCTCCGGGTCAATGCCCATGGCGGCCAGCACATGCGATTTGCCCACCTTGCCCGACGAACAGGCGGAACCGGCGGAGACGGCAATGCCCTCAAGATCGAGCTGCATGAGCAGGGTTTCGGCGGCAACCCCGGGAAGCGCCACGCAGGTGGTGGTGCAGAGGCGCTCAACGCCATCGCCGAAAACCGGCAGACCGGCCAGTGCTGCCTCGAGCCGGTCATTGAGATCGCAGGTGTCGATCAGCGGTTCCTGCACCAGCGCGGCAAAGCCGGCGATGGCGGCAAGGTTTTCGGTTCCGGCGCGGCGGCGCAGTTCCTGACCGCCCCCGGCGATGAGGGGCGAGAGGACAAGGCCATCGCGGATGACGAGGGCGCCGACGCCCACCGGGCCGCCGGCCTTGTGAGCCGCCACGGTGAGAAGGTCGCAACCAAGCAGGCCGAAGTTGAGCGCGCGCTTGCCCAGGGCCTGCACGGCATCCACATGCACCAGCGCGCCGCTTGCCCGCGCCAGCGCCACCACATCGGGCACCGGCTGGATGACGCCGGTTTCATTATTGGCGAGGATGAGGGAGACGAGGGCCTTCGGCCCGGGCAGCAGGCGCTTCAGCGCGGCGAGGTCGAGACGGCCATGACCATCAACCGGCAGCAGTTCCACCGCCTTGCCGCTGGCCCTGGCATTTTCGATGACGGAAGGATGAGCCGTGGCCTGCACCAGCAGGCGCTCCACCCCGGCCGCGCGCAGGGCCAGGGCATTGGCCTCGCTGCCGCCCGCGGTGAAGGCGATCATCGGCGGCAGGCAGCCCAGGGCCACGGCCAGCGCAGCGCGCGACTGATCCAGAACCTTGCGGGCCGCCCGGCCCTCGGCATGGATGGAGGAGGCATTGCCGCCCACCGCCATGGCCGCCAGCATGGCTTCGCGCACCGCCGGACGCAGCGGGCTCGTGGCGTTATGGTCAAGGTAGACCCTCACAACGCCTGCCTTTCGGCGGGCATGTGGCGGTCGGTCGCCTGCTTGATGGCGGCGGTGAGGGCCAGGTTGCGCTTGGCCACCACGTCTTCCAGCGTGATCGACTCGAGGAAATACATCATCTGGCGGCCCAGCGACGACCACAGGTCATGGGCGTTGCAGCGCGCGCCCTTGACGCAGCCATCCACCGCGTCGCCGCCGCAACGGGTGACGCGCAGCGCCTCATCCACCGCGAGAATGATCCCGGCCACCGGAATGTCGCTGGCCGGGCGGGCGAGCCTGTAGCCGCCGCCGGGGCCGCGGGCGCTGTCCACCAGTCCCGCGCGGCGCAGCTTGCCGAAGAGCTGCTCGAGATATTCCTGACTGATGTCCTGGCGTCCGGCGATCTCGGCCAGCGACACCGGCGCATCACGGCTCTGGCTGGCGATGTCGATCATCGCCATGACGGCATAACGGCCCTTGGTGCTCATCTTCATGGACGGTTCCTGCGCACGAAAAGCTTGCTTTTTGCCCCCCCGGGCGTGCTAAAGGGCGCTCGCCCAAGGGGGAATTTGCTGTTTTTGAATTATTCCAGGGTTTTTACTAAATCCGAGTAAGCGAGTCAACATCTCGCTGCCGGATATCCCCGGACGGGAAAGGCCGAGACGACCATGCCAGAAGTGATTTTCAACGGACCCGCCGGACGGATCGAGGCGCGCTATCACCACGCCAAACCGCAGGGATCGCCCATTGCCCTGATCCTGCACCCGCACCCCACCTTCGGCGGCACGATGAACAATCCCATCGTTCACTCGCTCTATCAAATGTATGCGAGCCGGGGTTTTTCGGTGCTGCGCTTCAACTTTCGCGGCGTCGGGCGCTCGCAGGGCCTGTTCGAGAATGGCGCGGGCGAGCTGGCGGACGCCGCCTCGGCGCTGGACTGGCTGCAAAGCTTCAACCGCGAGGCCAAGATCTGCTGGATCGCGGGCGTGTCCTTCGGGGCGTGGATTTCCATGCAGCTTCTGATGCGGCGGCCGGAGATTTCCGGTTTCATCTCGGTGGCGCCGCTGGCCAAGCACTATGATTTCTCCTTCCTAGCGCCCTGCCCTGCCTCAGGCCTGTTCGTGAACGGCGAGAAGGACACGGTGACCGCGCCGGAGGCGGTGCATTCGCTGGTGTCCAAGCTCAAGACCCAGAAGGGCATCATCATCGAGCACAAGGTCATTCCGGGGGCCAACCACTTCTTCCAGGAGAAGGTGGAGGACCTGACCAAGGTGTGCGCCCATTACCTCGACCGCCGCATGCAGGCGGAAGGCGCGGCGTAATCACGGCACGGAAATGACGCCGCCGGTGAGCGGGTGGGGAACGCCCGTGGTGCCGGGGAAGGTGACGGGCAGGCCGCGGGCGGCGCGGACCGCGGGATAGGCCCAGGCCTCGGCCTCCATCGAATCCCCGTTCAGCCCCGCCTGTTCCGCCGTGATGACGCCGGGCAGGCTTTGCGTCAGACCCCGCATGAGCGCCTGATTATGGCGGCCCCCGCCAGAGATGATCCAGGCCTGCGGCGCGGCCGGGAAATGGGCGCGGGCGGCGGCAATGGCCGCCACGGTGAAAGCCGCCAGCGTGGCCGCGCCGTCCGCCTCCGACAGGGGCGGCAGGGCGAGGCGGGCGAAGTGGTTGCGGTCCAGCGATTTCGGCGGGGAGAGCGCGAAGAAGGGATCGGAAAGGGCCGCCGCCAGCCAGTCCTGCTGGACCCTGCCGGAGAGCGCCAGCCCCCCGCCCTC
>CALMUW010000093.1 GCA_937872985.1 uncultured Alphaproteobacteria bacterium
CCCGAAGCTATCCCACATCCGATGCCAGAGCCGAACAACTCCCCCTCTGGACCCATCGATACAATTGGCATCGCCCACACGGCGGCCTAAACTCAATGACACCCATCAGTCGCCTCGAACTATCCGAGGACAACCAGTTGAGGCTCCACACCTAGAGCAACCTGACTTTTGACGGCATCGTCAAAAGTCAGAAAAGTTGCTCGCCATCAAGAAGTTAGAGCAGGCGCTTTGATGCAATCAAAGCGCATTCCGCTCTAAAAAAGGCCGGGGCTTGCGACCCCGGCCTTGTCACCCATGATGGTGGCAATCTCACAGATCGCCGAGGACCGCCTTCTTGGCCAGTGCCTTGTATTGCTTCTCGGTGAACGGAATGGGATTGCCCCCGGCGGAGGGGTCCTTCACCGCCATGGCGGCGATCTCGTCGAGCCGCTTGGTGTCGATGCCGATGTCGGCCAGCTTGTGCGGAATGCCGATCTCCTTGCGCAACGCCAGGATCCACTTCAGGAAACCGTTGAACCCGCCCTTGATGCCGAGATAGGCAGCGGCGCGTTCAATGTCCTTCTCGATCTTCTTGCGGTTGGCCTTCAGCACATAGGGCATGAGAATGGCATTGAGCAGCCCGTGATGCGCGTCATAGAGACCGCCGAAGGGATGGGCCAGCGCATGCATGGCCCCCAGCCCTGCCTGAAACGCGGTTGCCCCCATGGCCGAGGCCACCAGCATGTTGCCGCGCGCATCGAGGTCCTTGGGCTTCTTCACCGCCTTCACCAGGTTTTCCTTGATGAGGCGCATGCCCTCCAGCGCCACGCCCTTGGCGAGGGGATGATAGAAGGGCGCGCAATAGGCTTCGAGATTATGCGACAGCGCGTCCATGCCGGTTGCCGCCGTGAGCTTGGCGGGCAGGCCCACCGTCAGTTCGGGGTCGAGGATCGACACCCTGGGCATGATCGCCGGATGGAAGATGATCTTCTTCTCATGCGTGGTGGGGTGGGTCACCACGCCCGCGCGCCCCACCTCCGAGCCGGTGCCCGCCGTTGTCGGCACGGCAATGATCGGCGCGATCTTGGAGGCATCGGCCCGCGTCCACCAGTCGCCGATATCCTCGAGATCGAAGACCGAGATGGACTGGCCGTGCATGAGCGCGATCATCTTGCCGATGTCGAGGCCGGAGCCGCCGCCGAAGGCGATGACGCCATCGTGCTTGCCCGCCTTGTAGGCCTTGACGCCATCGAGAATGTTGGATTCCACCGGATTGGGCCGCACGTCCGCAAAGATCGCGATATGGAGGCCTGCCTTCTTCACGTCATCGACGATGGCCTTCACCATGGGCATGGCGGCAAGTCCGGGGTCGGTCACCAGCAGCGGCCGTTCCATGCCGGAAGCGCGGCAGAAATCAGCGAGTTCGCGAATGCGCCCCGCGCCATACTTGATGGCCGTGGGAAAATTCAGGTTGCGGTTGGGAATGGTCATCTCACATCTCCTTCAGCACGGGCGCGTCACGCCGTGCGCGTCCTCAAATGATAGCTCTTGGGCCGGGTCAGCGCCTCATAGCCCACCACCGACAGGGTGGCGCCGCGGCCCGTGTCCTTCACCCCCGTCCAGGTCAGCGCCGGATCGAGATAGTCGCAGCGGTTCATGAACACCGTGCCGGTGGCCAGCCGGTCGCCGATCTGCCGCGCTGCCTGCTCATCGCCGGTCCACAGTGCGCAGGTCAGGCCATAGGCCGAGTCGTTCATCAGGTTGATGGCTTCCTCGTCATCCGACACCTTCATGATGCCGATGACCGGACCGAAGCTTTCCTCGATCATCACCCCCATCTGGTGGTTGACGCCGGTCAAGACCTGCGGGGCCATATAGGGCGTGCCCTTCTTGTCCATGGGGAAGGACTTGGGATCGATATGGGCCTTGGCCCCGGCGCGCACCGCAGCGGCGATCTGCTTGCGCACGAAGCCCGCGGCATCGGCCTTGATCATCGGCCCCAGCGTCGTCGCTTCATCCAGCGGCGAGCCCAGCACATATTTCTTCGTCAGGTCGATGAAGCCCGCGACGAAATCCTTGTAGAGCGACTTGTGGACATAGATGCGCTCGATGCCGCAGCAGCTCTGGCCTGAATTGAAGAAGGAGCCATCCACCAGATTTTCAATGGCATGGTTAAGGTCGGCATCGGCGCGCACATAGGCCGGGTCCTTGCCGCCCAGTTCCAGCCCCATGTTGATGAAGCGCCCCGCCGCCGCCTGTTCCATGGCGCGGCCCGCCGCCACCGAGCCGGTGAAGCACACCATGTTGGTGAGGCCGCCCGCGATGATCTGCGCCGTCTGCTCGTGGCTCAGCACCAGATGCTGGAACACGCCCTTGGGCAGGCCCGCCTTGTCAAAGGCCTGCTGGAAGCGTTCGGCCACCAGCAGCGTGTTGGAGGCATGTTTCAACACCACCGTATTGCCCGCCATGATGGCCGGGATGATGGAATTGACCGCCGTGAGATAGGGATAGTTCCACGGCGCGATGGTGAAGACCACGCCCAGGGGTTCGCGCTTGATGTAGCGGGTGAAGCCCTCCTTAGCTTCCGGCACGATGGGGGCCAGCGCCGTCTCGGCAATGCTGATCATGTGGCGCGCGCGCTCCTCGAAGCCGCGCAACTCGCCCGCGCCATAGCGCACCGGACGGCCCATCTGCCAGGCCAGTTCCGGCACGATCTCGTCCTTCATGGCGAGCATGGCGTCCACCGCCCTGGAACAAAGGCGTGCCCGCTCGGCGAGCGCCACATTCTTCCAGTCCACCTGGGCCGCCGCTGCATTGAAGAAGGTTTGCGTGATGGCCTTCTTCGTGGCCACGGGACGCTTGGCATAGACCCGGCCATCAACCGGGGAGATGCAGGAAATATAGTCAGCCATGATAATCCTCGGAAGCGAACTCAGTACCGTTCAAAGCCGCGCTTGAGTTCGAGATCGGTGATGCGGCGGTCAAATTCAAACTGCTCCCACTTGGCGGTGTGGACATAGTGGTCAACCACGTCATCGCCCAGGGCGCCGCGCAGGAATTTCGACGTGTCGAGAAGCTCGGTGGCATCGCGCAGGGTCTTGGGAATCTCCCTCAGCTTGCGCGAGGTGTCATAGACATCGCCCGAAACCACCGGTTCCAGCCCCAGCTTTTTCTCGATGCCATCCAGCCCCGCCGCAATCAGCGCGGCAAAGGCGAGATAGGGGTTGAGGTCGGCCCCGCCGATGCGGCATTCCACCCGAATGGCCTTGGAGTGCTCGCCGCAGATGCGAAAGCCCGCCGTGCGGTTGTCGAAACTCCACACCGCGCGGGTCGGCGCAAAGGTGCCGGCCATGAAGCGCTTGTAGGAGTTGATATAGGGCGCGAGGAAATAGGTGATCTCGCCCGCATGGGCCAACTGCCCGGCGAGAAAATGCTTCATCATGTCGGACATGCCGTGGTCGCCGCTCTTCTCGAAGAACAGCGGCTTGTTGTCAGTGGACCACAGCGACTGGTGGATGTGCGAGGAATTTCCCGCCATGCCATAGTCCCACTTGGCCATGAAGCACACGGATTTGCCCTGCGCCCAGGCAATTTCCTTGGCGCCATGCTTGATGATGGCGTGGCGGTCGGCCATCTCCAGCGCCTCGGCATAGCGGACGTTGATTTCCTCCTGCCCCGGCCCCCATTCGCCCTTGGAATTCTCCACCGGAATGCCAGCGCCCGCCAGACCGTTGCGCAGGGCGCGCATATAGCCCTCCTCCTTGGAGGTTTGCAGGATGTGATAGTCCTCGATGTAATAGCCTGCGGTCTTGAGGTCGCGGTAGCCCTTGCGGTTGGCCGTCTCATAGGAATCGTCGAACAGGAAGAACTCCAGTTCCGAGGCCATGTAGGCCTTGAGCTTCATCTGCTCCAGCCGTTTCAATTGCTTCTTGAGGATGGCGCGCGGGCTGTGCGGCACATCCTCATGCGTGTGATGGTCGAGAATATCGCAGAGCACCAGCGCCGTGGCCGCAAGCCAGGGCACCCGGCGCAGCGTCGCCATGTCCGGCTTCAGCACGAAATCGCCATAGCCCTTTTCCCAGCTCGTGGCCTTGTAGCCCGGCACCGGCTCCATCTCGATGTCAACACCAAGGAGATAGTTGCAGCCGTGGGTTTCCTCCCAGCCACCGTCGACGAAGAACTGCGCATGGAAGCGCTTGCCGATGAGGCGGCCCTGCATATCGACCATGGCGGCAATCACCGTGTCGATGGTTCCAGCCTTCACTTCGGCCTTCAGTTGGTCCAGCGTCAACATTCCGGTGGTCATGATACCCTCTTGATTCGTCTCATCCCTTGATATGGTGGCGGGCGCCCGATGGGCGCCCGCCGGGTCATGTTACAGGGCGGCGTTGGGTCGCCCGCCCCCCCCCCTTTCGGCGGCATGAATGGCGGACATGCGCTTCTTGATCTCGTCGCCGATGGGCGGACCCTGGAAGCGCCGGTTCTCGATGGCGAACCAGATGATCAGCGCCAGGACCATGAAGCCCAGCGTCACCTCCAGCGCCTTGTCGTTGGGCGGCTGGATGCCGATGTAGAACAACAGCGCCATGGCAATGATCGACAGCACCGCCACCAGCTTGTAGGTGCCAGCTCCCATGCTCCACGGCCCCATGTGCGGCCACTTCGGCCCGCCGATGGCGATGAGGCCAAGGGCAATCGGCACCGTGAAGGACAGGAACAGGAAGATCACCGTGCACGACACCACGATGGAATAGGCCGGGGTGCCGGCGATGGTGATGGCCGAGGTGAACCACACGAAGAGCACCGCCAGGATGGCCGCCGTCCAGATGGCGGCCACCGGGGTGCGGTGCGCCGGGCTGACCTTGGCCAGCGCCTTGGAAAAGAACGGAATGCCATCATCGCGCGAGAAGGCAAAAAGCATGCGCGAGGCCGACGTCACGGTGGCGAGACCGCAGAGCAGTTGCGCAATGAAGATCGCCACATAGAGGATCATCTTCACCGTCGGATTCATCTGCGCGTCCATGCCCCAGAAGAACACGTTCCAGCCCTGCTTGGCGGCATCGTCCATGTTCGGGATCATCAGGACGAAGGCGCACAGCATGAGCCAGCCGAACAGGCCCGACCACAGGACGGACGAGACCATGCCTTCCGGCACCGAGGTCGCGGCCTTCACGGTTTCTTCCGAGGTATGGGCCGAGGCGTCATAGCCGGTGATGGTATAGACCGGCAGTAACAGCCCGAGCAGGAAGGCCATGCCAATGGACACCACATTGGGCCACACGCCGGAGGCTCCTTCCGTGCCGGTGTAGTTGGTGAAGGTCCACAGCCGCGAAAAATCATAGCCGGGGGCCGCCGCCAGACAGGCGATGGTGAGCGCAATGGCCGTGGCGAAGATCAGGTAGCCCGAAAAATCGGTGAGCTTTGCCGTCAGGCCGATGCCGTAATGGTTGATGAGCGCCTGCAGGCCGGTGATGGCCGCCACGAAGAGCACCCGGTTGGTCAGCGTGTCTTCCAGCCCCCAATGCGGACCGAAGGCGCCGAAGAAGAAATACCAGGTGCCGACGTTGATGGCGCCCAGCACGGTGACCAGGCCCAGCAGGTTCAGCCAGGCCGAGAGCCAGCCGGTGAAGCGATTGCCGAGGATGGACCCCCAGTGATAGAGGCCGCCCGCCGTGGGATAGGCCGAGCTAATCTGCGCCAGCGCCAGGGCGAAGACGCCGGACAGCGCCACGCCCACCGGCCAGCCGATGCCGATGGCGGCCCCGCCCACGCCCGATGTGGCCTGGCCCAGCGAGTTGATGCCGCCGGACAGGATGCAGATGATGGAGAAGGAGATGGCGAAGTTCGAGAACTTGCTCATTCTCCGTTCGAGTTCCTGGGCATAGCCCATGCTGTGAAGGACCTTCACGTCCTCCATCTTGTCTCTTTCGGTATAGCCGGTTTCAGCAGACATGTTTCACCCCGCTTTGCCCTTTCTCTTGGTGCCCGTCTTCCGGCGGGCGTCGGTCAATCACGTTTCCCCCGTCACCCGCGCGCCGCCCGTGTTTCCGTTTGAGGCGCTGCGAGTTGCTCTAGCTGTGGAGCCTCAACAGGTTGTCCTCGGATAGTTCGAGGCGACTGATGGGTGTCATTGAGTTTAGGCCGCCGTGTGGGCGATGCCAATTGTATCGATGGGTCCAGAGGGGGAGTTGTTCGGCTCTGGCATCGGATGTGGGATAGCTTCGGG
>CALMUW010000094.1 GCA_937872985.1 uncultured Alphaproteobacteria bacterium
TCTGCTCGCAATGTGGTTGCTGTTCTGATGTGATCGCCAGATGATGGCACGGGCCTTGCTGTTCTCGGGTCTCGGGATGAAAACAGCAAGCGGTTCAAATCATGTCGCCACGGCACCAGCACCAGAATTCCGCCCGCGTTTCATCACCGGCGCGCTTCTGTCCTGACTCACAGCACGAAGGCACGGCGGGCGCCGCGCACCGACTGGATGATGTGATCGCGCACCATGGCGACGCGGCGGGTGTCGTGCGTGTCGGCGTGGGTTGTCAGCCAATAGGTGCGGGTGAAGCGGATGTCGGGCAGAAGGCGGGTGAGTTCGGGGAAGGCGGCAGCGGCATAGTCATGCAGGATGCCGATGCCGAAGCCGGCGCGCACCGCCTCCATCTGCGCCACCACCGAGCCGCATTCATAATGGCGGGTCATGAGGGTGGCCAGTTCGGCGGCATAGTCGAGCGCCCGCGAATAGGCATAGTCTTCCACATGGGTGATGAAGAGGCGGCCCGCGAGGTCGGCCTTCCCGGTGACCGGTCCCACCTCGTGCAGATGGCTTTGCGCGGCATAGATGGAGAGTGAATAGTCGGTGAGCTTGGTGACCATGAGGCGGCCCTGACGCGGGGCATCCAGCGTCACCACGATATCGGCCTCGCGCCGTGACAGGGAGAAGGTGCGGGGCAGGGGCACAAGCTGGATGGTGAGGGCCGGATGCTGCGCGGCCAGCGCGGCCAGGCTGCGCGCCAGGAAATAATTGCCGAGGCCATCGGGGGCGCCAACGCGCACCGTGCCGGAAACGGCGGCCTGCGCCCCGGACACCTTCGCCCCGGCCTGCAACAGTTCCGACTCCACCCGTTCCGCCGCGGGCAGCAGCGCCTCGCCCGCCGGCGTCAGGCGGCAGCCATGGGTCAGCCGTTCGAAGAGGCGGGTGTCGAGCGTTTCTTCCAAGGCGGAAATCTGGCGGGCTACGGTGGCGTGGTTCAGCCCCAGGGTCTTGGCGGCCCCGAGGATTTGCCCGGCGCGGGCCACGGCGAGGAAGGTGCGGATCAGGTCCCAGTCCATGGGAGAACTTTAATTTATGCACAACAGAAGCGCAATTGCTGGCGTTGCTGTGCGGAAAATGCCGTGGGAAAAGCGCGGGTCATCAGGAGGAGTCCCATGACCAAGCCCGTCACCATTCCGCATTTCATCAATGGCGCGACCCATGCCCCCAAGGGTGCCCGGCTTGGCCAGGTGTTCAACCCCGCCACCGGCCAGCAGACGGGCGAGGTGGTGCTGGCCTCCACCGCCACGGTGGGCGAGGCGGTGGCGGCGGCCAAGGCGGCCTTTCCGGGCTGGGCGGCGACCCCGCCCCTGCGCCGCGCCCGCGTACTCAACAAGTTCCTGCGCCTGCTGGAGGACCGGACGGAGGAACTGGCGCGCTGCATTTCGTCGGAACATGGCAAGGTTCTGTCCGACGCCATGGGCGAGGTGACGCGCGGCATCGAGGTGGTGGAGTTCGCCACCGCCGCGCCGACGCTGCTCAAGGGCGAGATGAGTGAGAATGTCGGCACACGGGTCGACTCCTACTCCCTGCGTCAGCCGCTGGGCGTGGTGGCAGGCATCACCCCCTTCAACTTCCCGGCCATGGTGCCCATGTGGATGTTTCCGGTGGCGCTGGCGGCGGGCAACTGCTTCGTGCTGAAGCCGTCGGAGCGCGATCCTTCTTCCGCCATGCTGCTGGCCCGCTGGCTGACCGAGGCGGGCCTGCCGCCGGGCGTGTTCAACGTGGTCCACGGCGACAAGGAAGCGGTGGATGCGCTGC
The DNA here is from genome assembly GCA_937872985.1 of uncultured Alphaproteobacteria bacterium. Taxonomy (GTDB): domain Bacteria; phylum Pseudomonadota; class Alphaproteobacteria; order Rhizobiales; family Aestuariivirgaceae; genus Aestuariivirga. Next base: position 1,795 of record CALMUW010000094.1, read on the forward strand.
TGCTCCACCCGGACATTCAGGCCGTGTCCTTCGTCGGCTCCACACCGATTGCGCGCTACATCTATGAAACCGCCACCCGCACCGGCAAGCGCTGTCAGGCGCTGGGCGGGGCCAAGAACCACATGATCATCATGCCCGACGCCGACATGGACCAGGCGGTCGATGCGCTGATGGGCGCGGGCTATGGCTCGGCGGGCGGCCGCCACCGGGGGGACCCCGGTGCGGGCCCGGGGGGCGGACAAAGCGACGGCAACCCCCCCGGGAGGCCCGCACCCCAGGTGCGGGCGCTGAAAGTGGGGCCGGGCACCGATCCCGCCGCCGAGATGGGGCCGCTGGTGACGAAGCAGCACTTCGACAAGGTGACGGGCTACATCAACGCGGGCGAGGCCGAGGGCGCCAAGCTGGTGGTGGATGGGCGCGGGCTGAAATTGCAGGGCTATGAGGGCGGCTATTTCATGGGCGGCTCGCTCTTCGACCATGTGACGCCCGACATGAAGATCTACAAGGAAGAGATCTTCGGCCCGGTGCTGTCGGTGGTGCGGGCCAAGAGCTATGACGAGGCGGCGGGCCTGATCAACGCCCATGAGTTCGGCAACGGCACGGCCATCTTCACCCGCGACGGCGACGCGGCGCGCGAATTCGCGGCGACCATTCAGGTGGGCATGGTGGGCATCAATGTGCCCATCCCGGTGCCCATGGCCTTCCACTCCTTCGGCGGCTGGAAGTCATCCCTGTTCGGCGATCACCACATGCATGGCATGGAAGGCATACGCTTCTATACCCGGCTCAAGACCATCACGTCGCGCTGGCCCACGGGCATCCGGTCGGGGGCTGAATTCGTCATGCCGACCATGAAGTGAGGGCGGGGATTATTCGCCATCACCATCACCGGGTGAGCCTTCCGTTTTTCCCCCGGTGACAGGCGCGGCAAGCGATGGCAAAGTGCCCCGACTCAGGGTTGCGGGGAGGGCATGTGATGCGGATGGCAATGAAGGCTTTGGGGATTGCGGCTTTGGCGCTCGCCCTGTCGACGGGACAGGCGCTGGCAGCCAGTTGCGGCAACACGGGGGCGGGCTTTGAAGCCTGGAAGGCCAGCTTCGCGCCCAAGGCCAAGGCGGCAGGCATCGGGTCGCGCGGGCTGTCGGCGCTGGCCGGCACCAGATATGCCACGGGCACCATTCGCGCTGACCGCAACCAGCATTCCTTCAAGCTGTCGCTCGGCCAGTTCATGGCGAAGCGCGGTGCCTCCTCCATCGTATCGGCGGGCCGGGCGCACAAGCGCGCCAACGCAGCCCTGTTCAGCCGGATCGAGGCGAAATACGGCGTGCCCGCCGGGCCGCTCATCGCCATCTGGGGCATGGAGACGGGCTTCGGACGGTTCACTGGCGGTCAGAACACCGTGTCCGCCATCGCCACACTGGCCTACGACTGCCGCCGCAGCGCCTTCTTCACCGACCAGCTCATGGCGGCGCTGAAGCTGGTGGATCGCGGCGTCATTTCCTCGGGCACGCGCGGGGCCATGCACGGCGAAATCGGCCAGACCCAGTTCATGCCCAAGAACGTGCTGCTCTATGGCGGCGGCGGCAATCTCGCGTCCAAGGAATCGGCGCTGACCTCCACGGCGCGCTTCCTCGTCGGCCATGGCTGGCGGCGCGGGGCTGGCTATCAGCCGGGGCAGGCCAACTTCGGTGCCATCCAGGGCTGGAACGCGGCCAGCGTCTATCAGCAGGCCATCGCCATCATGGGCCGCCAGATCGACGGGGAATGACCGGCTGTCTGGCGTGGTGCGGCTGGCGGAAAATCATGTCCGCCAGTCCAGCACCACCTTGCCGCATGTGCCCGCGCGCATCAGTTCGAAGCCCTTGGCGTAATCGGCCACCGGGAAGCGGTGGGTGATGATCTTGCGCACATCGAGGCCCGATTGCAGCATGGCGATCATCTTGTACCAGGTCTCGAACATCTCGCGGCCATAGATGCCCTTCAGGGTGAGGCTTTTGAAGATGATGCGGTTCCAGTCCACCGTGCTCGGGCTGGAGGGAATGCCGAGGAGGGCGATCTTGCCGCCGGGGATCATGTTATCCACCATCTGGTCGAAGGCGGAAGGTGCGCCCGACATTTCCAGCCCGATGTCGAAACCCTCCGCCATGTGGAGCCTGCCCATGGCCTCCTTCAGATCCTGCCTGGCCACATTCACGGTCACGGCGTCGGCCACCTGATTGCACAGGTCGAGGCGGTAGTCATTCACGTCGGTCACCACCACATGGCGCGCGCCGACATGACGGCAGACGGCAGCGGCCATGATGCCGATGGGGCCGGCCCCGGTGATCAGCACGTCCTCGCCCACGAGATCGAAGGAGAGCGCGGTGTGCACGGCATTGCCGAGGGGGTCGAGGATGGCACCGATGTCGTCGTCCACCTCCGGCGGCAGGTGAATGGCGTTGAAGGCGGGGAGGCGCAGATATTCGGCAAAGGCCCCCGGCACGTTGACACCCACACCCCTGGTTTCGGGATCGAGATGAAAGTGACCGGCGCGCGCCATGCGGCTTTTCAGGCCGATGAGATGGCCCTCGCCCGACACGCGGTCACCCGGCTTCACGGTGCGCACATGGCTGCCCACCTCCACCACCTCGCCGGCAAATTCATGACCCACCACCATGGGCACGGGGATGGTTTTCTGGGCCCACTGGTCCCAGTTCCAGATGTGCACGTCGGTGCCGCAGATGCCGGTCTTGTTGACCTTGATGAGAATGTCGTCCGGTCCGATCTTCGGTGCCGGTTCGTCGCGGAGGGTGAGGCCCATGGCCGGGGCGGCCTTGACCAGAGCGCGCATGATGATCTCCCTTGTGCTGGGCGGTCTATAGCATGGGGAAAGAGGCCACCCTAGATGACACCGTGGCAGCGCCCCGCCGTGGTGAAGGCGGCAATGGCGGCGTCGATGTCGGCGAAGCTGTGGGCGGCGGACATTTGGGTGCGGATGCGGGCCTGACCCTTGGGCACCACGGGAAAGAAGAAGCCGGAAACATAGACGCCAAGGTCATTGAGTTTTGCCGCCATGGCCTGGGCCAGCCTGGCTTCGCCCAGCATGACGGGAATGATGGGATGTTCACCCGGCAGGAGGGTGAAGCCCGCGCCTGCCATGCCTTCGCGGAAGCGGGCGGCATTGGCGAAGAGCTTGGCGCGCAGGTCGTCGCCCCTCTCGGCGAGGTCGATGGCGGCGTGGCTGGCGGCCACGATGGCGGGGGGCAGGGCATTGGAAAAGAGATAGGGGCGGCCGCGCTGGCGCAACAGGTCGATGACCGGCCGGGCGGCGGCGATATAGCCCCCGGCGGACCCGGAGAGGGCCTTGCCGAAGGTGCCGGTGAGGATATCGACCTTGACCCCGGCGCGGGCGGGCGTGCCCCGGCCCTCGGGCCCGATGAAGCCGGTGGCGTGGCAATCATCCACCAGGATGAGGGCGTCATAACGGTCGGCCAGGGCGCGGATTTCAGCGAGCTTGGCGAAATAGCCATCCATGGAGAAGACGCCATCGGTGACGATGACCACGCGGCGCGCGCCCCCGGCGCGGGCTTCCTTCAGCGCATCCTCCAGGGCGGTCATGTCGCCGTTGGCGTAGCGCAGGCGCCTGGCCTTGGACAGGCGGATGCCGTCGATGAGCGAGGCATGGTTCAACGCGTCGGAGATGATGGCGTCCGCTTCGCCGAAGAGCGGCTCGAAGACCGCGCCATTGGCGTCGAAGCAGGCGGCAAAGAGAATGGCGTCGTCCATGCCGACATAGCGGGCGATGCGGCTCTCCAGCGCGCGGTGCAGGTCGGTGGTGCCGCAGATGAAGCGCACCGAGGCCATGCCCAGGCCATGGCTGTCCAGCGCCTGCTTGGCGGCGGTGATGAGGGCGGGATGACCGGCAAGGCCGAGGTAATTGTTGGCGCAGAAATTCAGAACGTCGGGGCGGGTTTTCAGCGCCACATGCGGCCCCTGGGGCGAGGTGATCTCGCGCTCCACCTTCCACAGGTCGGCGGCGCGGATCTCCTCCAGCTCGGCGGCAAGCGCGGTGAGAAAAGCGGACATGGGCACACTCCTTTGCGGTCCGGAGTCTGGACCGGCAAGGGCAGGCGGGCAAGGGGCTCGGCGGCGGCACCCCCACCGCCGATCATCGGCCTAAGGATCACTTGACCTGCGGACCGCCATCGCCCATGCCGCCACCGTCATTCATCGAGCCCGATGAGGATGAGGGCGAGCCATCGCCGCTGCCCAGGGGCAGGGGGCGCGAGCCGAGAAGCCCCTTGGGCAGACGGCTGATCCGGCCGCTCACCTCGTTGGTGTCGCAGCGGTTGAGCGCCATGAGACAGACAATGACGATGCCGTGGATCTTGCATGCCACGCGGCCATCGCCGAGATCGGAAAAGCTGCCGCCTGCCGCCTTGCAGCGCGCCTCGAAGGTGGCCTCGCTGATGGTGATGCCCTCATAGACCTTTCGGGCCTGGGCCTGGGGCGCGGCGGCGAGCGCGCCGAGGGTCAGAAGCACGGCGGCGGCGCTGAGCCGGTGATGAAGCCTCGTCATGGGTTCCTCCATTTTTGTGAGTGGCGGGGTGCCACGGCGGCGACCATGCCCGCGCGCCGATGAACCAGGGCCAAGGGCGGCGTTCAGCGGGCGTTCAGGCGGGGCAAGGGCGGTTGGGACTGGAATGGAGCGCGGCACTTCCTATATGATGCGCATGCGAATTCGGGCAGGAGGTCACCATGCCGGTTGAAATCGGACGCGCGCTGGAACGGAGCGAGCCGGGCTATCACGCCCTGTCGTGGCTGCTCTATGTCGGCCTGCTGGTCATCGCGGCCTCGCCCTTCATCGACATTTCGGGCACCACGGTGGTCATAGGTTCGGTGGTCATTCTGGTGCTGGCCATGTCGCGGCGCGGCGATGCGGCGGCCACCATCTACGGCAGCCATCTCTCCAACATCTTCACCGTCACGCTGGTGAACATGGTGGTGGGGTTCATGCTCCTCGCCTTCACCATTCTCACGCTGGGCCTCGGCATCATCATCTCCTGGCCCTTGTCCATCCTGCTCATCCTGTGGTCGGCCTGGCGCGTGGTGCGCGGCATGCTGAAGCTGAATGACGGGCTGGCTTATCCATAGGCAATTATCGCCGCCGGATCATACGGCGCGTCACCCGCCCTGGATGCGGGGCAGGAGATAGATTTCGGCATCCTGGGGAAGCACCGTCTCCCACTGGTCGCGGTAGATCTTGCCGTTGATGGAGACGGCGATGCCGCGCTTGATGTGCGGGGCCATGCCGGGAAATAGCTCCTCCAGCTTGCGGAACAATTCACGGATGGTTCTGGCCTCCACCAGAACGGTTTCAGCCCCGCCAGCATGGGGCCGCAGCGCCCCCCAGAGATGGATGGTGAGCGGTCCATTCCCTCGTGCTCGCTCTCCCGCGCTCACGTCCCCAGCTTGTCAGCCGACATCATGGCCTTGAGCACGCGCGGCGGCGACATGGGGATATGGGTCATGCGCACGCCCGCCGCATTGGACACGGCATTGGCGATGGCCGCCAGCGGCGGCACGATGGAGGTTTCGCCCACGCCGCGCACGCCATAGGGGTGGTTGGGGTTGGGGATTTCCAGGATCTGCGTGTCGATCATGGGCAGGTCGGAACACACGGGAATGCGGTAGTCGAGGAAGGTGGGGTTTTGCAGACGCCCGTCCTTGCCATAGACATATTCCTCGTTCAGCGCCCAGCCGATGCCCTGCGCCGCGCCGCCCTGATACTGGCCTTCGACATAGGCCGGATGCACGGCCTTGCCCGCGTCCTGAATGACGGTATAGCGGACCACGCGGGTGCGGCCCGTCTCCGGGTCCACCTCGACGTCGCAGATGTGGGTGGCGAAGGACACGCCCGCGCCATCGGCGGTGATTTCGGCATGGCCCGCGATGGGGCCGCCGGTGGTGGGGGCCGCCGCCGCGATCTCCTTCAGCGACAGGGGGGCGAGATTGCCCTGACCCTCGCCCGTGGCATGGGCGTGGCCGTCCTTCCAGACCACCTCGCCCAGCGGGATTTCCCACATCTGGGCGGCCCGCGCCGTCAGAACCTTGATGGCGTTGCGGGCGGCGAAGATGAGCGCCATGGAGGACGAGAAGGTGCCGCGCGAACCATCGGTCATGTCGTTGTGGCCGAGGGTGCCGGTGTCGGCCACGGTGCAGCGCACCTGGTCATAGGGGATGCCCAGTTCCTCGGCCACGCAGAGGGCGAGCGAGGCGCGCGAGCCGCCCACGTCGATGGTGCCGACGGACAGGGTCACCGTGCCGTCGACCCCGATGTTGAGGTCAGAGCAGGTCTGGCCGCCGAAGTTGAACCAGAAGCCGCAGGCCATGCCGCGGCCCTGATGGGGGCCGAGGGGGGCCTTCATGTGCGGGTGGTTCCTGGCGGCTTCCAGCGTGGGGCCAATGCCGATGGGGCCATAGACCGGGCCATAGGAGGCGCGGCTGCCTTCCCTGGCGGCGTTGCGGATGCGGAAGTCCACCGGGTCCATGCCGATGGCCTTGGCCGCCTCGTCCACCGCGCTTTCGATGGCGAAGGCCGCTTCCGGCGCGGAGGGGGCGCGATAGGCCGCCACCTTGGGCCGGTTGACCAAGACTTCAAGGCCGATGGTCTCGACGTTCTTCAGGTCATAGCAGGCAAAGGCGGTCATGGCGCCCAGCTCGGCCCACATGCCGAAATAGGGGCCGTTGCTGTAGCGCAGGGTGGACGAGGCGGCGGTGATGGTGCCGTCCTTCGTCACGCCCAGCTTCACGTCGATGGAGGTGGCGCTGGTGGGGCCGGAGGCGCGGAACACCTCGTCGCGGCTCATCACCATTTTCACCGGGCGGTTGGCCTTGCGCGACAGGGCCAGCGCCAGCGGTTCCATCCAGATGTGGGTCTTGCCGCCGAAGCCGCCGCCGATTTCGGACGAGGTGACGCGGAGCTTGGCCACGTCCATGCCGAGGATGGCGGCACACCACTGGCGATAGGCGAAGTGGCCCTGGGTGCAGACCCACAATTCGCCCGTGCCATCGGGCGAGACCGAGGCGACGCAGGCATGGGGTTCGATGTAGCCCTGATGGGTCTGCTCGGTCCTATAGGTGCGCTCGATGATGACATCGGCGTGCCTGAAGCCCGCCGCGACATCGCCATGGCCGAAGGTGGAGCGCTTGGCGATGTTGGAGGGCTTGGCGGGCGCAGGCTCAACCCCGCGGGTGAAATTCTTTTTATTGATGAGGGGCGCGCCAGGCTTCACCGCTTCATCGACATCGGTGACGTGGGGCAGCACCTCATAGTTCACCTTGATGAGCTTCAGCGCGGCCCGCGCGGTTGCGGCATCGACGGCGGCCACGGCGGCCACGGCGTGACCGTCATAGCGGGCGACATCGCGCGCCATGCAGTTGTCGAGAATGTCGAAGAGGCTTTCATCGCCGCCGGTGTGATCGGGCAGGTCGGCGGCGGTGATGACGGCCTTGACGCCTGCGAGCTTGGCGGCCTTCGCGGTGTCGATGCCCTTGATGCGGGCATGGGCGTGGGGCGAGCGCAGCACCAGGCCCACGAGCTGGCCGGGCAGGTTATGGTCGGCGCCATAGCGGGCGCGGCCCGTCACCTTGTCCACGCCGTCGGGGCGGAGCGGGCGCGTGCCCACGGTCTTGAAGTCGCGCTTGACCAGCAGCGGCTCATGCGGGCCAGCCTCACTGGTGGTGGGGGGCGAAGCCTCGGTCGGATTGGCGAGGTTGTTTTCCTTGAGTGTGGCCATGGTTCAGGCTCCCCTCATTTCCCTGGCGGCGGCCTGAACGGCGCGCACGATCTTGTCATAGCCGGTGCAGCGGCAGAGATTGCCCGCGAGACCGAAGCGGATTTCCTCCTCGGAGGGGTCGGGGTTCTTTTCCAGCAAGGCCTTGGCGGCGATGAGCACGCCGGGGGTGCAGATGCCGCATTGCAGGGCGGCATGTTCGATGAACAGGCGCTGGAGCGGGTGAAGCTCGGTGCCCTGCGCCAGGCCTTCCACGGTTTCGATGGCGCGGCCCTCGGCCTCGGCCCCGAGCACCAGGCACGAGCAGGTGAGGCGGTCATCGACCATGACCGAGCAGGCGCCGCAGTCACCCGTGCCGCAGCCTTCCTTGGCGCCGGTCAGGCCCAGACGGTTGCGCAACACATCGAGCAGCGTCTCGTCCGGCTGGCAGACGAACTCAACGGCATCGCCGTTGATGGTGGTCGTGACGTGAATGCCGGCCATTATTTTCCTCCTGCGCGGGCATAGGCCGTGCGGGCCGCGCGTTGCGCCAGCACACCAGCCACCTGGGTTCTGAATGCGGCGGTGCCGCGCTTGTCGTCGATGGGGCGGCAGGCGGCGCGGGCCGCCGCGGCCATCTTCTCCAGTGCCGCATCATCGAGCTTCGTTCCCACCAGGGCCCTGGCGGCGGCAGGCACGTCGAGCACCGTGGGGGCGACGGCCCCCAGCGCCACGGCGGCCTTCCTGACCACGCCCTTGGCGTCGAGCGTCAGGTTCACCGCCGCGCTCACCACGGCAATGTCCATCTCGGTGCGCGGAATGAAGCGCAGGTAGGCATCCGCCGACCGCGCCTCGCGCTTGGGCAATTCGATTGATGTAATGATCTCGCCCTTCTTTAAATTGGTGCGCCCCGGCCCGGCGGGGACATCCCTGATGGCGAGCTTGCGCTTGCCCTTGGGCCCCTGAATGACGGCCTTGGCCCCGGCAGCGACCAGAGCCGGCACCGCATCGCCGGCGGGCGAGGCATTGCACAGGTTGCCCGCCATGGTGCAGCGGCCCTGCACCTGCTTCGAGCCGATGAGGGTGGCACCTTCCACCACGCCGGGCCAGAATTTCCTCAGGAGCGCATTCTCACCCAGCGCGGCATTGCACAGGGCGGCACCGATGGTGATGCCGCTCGCGGTCTTCTTCACCTCGTGCAGGGGTTTGATGCGCTTGATGTCCACGATGAGGTCCGGCTCGACCAGACCGCTCTTCATTTTCACCAGAAGGTCGGTGCCGCCGGCCATGACAAAGGCCTGGCCCTTTTCCTTGGCGAGCAGTGATACCGCCGCGCTCACCGTTGCCGGAGCTTCATATCGCATCATCTTCACCCGATTTGAGTTGTGGCCTCAGTTTGTCCCGGCCTGATGGTTTTGGTCAATGGGCAAGGGCGGTCACAAAGCGGCGTGGTCCAGACAATAGCGACAGGTGGCCCCCGCTGCGCCGCGATATTCCGGTCAGCGCGCGGCCATGCAGCGCTGGTAACGCCTGTTCACGGTCTCGGCAAATATGCTGGTGGTCATGCGACGCTTGATCTTGGGACTGGCGAGCGCGATTTGCGGCACCACGGCGAAGGGCGCTGCTTTGCCGGTCCTGGCTTGATAGGCATCGCGCAGGGCGAGGAACAGGCGCGAGGCGGCAAAGCTCTGGTCCTTCTCGCGCAGCAGGTCATCGCGGATCTGCTGGTTGGTGAGGCCGAGGTCGAGTTTAGCGGCAAGCTTGCGCAGGGCGGCTTCGGTGCCGCTCACCCGGGGCAGGGCCTTGCCGGTCTTGTCATAGGTCAGGAGGTCGCCATCCAGCGCCAGCTTCACGCCTGACAGGGTGGCGATGATCTGCTGCACGGCGGCATTGCGGCTGGCGTAGCGCCCGGCATTGTAGTCGGCAAAGCGGTAGAGTTTCTGAGAGTAGCCGCTGTCATAACCGAGCAATTGCAGCACGCCGTAATACATGCCGCCGTGGCGGCTGTAGAGGTCGTCGCGCACCGCATAGGTGTCTTCCAGGGTCATGGGCAGCCAGCGTCGCTTGCGCGCTTCGTCGAGCGCGAATTTCACCGAGACCTGCATGGAACCCACGGTGCTGATCTCGTTGTGCTCCTCGATCAGGGTATTGAACAGACCGGCATTGACCACAAAGCCCATGTTGGCCCGGCTGGAAGCATCGGCCACCATGGCGCGCCAGGTCATGTCGAGGTCGCGTTCGGTGCGGGCCGAACGGATGCGTTCCATGTAGCTGTCCTCGGGGCTGGGAGTGCGGTCGAGAAAGTTCAAGGCCATGCGGCCCAGGATGGGCACCTTGAGGAACTTCTGGCGCATGGCCTTTTCCGAGAGCGTGCCGAGATTTGGCACGGCGGGGTCGGCCACGAAGCTCGATTCCTGATCGATGACGGCAATGGCGGCGCAGACGTTCTCCCGGCTCTGGGGAAAGCTGTGCTGGCGGAGCACGTCGAGCAGGTCCACCGCCCAGCCACGCGGATCGGCCACCTTGGGTTCGGCCAGGGTGATGAGGCGCGCCACCCCGCCGATGCCGGGGGCGGCCTGCTGCTGGGCCAGCGCCGGAGCAGCGCCAGGGGCAAGCGTCAGGGCGGCCAGCAGGGCCAGGCGAAATTTCATCAGGGTCACGTCCCACTTCTCACGCTGCCGCATGGTGTTGGCGGATTACGGCAAATGCAAGGGGTCGGGCGAGTTGACGGGATCGTCTCAATTTTCAAGGGTGAGGATGAGTGAAAACCATCATTTGACATCGCGTTGATGCCTTGCTTGAGTGATGGCATGGCAAAATTCACCATTCAGGATGTGGCCCGCCGGGCGGGCGTCAGTGTCGCCACCATCGACCGGGTGCTGAACCACCGGCCGGGGGTGCGCGCGCCCACGGTGGCCAAGGTCGAGGCGGCGATCCGCGAACTCAACTATCAGCCGGACCGCATTGCGGCGCGGCTGGCGCGGGCGCGGGAATATCGCTTTCACTTCATCCTGCCGGTGTCCACCTCGGAATTCATGACGCGCATTCATGCCGAAGTGGAGGAAGCCGCCCAGCGCATGAGCGCCGAGCGGGTCGCCATCACCGTCACCAACGTGGACGTGTTCGACGGCGAGGCGCTGGCCGCCATGCTGGACGCGATCACGGCGGAACAGGCGGATGGTGTGGCGCTGGTGGCGCTGGACCATCCGGCGGTGCGCGAGGCCATCAACGCGCTGACGGCGCGCGGCGTGGCGGTGGTGACGCTGGTGTCGGACGTGCCGGGATCGAAGCGGCTGCACTATGCCGGCATCGACAATTCGTCGGCGGGGCGCACGGCGGCCAATCTCATGGGCCGTTTCCTGCGCGGGCTGTCCGGAACGGTGGGGCTGTTCGCCGGGTCACTGGCGCTGCGCGACCACATCGAACGCCAGTTCGGCTTCGAGCAGGTGGTGGCGCATGAGTATCCCGATCTCGCGGTGCTGCCGGTGCGGGAATCGCGTGACGACTCGGCGCGGGGTGAGGAAATGGCGGCGCAATTGCTGAAGGATCATCCCGATCTCATCGGCATCTATAACGTCGGCGGCGGCACGCCGGGCATCGTCGCCGCGCTGGAGAAGGCGGGTCGGGCCAAGGACATCGTGTTCATCGCCCATGAGGTGACCGACGCCTCGCGCCGCGCGCTCATCCGCGGCACCATCGACGCCATCATCAATCAGGACCCGGGCCACGAGGTGCGCTCTGCCGTGCGTGTGCTCATGGCCAAGGCCGACAATGCTCCGGTCATCGCCGAGCAGGAGCGCATCCGCATCGACATCTTCATGCGCGATAACCTGCCGTAGCATACGGCATGACCATCCGAGATGGCCGGCCAGATGTAACATTCTGGTAATAATACAGTATTTATTTGTTGTATTGACCGCTTATTATCATTATGGTCCGGTATCTGTAAGCTTGATTTTTGAAGGATTGCGACCATGCGCCGCCTGCTTGCCGTGACTGCCGCCGTGCTTTTGTCCGGTTCTGCTGCTTTTTCCGCCGATCTTGCGCCCCTCGACAGCGGCTGGTTTGGTCAGATCCATGGTGGTGCCAAGTTCATCTATTATGATCCGAGCGGCTCAAGCCAGGAACTCTATGCGCCCTACCTCAATATCGGCGGCAAAGTGGCCTATGAGCCGCTAAGCACAACGCTCGGTGGTCAGCTTGACCTGGATTATAACTTCCTGCCGCTCAACTGGATTCATCCTGACGTCGATGCCTCGGGCGACCTTTCCGACCTCTTGGCTGTGGCCCATATCACTTACCGCATATCGGACGCCACCAAGCTTGGTGCCTATGTCGGTTATGAGCGGGCCATGCTATCGCTTGATGGCGGCACTTTTCTGGACGATGCGGGTCTGACTGATGCCGATATTAACGGCAACACCCTAGTCTATGGGCTTGAGGCCATGCATGCCTATAGCGACGCCACCTGGATTGAAGCGCGGTTGGGTATCATTGATCCAATGTCGGCCAAGATCAGCGCGACGAATACCGCGGGTGTCTCCGACAGCATAACGTACAAGGACCATGGCAACGATGTCTGGCTGATCAATGCCGGACTGGGCCTGCATCATCAACTGAGCCAGAATTTCGGGCTGCGCGGCGACCTTAATTATGCCTATCTCATGAAGAGTGATTACATTGATCAGCATGTCGGGCTGCTTAATGCATCGGCCACCGGTGAATACCGGTTTGATGCGGTGCCGCTGACAACCGGACTTACTGTCGGCACCCTCACGGTCTTTGCCAATGGCGAGTCGGAAACGGCGTTTCAGGCGCGCGGCAGCCTGACCTGGGCCTTTGGCGGCGCGCCCGCAGGAGCGCGGGGCCATCTGTTCACCAGCAATCACATTCTTGGTGACTGGGACTAACACGGCATTTTCCGGAATTAAAAAGGCGGGACCAAAACCCCGCCTTTTTACTTCGACCCGAGAGCGGAATGCGCTTTGATTGCATCAAAGCGTCCGCTCTAACTTCCTGATGGCGAGCAACTTTTCTGACTTTTGACGATTTCGTCAAAAATCAGGTTGTCCTAGAGCCTGCTGTTTTTTGACGGAATCTGGGATTCCCAAATCAGTGTAGTTCTGATTCAAGCTTCATGCTGGGCAGCGAGG